>NZ_AP022600.1:5105629-5411259 GCF_010725885.1 Mycolicibacterium tokaiense | reverse complement strand
GCGTGGCGCGACGTCCTCGACGGTCGCTACGACCTGACCGGCGCCCTGCCGGTCAATCCCGATGGCGGGCTCAAGTCATTCGGGCACCCGGTCGGCGCCAGTGGGCTGCGGATGATCTACGAGCTGTGGCTGCAGTTCCGCGGTGAGGCGGGCAGCCGCCAGTTGCCCGAACCCCGATTGGGACTGGCGCACAACATGGGTGGGTTGCCCGGCGAGTTCATCTCGTTCATCTCCATCTTCGGTCCCACGCTCGACGCGGAACCCGCCCGATGAGACAGGTGCACAACGTGCTCGTGGTGGGTTCGGGACTGATGGGCAGCGGCATAGCCCAGGTTGCGGCCCAGTCCGGGTTCGAGGTCACACTGATCGACACCTCCGAGAGCGCCCTGGCAGCCGCCGACGCCCGGATCCAGGACAGCCTGGCCCGGCTGCAGCGTTCGGGGAGGATCACCGATGATGTCGCCGACACCGCCCGCGACAACCTGACCCTGGATCTGGACCTCGACGCCGCGGCGCAACGGGCCGACTTCGTGATCGAGGCCATCGTCGAGGACCTGACGCCCAAACAACAGCTCTTCGAACGTCTCGGAAAGCTGTGTGCCGAGGATGTGGTGTTGGGCACCAACACCTCGCAGTTCCGCATCGAGAGCGTCGGTCAGCACTGCCTGCGCCCCGAGCGCGTGATCGGGGTGCACTGGTCGAATCCGCCTCCGCTGATGATGCTGGTCGAGATCATCCTCGCCCCGGCCACGTCGAGGGCCACCCTGGAAGCCACCCAGCGATATCTGGAGTCCAACAACCGGCAATTCGTGGTGTGTCGCAAGGACGTTCCGGGCTTCATCTCCAATCGGATGAGCACCGCGCTCTTCATGGAGGCCGCCCGGCTGGTCGACGAGGGAATAGCCAGCCCGGCCGAGGTCGACGCCGTCGCGCAGCTCATGTACGGCCACAAGATGGGGCCCATCGCCACGCTGGATCTCGCCGGGCTCGACACCGCACTGAAGGTCTCCACGGCACTGTCGGAGCATTACGGCGGTGACCGGTTCACCCCGCCGCCGTTGCTGGCCGATCTGGTGGCACAGGGGCGGTACGGTCAGAAGTCCGGCGGCGGTTTCTACGCAGCCGCAGAGGAGGACAGGAGGGCCGGCCATGAAACCACAGGGTGAGGACCGGGTGCTCATAGCCGCCGCGGATCAGTTCGCGGAATCCGGCTTCGCCGCCGCCACCGTCCGCCAGATCGCGGAGCGGTGCGGCATGTCCACGGGCAGCCTCTTCAACAGGTTCGCCTCCAAGCGTGAGCTGCTTGTGGCCGCGGTGGCGGAGGGCACCGTCCGTCCTGATGCGCACGTCCGGGCGCGGCTGCAGAGTGTCACCGATCCGCTGGAACGGCTACGGGTCCTGGTGGTGGCACATCTCGAGGCGCTGCACGGCGATTCGCGTCCGTTCGTGACGGTGGCACTGCGCGAATTCCACCGCCTCGACGCCGATGAGCGGCAACGGGTGGTGCGAATCCGCGACGCCTTCGAACAGCTGTGGCAGAGCGTCATCGACGACGCGGTGGACGCCGGTCTGGTGTCCGACGATCCGCTGCTGCGGTTGTTCCTGCTGGGCGCGGTGAACCACTCTCTGCAGTGGTACCGACCCGGCGCTGGTCTGTCGGTGGAGGAGCTCGGATCCCGTTTCGTGGCCATGGCCGTCCAAGGCGCAGGGGTGCCCGCCTGGAGCGGGCAGCGAACCGAGTTCCAGCTCTCGGAGGGCGGGCTGTGAGCGGCGGGATCCGGCTCGACGGCCGCCGCGCTGTGGTGACCGGCGGTGCCAAGGGCATCGGCGCCGCGATCAGCAGACAGTACGCCGCCGCGGGAGCTCGGGTCGCGGTGTGGGGACGTGATCGCGTTGCCCTCGACGCCATGGCCGAGGAGATCGGCGGTGTCGCGGTGGTCTGTGACGTCACCTCGTCCGACTCGGTCCAGGCCGCGGCCGCGACCACCAATGAGATGCTGGGCGGCATCGATGTCCTGGTGGCCAACGCGGGCAGGCCGGGTGAAGGGGTGCGCTACGACGAGGTGGACGAAGCCACCTGGGACGACGTCATCAACACCAATCTGACCGGGCCATGGCGGTGCGTCACCGCGTGTGTGCCGGGCTTCAAGGAGCAGCGGCACGGCAAGATCATCCTGGTCTCCTCGCTCGGCGCCGTCGCCGGAATGTCGCGGGCCCCGGCCTATTCCGCCGCCAAGACCGGGCTTCTGGGCTTGTCGCGCAGCACCGCCGCGGCATTGGCCCGCTACAACGTCCAGTGCAACGCCGTGCTGCCGGGATGGGTCGAAACCGAGATGACAGTGCCTGAGCTCGGCAACGACGACATCCGGCCACGGTTGGCCGAGCGAAGCATCGCGCGCCGTCACGCCCAGCCGGACGAGATCGCCGGCATCTGCGTGTATCTCGCGTCCTCGGCTTCCGACTTCCACACCGCTGACGCGATCCGCGTCGACGGTGGCTATCTCATGGCGGTGTGAGTATGACCGAACTGTCGCTCGCCGACGCCCGGTCCGTCGCCGATCGTGCCCTGCAGGATGCTGCCTCCCAGGGGGTGGCGATCAGCGTGGCCGTCGTCGACCAGCACGGCAACCTGGTGTTTTTTGCCCGTCAGCCGGGCAGCACGCTCGGCAGCGTGTTGTCCTCGCAGGCAAAGGCTCTCACGTCCGCATCATTTGGCTTCGACACCGCCGATCTCGTCGCGCTCGTCCAACCGGGGCAGCCGCTGTACGGTCTGCACACCGCCGCCGGGGAAGGCCGGACATTCACTCCGCTTCCGGGCGCGGTGGCGCTGCGGGATTCCGACAATAGGCTGCTCGGGGCCGTGGGCATCGGTGGCGCGCCGGCGCCGGAACTGGACCACGCCCTGGCGCGGTCGGCCGCCGATCAGCTCATCGGCGGCACTCCACCAGATTGAGCGCGAATTCCGCGTATTGGGCGGCGATCTGCTCGGCGTTCAGCCGACCGCCCTCGGTGAACCAGCGGGCCAGTCCGACGCACATGTCCTGCACCGCCAGCGCAGCCTCCTCCGGGTTCTGAGTGCCGAACGCGCCGCTGGCGCAGCCCTGCAGCACCTGGGCTTTGAACAGGTGCTGGACGGCGCGGCCGCGGGTGCGCACCCGTTCGGCGGCCTCGCCGGTGAGTCCGCGGGCCTCTCCCGCGGCGACGATGCCGAGCTTGGCGCGGTGGGCGTGGAACAGCGCCATGCATTCGACCAGGTTGGTGAACCGCTCGACGGACGAGCCGCCGGCCGCAATGGCGCGCCCGCACCGATCGAGCACATCGTCGAGCGTGAGGTCCAGCAGTGCTGCCAGCAGTTGTTCCTTGCCGCTGTAGTAGTGGTAGATGCCGGGCACGGACATGTTGGCCCGGTCCGCGAGCTCACGCATGGTGGTGGCGTGATAGCCGACCTCGCTGAAGTGCTCCAACGCGGCCCGCAGCGGCTGCTCCAGCACCAGGGGTTCGAAGCGTCGCCAGTCCTGCGCGTGGTCGCTGTCGTCGGCGCGAACGCGCACCGCCGGTGCGGCGCCTGCGGGGTTGAGCAGGGTGTCCACCGGCGTGTTCAGCAGCGCAGCCACTTCGGCGATCCGTACGGCGCTGATCCCGGTGCGCCCGTTCTCGATCGCGCTGACGGTGGCCGGGCTGACGTGCAGATGGTCGGCAAGGTCCCGCACGGTCAGGCCGGCCTCGGTGCGCAGGGCGCGGATCCGCCCGCCGAGGTCACTGAGCTTGGGATCGGCGGCCATGATCGACAAGCTGGTCCGCCTGCCCCGGTGTGTTGTTCATGAGGCGATCAGTCCAGTGACCGCAGTCGCGACAGTGCACCGGCCCAGCCCTGGGTCAGGCACCACCGATCCGACGATGCTGTGATGATGCGGCAGCCGTGATCCAGCCAGCGCCGGGCTCCGGCTGCGACGTGAGGTACCTCGTCGAACAGCACAGCGACCGTCTCGACCCCAGCGGCTGCTGCCGTCTTCGTCACTGCCGCAAGCGCGTCCACCACCTCGGGATGGTCGACGTCCCCACCGTGGCCCATGGCCACCGAGAGGTCGAACGGGCCGAGCACGACGGCGTGCAGACCGGTCTCGACGATCTGGGCGATGGCCGAAACCGCCTCGGGTGTCTCGATCAGACCCCACACCATCACCTCGTCAGCGGCCCAGGCCCGGTACTGCGCCCAGGGCAGGGCCCCGTGCGCGGTGGCCTGCACGGTCGGGCAGCCACCCCGGGTACCGGCGGGCGCGTACTGCGCGGCTGCAACCACCCGGCGCGCGTCATCGGCACTGCGCAGCTCGGGTGCCAGCACCCCGTGGGCGCCGGCGTCGAGTAGGTGGCTGACCAGACGGGGGGAGCACTCGGGCAGCCTCACCACCGCAGATACGTTGTGGCCGTTGACCGCACGGATCAGATCGGCTGCCTCGCCGATGGAGTGCGCGCCGTGCTGCATGTCGATGACCACGAAGTCGTAGCCGGTGGCCGCCGCGGCCTCGGCAGCCTCGACGCTTCGGGTTTGCACCCAAGTACCCCAGGCCGGACGCCCGGCGCCCAGTGCCGCGCGAACCTGGTTGGGCCTCACAGGTGCACCACCGGTGTCACGCCCGCTGCCGCGGTGTTGCCCAGGACGCCATGCCATGCCTGCTGCAGCGCCTCCGGCCCGGCAACCTGTTCGACGTGTACCGACCGGGCCAGGGCGGGTAGCGCGGCTCGGTAGTCCTCGCTGAAGCGCGTATGCAGAATCCCGGGCCCCCAGTCCTGTCCGCGGCGCTTGAGGTGATCGGGAGCGAACCAGAACTCGGGTGCCGACGTCGAACCGGCGGACGGAAGTCCCTCGTGATGTGTAAGGCCCACCACGACCTCCCGCACCAGACTGGCACCGAGGCCGGCCCGCAGGCCGGCGCGCAGAACAGCACTGCCGGCCAGGTCGACGTACAGACTGGTGCCTACCGGGGTCAGGGCGTCCACGTCGTCGTAGCCGATCACCTCGTCGTAGACCCCGAGGTCGGTGACATAGTCGCGGTTGGCGGGTGAGGTCAGGCCGATGGTTCGCGGGCGGCGGTCGTTGCGGGCCAACAGGTAGGCGGCGCCGAATGCGGTCTTGCTCGACGCCGACGAGATCACCACCCGATCCACCCCCAACGCGTCGCTGTCGCTCAACCAGTCCGCCAGGGCCCACGAGGTGATGAAAAGCGGACGGAACACCACCTGCAGGTCCTCACGATCAGGCGGGAACCAGCCGCGATCATGAGTGGTGGCCAGATAGTTGCTGTAGGACGGTGGCAGCTCATCGCGGACCCCGCCGACATCACGAAAGCGGCCCTCGGTCACCAACTGCGGCGTGACCACCGCGTGACTGGCCGATGGCACGAACCCGTAGAACCGTGTTCCCGGCTCGATACCGCGGGTCTCGCTGGCCACGACGTCGGCGAACCCCCACATCGGGCTCACCCCCCACGTCGTGTCGCCGGTGGGGAAGAAGTCGAAATAGCGCAGGGACTCGCCGAGTTCGGCGTACGCGGTGGTGTTGGCGGTGACCGCCACCAGGCTGGTGCGCAACACCGCCTGCCCTGCACCGGCTTCCGGAACCTCGGCGTCGCGGAGCTCGGTCCGGCCGGGGTCGGTGCGGTCGATGCACAGCTGCCAGCCGTTCACCTGGTCACCACCAGCCCGGCCGCCACCCGGTCCCAGGTGCCGGCCTGCACGCCGCGGTCACGCAACACGACCTTGCGTACCTTCTGTGTGGCAGTCATCGGAAGTTCCTCCAGCAGTTCGACATAACGGGGCACGGCGAAGTACGGCATCCGCCCTTCGCAGAACCGGACCAGGTCGGCGGGGTGCAGGTCGTGCCCCGGCGCCACGACCACGGCCAGTAGCACGTCGTAATCGCCGACGTCGGACGGCACTGCGACAGCCGCACATTGGACGACAGCCGGATGGCGGGCGGCCACCGCTTCGATCTCGGCCGAGGAGATGTTCTCCCCGCGCACCCGGATCGAGTCCCCCAACCGGTCGCAGAAGTGCAGCCGTCCCGCCGAATCCAGGAACCCGGCGTCGCCGGTGTGGAACCACAGGTTGCGCCAGGCCTTGATGGTGGCCTCGGGCCGGTTCCAGTAGCCGCGCATGAACCCGTCGGCGACGCACGGCCGCAGCAGGATCTCGCCGATCTCGCCGGCAGGTAGCGCCACGTCGGTGTCGGGATCGGCGATCATCAGTTCGAAGGTGGCCATCGGCGTACCGCTGCTGCCGGCGACCAGCGGCTCGTCGTGGCGGCGGAATGCCACCATGCCGACGTCGGTCAGTCCGTACCCGTCGATGCAGGTGACTCCGAAGCGCTGCTCGAAGTCCCCGACGATCGCCGCCGGTGCCGGAATGGTCTGCACGATGCGCAGCGGGTTGTCCGCGTCATCGGACCGGGCCGGCTGCCGATGCACGAACTCACTCATCACCCCCAGGGTGTTGGTGACGGTGGCGCCGACCGAGCGCACCTGGTCCAGCCACCGAGAGGCGCTGAACTCCGGCCAGATCGACACCCGCGCGCCGACCAGCAGCGGCGCCAGCACCTGCAGGATCTGGGCGTTGCTGTGGAACAGCGGCATGCAACAGAAGAACACGTCGTCACCGGTGGCCCCGGTGGCTTCGAGATAGTTGGCTGCGGTGACGCAGCCCTGGCCGTAGGTGAACATGATGCCTTTGGCCGCCCCGGTGGTGCCCGAGGTGTAGTAGATCGCGGACAGGTCGCCGGGTGCGGCCGGACGCAGCGTGTCGACCGGGGTGGCGGCGGCCAGGTCTGTGATCGGCACCATCCGCAGCCCAGCCGGCATCGGCCCGGTCCCACCCACCACCACGAGGGTGTCCAGCTCCGGCGGCAGGGTGATCTCGGCCAGGTACGGCAGGTGGTCGGTGTCGATGACGAGCACCCGTGCCTGCGCGTCGGTGAGGACGTGCTGTAGGAACGCACCGCGCAGGAAGGTGTTCACCGGAACCTCGAGGGCGCCGATGGCATTGCAGGCGAACCAGATCCGTACCAGGTCCAGACTGTTGGGCAGCATCATCAACACGGTGTCGCCGGCGTCGACACCCAGTCCGGCGAGGCCGCCGGCGTACCGGCGCACCTCGTCGTACACCTGGGCGTAACCCAACGGCTCGTGGTCGGTCCACTGCAGGAACGGCCTGTCGCCGGCATGGCTGGCCTGCTCTTCGAGCGCCTGGGTCAGGGTGCGCACGTCAGCGGCGCGCTTCCTCGACCGCGGCCAGCAGGCTGTCGATGGTCTCACCGCCGAACGTGTCACGAGCCTGGTCGTAGATGGGCTGGACGCTGTCGCGCCACACCTGGAAATCGGCGTCGGAGAGCTGGATCACCTCGATCTGGCCGGCGAGTTCGTCAAGAGCGGCCTGGTTCTCGCCTCGCACGGTGTCGCGTTGCGCCAAACTGGCTTTCTCGGCCTCTTCCTGCAAGATGGTCTGTTGCTCGGGGGCCAGGCCGCCCCAGATCATCTGCGAGACGCAGAACACCGCCGTGGCGTAGGTGTACCGATTGTCGGTGAAATACGGCTGTACTTCGGCGAAGTTCGAGTCCCGGAACAGGGTGACGCCGTTCTCCTGGCCGTCGACGGTGCCCTGTTCCAGGGCGGTGTACAGCTCGGGGAAGGGGATCGCGGTGGGTTGAGCGTTCCACAGGTTGAAGATCTGGATCAGCTGATCTGAGCTGGGCACCCGGATCTTGAGGTTGGCCACGTCGGCGGGGGTGCGCACCGGCCTGACCCGGTTGCTCAGCGCCCGGAAACCGTTCTCGACGAATTCGAGGCCGTGAATGCCGTTCTGTGCCAGCGTTTCCTTGTCGTATTCCGCGATGAAGCCGTCGCCGTAGAACAGGGCGTCGGCTTCTTCCTCGTTGCTCACCAGGTAGGGCAAGTTGCCCAGCTGCACCCGGTGGCCGAAGCCGCTGGAACCCTGGCTGAGGATGGCTGCTTCCTGCGTGCCTCCGTTCAGTGCGGTGGCCATCTCCTCGTCACTGCCGATCTGACCGCCCGGAAAGACATTGATGGTGATGGAGCCACCGGAGCGTTCCGCCACTGCGGCAGCGAAAGCATCAGCGGCGTTGTCGATCTCGGAATCTTCGGGGAACACGTGACCGAGGTTCATGCTGACCGCTGGGCCGGCAGCCGCTGCGCCGTCTCCGCCCCCGCCCGGCGCCCCGCCGCCTCCTCCACATGCGGTCAGCGCGACGGCGAGCATTCCCGCCACGGCGGCTGATCCCACACCGCGTCCGTTGATGTTCATGAGTTCATCTCCTGTGTAGGTGGGCTGATTTAGCGGAAGAAGAGGACCATGTCGGGGAACATGTTCACCAGGATGAGCACCGGCAGGGCCGCGCAGCCGAGGAAGATCAACGTCGGCCTCGTCATCCGGGTGAACGACGCGCCGCACACCTTGGCGGCGACGAAGAGGTTGGGCGCCATGGGCGGCATCGACAGCGAGATGCCCATGTTGACCACCATGATGGCGCCGAAATGCACAGGGTCGATCCCCAGTTCGGTGGCGATGGGCACCAGCAGGGGAGCCAGGATGATGATCGTGGTGTTCTCTTCGACGAACAGGGCCACCGCGGCCACCACGACGTTGGCCAGGATGAGGAAAACGGCGGCGCTGGAAGCATATTCGGCCACGAATGCCGCCAGTTCGGCGTTGACCCGCGACAGCGTGAGCCATCGTGAGAACAGGGTGCCCGCAGCCAGGATGATCAGCAGTCCCGCGGTGGTCACCGCTGCGGTACGCAGCGTCCTGGCGAAGCCGGGCACGGTCAGCGACCGGTAGACGACGAAACCCAGCAACATCGCGGCCACACACGACACTGCACCGGCCTCGGTGGGTGTGAAGACGCCACCGTAGATGCCACCGAGGATCAGCACGGGAAGTAGCAGAGCCGGCACCGCAGGCGGCAGGGTCTTGCGGATCCGGCGTTGTTCTCGCTGTGCGGTGTCGAGCTGGGTGTCGCGCAGGATGCCGGGCATGCGTCGCACCAGAACCAGATGCACCACGGTCAACATCACGATCAGCAACAGCCCGGCGCTGATCCCCGACAGGAACAGCTCACCGATCGAGGTGTTGGTGGCGATACCGTAGACCACCATCGGAATACTCGGCGGCAGAAGGATTCCCAGGGTTCCCGATACCGCTGTCAGCGCTCCGATGTAGGGCGCCGGGTAACCGTTGGTGCGCATCTCCGGAGACAGGATCGACCCCATCGCGGACACGGTGGCCACCGACGATCCCGAGATCGCACCGAACACGGCACTGGCGTAGATCATCGTCAACCCGGCGCCACCTTTGATCCAGCCGGTGAAGGAGCTGACGAAGCGCACCAGGCGGGTGGAGATCCCGGAATCCTTCATCAGGACCCCAGCCAGCAGGAAGAACGGCACGGCCATCAGCGGGAACGAGTCCATGCCGCCGAACATGATCGCCGGGACGGACTGCAGGCTCTGGTTCAGGGAGTCCAGACCGATGACGGAAGCCAGCCCGAAGGCGGCGAACACTGCGACACCCGCCAGCAGGAACAGCACGGCCAGCAGGATGGGTATGGCGATGAGCATCGGAATCCTCGTCTACGTCGTCGGCCGGGGTGTCAGGGCTTGACCGTCTGGTTGTCCGTCGACCCGGGTGGCGTGCCGACAAGGACGTCCAGTTCGTTGTGCAGTCCGTCGTCGGGGACGTCGGCGGCGCCCAGCAGCCTGCGGATCAGGACGCAAGCGCACACCACAGCTGCGAGTGCGGCACCGATGAAGACCGGCAGCCGCGACCAGAAGATCCGCAGACCCAGCGCGGGCGAGACCTGTTGGGAGTACCAGAGAACGCTGACGAATTCGAATGCCAGGGCGGTCAGCACGGTGAGGAAGACCAGTTCGACCGCCAGCGCGATGCGTGCGATCCATTCGCGCAGCGCAGCGTTCGGGATCAGCTCGTTGGCGACGTCGAGTTTGATGTGTTCGGAGTATCTGGCCAGCACGGGCAGGCCGAGGAACACCATGGTGACCATGGCCAGCCGTGCGAGTTCTTCCGGCCCACCGACCAGGAAGTGGATCCAGTAGCGGCCCACCACCTGCAGCGTGACCGCGACCAGCATCACCAGCAGCGTTGTCCCGATCAACCAGGCGCACACGCGCGCGATCCACGTGCTGGTGAGGTCCAGTGCCCGGTCGAGCCTCGGCAGCCGTGGGGCAGTGGCTTCGGAGTTGGGCGTCGCCGTCAAGTCCCGGGTCCTTCCGACAGAACGATCACTCGGTATTGGGGTGCTGATCCTGACACTCCCATGCCGGTTCTGTGGTGTCAATCACCAAATAGCGCCCAAATATGCCG
The DNA here is from genome assembly GCF_010725885.1 of Mycolicibacterium tokaiense. Classification (NCBI taxonomy): domain Bacteria; kingdom Bacillati; phylum Actinomycetota; class Actinomycetes; order Mycobacteriales; family Mycobacteriaceae; genus Mycobacterium; species Mycolicibacterium tokaiense. Next base: position 5,400,870 of record NZ_AP022600.1, on the reverse strand, counting down.
ACATCAGTCGTCAAGTGCGCTAGTTTGGACTAGCTGAACCTGCCCCACCCGAGCGTCGGCACGCTAAAGTGTTCACATTTACTAAACAGGGAGAGGCGACATGTCGAGCTCCGTTCGAGGCGGTGAGGACAGCCTGGCGATCGCGCTGGGTGCGCGTATCCGGCACACCCGCGGCATACGTGGAATCACGTTGCGCGAGATGGCTGTTCGCCTCGGTGTCAGCCCCGCCACCATGAGTGCGGTCGAGAATGGGCGCACCGGTATCAGCGCGCTGCGACTGACCGAACTGGCCCGTGTTCTGGAGGTCTCCACAGACGACCTGCTGACGCCCCTGCCGCAGTCTGGCTCTGCAACCGACGTGCCGGTGGCCGGCGACCCGGCGCTGCAGGACTGGCGCCGCTACGACCGGTTGGCCTTCGACGGACCCCTGATGGCCGCGCTCGAGGCCTTCCTCGAGGTCGGCTACCACGGCTCCACCATGCGCGACATCGCGCGACGGGCCGGGCTGTCCGTACCCGGGATCTACCACCATTACGCCAGCAAGCAGGAGATGCTGGTCAGGATTCTCGACGCCACCATGACGGATCTGGCCCGCCGCTGCGACCTGGTGCTCGCCGAAGCCGACTCCGCGGTGGACAGGTTCCGGCTGCTGGTGGAGAACCTTGCGCTCTTCCATACCCACCGCCGCGAATTGGGTTTCATCGGCGCCGCCGAGATGCGCAGTCTGGAGGAGCCGGGGCACTCACGGATCGTGGCCATGCGCAACACGATCCAGGGTCTGGTCACCGCCGAGGTGGAGCGTGGCCACCGCGAAGGTGTCTTCGCGGTCGATGAACCGCGTGAGGCCGCCCGCGCGGTCGTGACCATGTGCACCGGTCTGGCGCAGTGGTATTCACCCGGTGGTTCTGCGTCGGCCGAGCAGGTGGCGCGACGGTACGTCGGGTACGCCCTGGATCTTGTCCGCCATCGACGGTGAAGCCGCCCGCGTCGCCACCCTGGCCGGTGTTCTGTTCGGGCTCACCGGCATGGGTAGCGCCGGGGTGGCGGTCACCGTCCCCGTGGTGGCGCAGCATTTCGGCATCTCGGTGGCCAGCGGCGCCTGGATCCTGACCACCTACGCGCTCACCCTTGGCGTCGCCGCGGCGGTCTACGGCCGCGCGGCCGACGCCTACGGGATCCGGCGTGCGCTGGTGGTGGGCGTCGTGTTGATGGGGCTGGGCGCCGTGCTCGCCGCATTGTCCACCTCGTATCCGATGTTGCTGTGCGCGAGGATGATCCAGGGTGCCGGTGCGTCCTCGGTGCCTGTGCTGGCGGTCGCGCTGATCAGCGCGCGCTTCGACGGCCCCATCCGCGGTGCCGGGCTGGCGCGACTCACCGGAACCGCCGTCACCATTGGTGCCTCGGGCCCGCTGCTGGCCGGGCTGCTGGAGTCGGCCTTCGGCTGGCGGGTGGTGATGTGTCTGCCCGCACTGGGGCCACTTCTGGTGCTGGCCTTGTGGCGCTCCATCCCCTCCGATCGATCGCGGGCCCGGTTGGACCTGCTCGGCGGACTGCTGGTGGTGATCACAGCAGGGGGCGCCATCATGACCATCCAGTCGCCCGCGTCTGGTCTGGTGCTCTGCCTGGTCGGGTTGACACTGCTGACGGTTGGTGTGCCGGGACTGGTCGCGCGGGTCCGGGTGCGCCCCACCGGGTTCGTTCCCATGGCAGTGTTGCGGACACGCGGACTGATGTGGGTGATGGTGTCGGCGAGCGTCATTCCGACGTGCTGGTTCGGTCTACTGGTCGCCATTCCCGGTGTGCTCGCCGCCCGGGGATGGGCGCCGATCGGGATCGGGCTGCTGATGCTACCGAGTGCGCTGCCGGGTATCGTCGGCCCGCGAATCGCAGGCTGGAGTCTGCGTCGCCACGGAGCCCAGCGCGCGGTGGGTGTGGCCGGGGGAGTGGCCGTCGTCAGCGTCCTGGTGGCGGCAGCCGGCGCGGCAGGCCCGACGGTGCTGCTGGTATTCGGTATGGTGCTGGTCAACCTGGCGTTCGGGATGGGCCAGCCGGCTCTGGCGGCCGGGGTCTCCGAGCTGGTGTCGGTCGAATCGCGCAGTGGTGCACTGGGTGTGGCCTCGCTGATTTTCTTCGTCGGAGGTGGCGTCGGATCGGCCATCGCCGGCCTGGCCGGTGTCACCGGCGCCCCCGCGAGCATTCTGCTGCTGGCTTCCGTGCCGTTGCTGTTCGCCACTGTGTACCTGCTGTGCGGCCGGGAGCGGCCGGCCACCGATCGAGAGGAGCGCCGATGACCGAGGTGTTCTCGGGGAATCTCTGGGACGTGTTCCACCGCGCCCTGACCCTGCACGCCGACCGCACCGCCGTGATCTGCCGGGACGGTGCACTCAGCTACGCCGATGTAGGCCGGGCGGTCGCCCACGTGACCGGATTGCTGCGCGACGCGGGTACCGGCGCCGGTGATCGGGTGCTCATCCTGCTGGGTAACGGGCCGGGTTTCGTCGCAACCGATCTGGCCGTCGCTGCCCTCGGCGCGGTGAAGGTGCCACTGAACGCGATGTTGTCACCGACGGAGGTGGCTGTCGCCGCTGATCGGGTGGATCCGGTGTGCGCCGTGCTCGACGACGACCTCGCTCCGCTGGCGCACCTGCTGCCCGCGGCGGTGACCCGGGTCCCGCTCGGTGCGGGCTGGGCCGACTCGGTGCCTGGCACCGCAGAACTCCCACCCCGCCACGAGGTGGAACCCGGAGCGCCGGCGGCGGTGTACATGTCGGGCGGCACCACGGGAAAACCCAAGGGAATTGTGCATTCCCAGCGCGGTGTGGTGCAGAACTTCTGGACCCACCTGATCGAGGCGGGGATCAACCGGGACGATCGGCTTCTGGTCACCACGCCGATGGCGCATTCGGCAGGATTGTTCACCGCGACCGCACTGGTGCGCGGGGCCGAGATCGTCATCGAGCCGGGATTCGACGCCGACCGGTGGATCGACCTGGTGGACCGCCATGAGGTCACCTGGTCCTATGGGGTCCCGACGATGGTGCGCCGGATCGTCGACGCGGCGCATCGACGAGCATGGAGCAACACCTCGCTACGCACTTTCCAGTACGGCTCGGCGCCAATGTCACCCGGTCTCCTCGGCAAGGCACTGGCGTTGTTCGGCCCTGTGCTGCAACAGCTCTACGCGCAGACGGAATGCCCTCAGTTTGCCACCCTGCTGCGCAAGGAAGACCACGTGCGGGCGGTATACGAGCCCGGACTGCTGTCCTCGGTGGGGCGTGCGGTCACCATGTGCGATGTGTCCATCCGCGGCGACGACGGTGCACAGCGGGCCGTCGGCGAGGTCGGTGAGGTGTGCCTGCGCAGTCCGTACGTCATGACCGGTTACTGGAATGACGACGCCGGCTACCGTGCGCGCTTCCACGGGCACTGGCTGCGCACCGGCGATGTGGGACGTCTGGACGCCCAGGGCTATCTGTACCTGGTGGACCGGCTGTCCGACATGATCATCAGCGGCGGCATGAACGTGTACTCCGTCGAGGTCGAGGCCGCGCTGTCCACCCATCCGGCGGTGGCGCAGGCCGCGGTGGTGGGCCTGCCGCACGACGACTGGGGCGAATCGGTGCACGCGCTCGTGGTACCGACCGCCGGGTTCGACGATGGTGCGGCACTGACGAATTCGTTGATCGATCACTGCCGCGGGCTTTTGGCCGCGTACAAGCGGCCCAAGACCTATGAGATCACCGACGTCATCCCCACCACGGTGTACGGGAAGTATGACAAGAAGCGCATCCGCAGTGAGCGCGCCTAGCGCGCCACGATCACAGATGACCCATGCCCGAACAGGCCCTGATTCGCGGTTACGCCCACGGTGGCGTTCTCGACCTGTCGTCCGGTGGCCTGGCCCTTGAGTTGCCAGGTGAGCTCGCATACCTGCGCGATGGCCTGGGCCGGAATGGCCTCTCCGAACGACGCCAGCCCGCCCGAGGCGTTCACCGGAACCCGGCCGCCGATGCTGGTGGCGCCACTGCGCAGCAGCTGCTCGGCTTCACCCTTGGCGCACAGGCCCAGGTGCTCGTACCAGTCCAGCTCGAGCGCGGTCGACAGGTCGTACACCTCGGCCAGGCTGATGTCGTCGGGACCGACACCGGCCTCGGCGTAGGCGGCGTCGAGAATCTGGTCCTTGAACACCCGGTCGGGGCCTGGCACCACCGCGGTGGAATCGGTGGCGATGTCCGGCAGTTCGGGCAGATGCTGCGGGTACTGCGGAGTCACCGTGCTGACCGCGCGCACCGACGGCACGCCCTTGACCGACCCCAGGTGCTTCTCGGCGAAGGACCGGCTGGCCACGATCAGCGCCGCGGCGCCGTCGGAGGTGGCGCAGATGTCCAGCAGCCGAAGAGGATCGGCGACCATCGGGCTGGCAAGCACGTCGGCGACGGAGGTTTCCTTACGGAACCGGGCGTTCGGATTGTCCAGACCGTGGCGGGCGTTCTTCACCTTGACCGCGGCGAAATCCTCCAGTGTGGCGCCGTAGAGGTCCATCCGGCGCCGGGCCAGCAGCGCGAAGTACACCGGGTTGGTTGCGCCGATCAGGTGGAAACGCTGCCAGTCCGGATCATTGCGGCGCTCGCCGCCCACCGGGGCGAAGAAGCCCTTGGGGGTGGTGTCGGCGCCGATCACCAGTGCCACGTCGCAGAAGCCGGCCAGGATCTGGGCGCGAGCGCTCTGCAAGGCCTGCGAGCCGCTGGCGCACGCGGCGTAGCTCGAGGAGACCGGCACCCCGTTCCAGCCCAGCTTCTGCGCGAAGGTCGCTCCGGCGACGAAGCCGGGATAGCCGTTGCGGATGGTGTCCGCACCGGCCACCAGTTGGATCTGGCGCCAGTCCAGTCCGGCCTCGGCCAGCGCCGAACGTGCCGCCACCACACCGTATTCGGTGAAATCGCGGCCCCATTTGCCCCACGGGTGCATGCCTGCACCGAGGATGTACACCGGTTCCGGGCTCATGGCAGCCTCCAGGCGTAGGTGACGCGGTCGATGCCGTCGTCGTCGGTGTAGAGGGTCTCCAACGTCAGCTCCATCTCGGTGCCGACGCTCAGGTCCGCGGCCAGAGTGCCCTCGACCACCTTGCCGAGCACGATCAGACCCTCGTCGGCCAGTTCGACAGCGGCCACGGCGAACGGCTCGAACGGGTCCGGTGACGGGTAGGGCGGTGGTGGCGCGTAGCGGTTCTCGGTGTAGCTCCACACCGTGCCGCGCCGCGACAGGGGCACCTGGGCAAGCTCGTCGCCGTCGCAGGCCGGGTTGGGGCAGTTGTTGGACCGCGGCGGGAAAACATACGTCCCGCACTGGTGACACTTGCCGCCGATCAGGTACGGGAGGCCGGACCCGTCGGTGGCGAACCACCCGTCGATCGCGGGCTGGGCAGATGCTGACACCAGGTGAGCGTATCAACGAACTGAAACGTGTTGCAGTTTTGGTCCCCATGGGACGTGCTTCGGGTGTCGGAGGGCTTGCCTAGAGTGAGAGCCGTGAGCCCAGCCAAGACCGCACCTGCGAAGGCGCCTGCCAAGCCCGGTGACCAGAAGCCCACGTTGATGCTGCTGGACGGCAACTCCCTGGCGTTCCGGGCGTTCTATGCCCTGCCCGCGGAGAACTTCAAGACCCAGGGCGGGCTCACCACCAACGCCGTCTACGGCTTCACCGCGATGCTGATCAACCTGCTGCGCGACGAGGCCCCCACCCACATCGCCGCCGCGTTCGACGTCTCGCGCCAGACGTTCCGGCTGGAGAAATACCCGGAGTACAAGGCCGGCCGCTCGGCCACCCCCGACGAGTTCCGCGGGCAGATCGACATCACCAAAGAGGTGCTCGCGGCGCTGGGCATCACCGTGCTGGCCGAGGCCGGCTTCGAAGCCGACGATCTGATCGCCACGCTGGCCACCCAGGCCGAGGCCGAGGGTTTCCGCGTCCTCGTCGTCACCGGCGACCGGGACTCGCTGCAGCTGGTCAGCGACGACGTGACGGTGCTCTACCCGCGCAAGGGTGTCAGTGAGCTCACGCGGTTCACCCCCGAGGCGGTTCTGGAGAAGTACGGCCTCACGCCCAGGCAGTATCCCGACTTCGCGGCACTGCGCGGCGACCCGAGCGACAACTTGCCCGGCATCCCGGGGGTGGGAGAGAAGACCGCCACCAAGTGGATCGCCGAATACGGGTCCCTGCAGGATCTCGTGGACAACGTCGACAAGGTCAAGGGCAAGGTCGGCGACGCCCTGCGGGCCCACCTGTCCAGCGTCATCCTCAACCGCGAGCTCACCGACCTGATCAAGGATGTGCCGCTGGCGCAGACGCCGGACACCCTGCGGATGCAGCCCTGGAACCGCGACCAGATCCACCGGCTGTTCGACGACCTCGAGTTCCGCGTCCTGCGCGACCGGCTGTTCGACACCCTGGCCTCGGCTGATCCCGAGGTCGAGGACGGGTTCGACGTGCGCGGTGGCCTGCTCGAGCCCGGCACGTTGGCCACCTGGCTGACCGAGCACGACACCGGCCGGTTCGGGCTCGCCGTGGTGGGCACCCACCTGGCGTTCGACGCCGACGCCACCGCGCTGGCCATCGTCGCCGCCGACGGCGACGGCATCTACCTCGACACCACCACCCTGACCGACGACGACGAGGCCGCGCTGGCGTCCTGGCTGGCCGATCCCGCCGCGCCCAAGGCGCTGCACGAAGCCAAGCTGGCCATGCACGACCTGGAAGGACGAGGCTGGAAGCTGGCCGGCGTCACCTCCGACACCGCGCTGGCGGCCTACCTGGTGCGACCCGGGCAGCGCAGCTTCGCCCTCGACGACCTCTCGGTGCGCTACCTGCGCCGCGAACTGCGCGCCGACACCCCACAGCAGCAACAGCTGTCCCTGCTGGACGACGAGGACGGTGGCGTTGACGAGCAGGCCATCCAGACGCTGATCCTGCGCGCCAACGCGGTGGGTGATCTGGCGAACGCACTCGATGAAGAACTGGCCCGCATCGACTCCTCGGCACTGCTGGGCGAGATGGAGCTGCCGGTCCAGCGTGTGCTCGCCGAGTTGGAGACCAACGGCATTGCCGTCGACCTGACACTGCTCGGGGAACTGCAGAGCGAATTCGCCGACCAGATCCGGGACGCCGCGGAGGCCGCCTACGCGGTGATCGGCAAACAGATCAACCTCGGCTCGCCCAAGCAGCTGCAGACGGTGCTGTTCGACGAGCTGGAGATGCCGAAGACCAAGCGCACCAAAACCGGCTACACCACCGACGCCGACGCGCTGCAGGGCCTGTTCGACAAGACCGGTCACCCGTTCCTGCAGCACCTGCTCACCCACCGCGACGTCACCCGGCTCAAGGTCACGGTGGACGGCCTGCTCAACGCCGTGGCCTCCGACGGCCGGATCCACACCACGTTCAACCAGACGATTGCGGCGACGGGCAGGCTTTCTTCCACCGAACCCAACCTGCAGAACATCCCCATCCGCACCGATGCGGGCCGACGCATCCGAGACGGATTTGTGGTGGGCGCCGGCTACAGCGAGTTGATGACCGCGGACTACAGCCAGATCGAGATGCGCATCATGGCGCACCTGTCCAAGGACGCCGGTCTGATCGAAGCGTTCAACACCGGTGAGGACCTGCACTCGTTCGTCGCCTCGCGTGCGTTCGACGTGCCGATCGACGAGGTCAATGCGGAGCTGCGGCGCCGGGTCAAGGCGATGTCCTACGGGCTGGCCTACGGGCTGAGCGCCTACGGTCTGTCGGCGCAGCTGAAGATCTCCACCGAAGAAGCCAAGATCCAGATGGACCAGTACTTCGCGCGCTTCGGCGGCATTCGCGACTACTTGCGGGATGTGGTGGATCAGGCCCGCAAGGACGGGTACACCTCGACGGTCTTCGGCCGGCGGCGGTATCTGCCCGAGTTGGACAGCAGTAACCGCAACGTCCGGGAGGCCGCCGAGCGCGCGGCGCTCAACGCCCCCATTCAGGGCAGCGCCGCCGACATCATCAAGGTCGCGATGATCAACGTCGACTCCGCCATCAAAGAGGCGGGCCTGGCCTCACGCATCCTGCTGCAGGTGCACGACGAGCTGCTGCTCGAGATCGCCGACGGCGAGCGTGACCAGGTGGAAGCCCTGGTGCGCGACAAGATGGGCAGCGCCTATCCGCTGGACGTGCCGCTGGAGGTGTCGGTCGGGTATGGCCGCAGCTGGGATGCCGCCGCTCACTGAGCCGGCTCAACGGCGCGGCGGCACCTGGAAGTGGGCCAGTGTCTGCAGGGCCGGGGTGTTGTTGCGCACGGTCCGCAGCCACTGCGTTTCTTCGGCGAACAGCGCCATCACCCGGTCGTCGGCGAACCCGCCGTCGATGCGGTCCTTGACGAACGCCAGCTCCACCACCTGGGCCGCGAAATCGCGGACGGTCTTGCTCGCAGCTTTGCCGTTCGAGCGGCCCACGGCGGCCACGGCCATCTTGCGGGACCTGATCGAGCCCAGCCAGCTCGCTTCATTGGCCGTCACCAGCCCCGCGGCCACCATGCCGGGCAACTTTGCGGCCACCACCTTCTGCTCCCGGCGGCGGGCGGCCACGCCCAGCCAGATGGCCAGGGCGAAAATCGGCACCATCCACACCACGTAGACCAGCAGGTAAGTGCCGAAGCCCAACACCGCCGACCCGTTCCACAGCGCGTGCATGATCACCGCACCTGCGTAGCCCAGCAGCAGGTAGCCCGCTTTCGCCACGACATTGCGCTGCTTCAGGGCGAACCACACCCCGATCCCGATGGCGGTGGTGAACAGCGGATGGGCGAACGGGGCCATCACCAGCCGCAGCGCCGCGGTCACCAGCGCGTCCCCCAGTGACTCGCCCCCGGCGATATAGAAGATGTCCTCCAGCCAGGCGAACCCGGCCGCGACCAGGCCCGCATAGACCAGGCAGTCGACCAGCGAATTCAGCTCGTGACGGCGCCGGCCGGTCATCATGAAGAGCAGAAACGCGCCCTTGGCGGCTTCCTCGATGACCGGGGCGGCGATCGCGGTGGTCCGCCAGTCGGTCTCGACGCCCCCGCTGATCACCGCGCCGAACGCCATCTCCAGGATCACCGACACCACGATGGCGACCGAGGCGCCCCAGATGAAGGCGAGCACGAGCAGTCGAGGCGGCTCGGGCTCGAAGCGGTCCAGCCACAGATAGGCCAGCACCACCACCAGCATGGCGACGCTGGACAACACGAACCCGATCGCGGTGCTGACCGGGCTCAACGCGGTGAGCAGGATCACCAGTAGTCCGGCGATGGTGCCCAGCCCGATGATCAGGGCGATGGGTGCGCCGACCTTGCGGACACGGCGGGGAAACGGCGGCAGGAAGACCGGTGCTCGCGACGGATCCAGGGGGGTGTGCACGTCAGCAGACTAACGGCGCGGGAGCCGAGGGGGAGGGTGGGTTTGTCCAGGCAGGGCCCAGTCGAGTAACCTCGACAAGTATCTGTGTGCAATTCGTTGTGCTCAGGTCACGAGAACAACGAGTCCCTACTACCTAACCTGTCCGGAGCTATCCACCATATGCCAAGTCCCGTCGCCACCTCGCCGCAAGTAGCCGTCAACGATATCGGCTCGGCTGAGGATTTTCTCGCCGCCATCGACAAGACCATCAAATACTTCAACGATGGCGACATCGTCGAAGGGACCATCGTCAAGGTTGACCGTGACGAAGTCTTGCTCGACATCGGCTACAAGACCGAAGGTGTCATTCCTTCCCGCGAACTTTCCATCAAGCACGACGTCGACCCCAATGAGGTTGTGTCCGTCGGCGACGAGGTCGAGGCCCTCGTTCTCACCAAAGAGGACAAAGAAGGCCGGCTGATCCTGTCCAAGAAGCGCGCTCAGTACGAGCGTGCCTGGGGCACCATCGAGGAACTCAAGGAGAAGGACGAGGCCGTCAAGGGCACCGTCATCGAGGTCGTCAAGGGCGGCCTGATCCTCGACATCGGCCTGCGCGGCTTCCTGCCCGCATCGCTGGTGGAGATGCGTCGTGTCCGCGATCTGCAGCCGTACATCGGCAAGGAGATCGAGGCCAAGATCATCGAGCTGGACAAGAACCGCAACAACGTGGTGCTCAGCCGCCGCGCCTGGCTGGAGCAGACCCAGTCCGAGGTGCGCAGCGAGTTCCTCAACCAGCTGCAGAAGGGCGCCATCCGCAAGGGCGTCGTCTCGTCGATCGTCAACTTCGGTGCCTTCGTGGACCTGGGCGGCGTCGACGGCCTGGTGCACGTTTCCGAGCTGTCCTGGAAGCACATCGACCACCCGTCCGAGGTTGTCCAGGTGGGCGACGAGGTCACCGTCGAGGTGCTCGACGTCGACATGGACCGCGAGCGGGTTTCGCTGTCGCTCAAGGCCACTCAGGAAGATCCGTGGCGCCACTTCGCCCGTACCCACGCCATCGGCCAGATCGTGCCCGGCAAGGTCACCAAGCTGGTGCCGTTTGGTGCGTTCGTCCGTGTCGAAGAGGGCATCGAGGGTCTGGTGCACATCTCCGAGCTGGCTGAGCGTCACGTCGAGGTGCCGGACCAGGTTGTCGCCGTCGGCGACGACGCGATGGTCAAGGTCATCGACATCGACCTCGAGCGTCGCCGGATCTCGCTGAGCCTCAAGCAGGCCAACGAGGACTACACCGACGAGTTCGACCCGTCGAAGTACGGCATGGCCGACAGCTACGACGAGCAGGGCAACTACATCTTCCCCGAAGGCTTCGACGCCGAGACCAACGAATGGCTCGAGGGCTTCGACAAGCAGCGCAACGAGTGGGAGGCCCGGTACGCCGAGGCCGAGCGTCGCCACAAGATGCACACTGCGCAGATGGAGAAGTTCGCCGCTGCCGAGGCCGAGGCCGCCAGCCGTCCCGCGACGGCCAACGGTTCCTCGTCCTCGTCGAGCTCGGGTGAGTCGGCCGGCGGATCGCTGGCCAGCGACGCCCAGCTCGCCGCGCTGCGCGAGAAGCTCGCCGGTAACGCGTAGCAGCACAAAGACACTCAATTCGCCGAGTGAAGCCGCGCAGTACGTCTTCGGACGTACTGCGCGGTTCTTTTTTCCTACTGACGTGAGGGCCAGAGCATGCTGCGGATCGGGTTGTCAGGTGGTATCGGGGCCGGGAAGTCCTCGGTGTCGAAGACCTTCGCCGAGTACGGCGCCGTCATCGTCGACGGGGATGTGATCGCCCGTGAAGTGGTCGAGCCCGGCACGCCCGGATTGGCCAGTCTGGTCGAGGCGTTCGGGGAGGGCATCCTGCAGGCCGACGGTGCGCTGGATCGCCCGGCGCTGGCATCGATCGCCTTCAGCGACGACGACAAACGCAAGACCCTCAACGGCATCGTGCATCCGCTGGTGGGCAAACGCCGTGCCGAACTGATCGAGGCCGCCGCTCCCGACGCGGTGATCATCGAGGACATCCCGCTGCTGGTGGAATCCGGTATGGCGCCCCTGTTTCCGTTGGTCATCATCGTCCACGCCGACGAGGAGGTCCGCGTCCGTCGCCTCATCGAGTACCGCGGTTTCAGCGAGGATGACGCCCGGGCGCGCATCAAGGCCCAGGCCACCGAGCAGCAGCGGCGGGCCGTCGCCGATGTCTGGCTGGACAACACCGGGACGCCGCAGGCCCTGGTGCAGAAGTCTCACGAGCTGTGGCAGCAGCGGATCCTGCCGTTCGCCCACAACCTGGAAGCAGGCCTGCCCGCCGCCGCGGCTCCCGAACTCGTCGCCTACGACCCGAGTTGGCCCGAGCAGGCGCAGCGGATCCTGGCCCGGCTCAACACCGCATGCGGGCACCGCGCGCTCCGCGTCGACCACATCGGGTCCACCGCCGTCCCCGGGCTGGACGCCAAGGACGTCATCGACATCCAGGTCACGGTCGATTCGCTGGCCACCGCTGACGAACTCGCTGCGGCGCTGCTGACTGCGGGCTACCCCCGCCTCGACGGCATCACCGGGGACGTGCCGAAGCCGCAGGGTCGCAGCACTGTGACAGCCTTTGATCACACCACCGATGAATCCCTGTGGCACAAGCGACTTCACGCGTCGGCGGATCCCGGGCGGCCCACCAATGTGCATCTGCGGGTGGTCGGTTGGCCCAACCAGCAGTTCGCCCTGTTGTTCACCGCGTGGATAAACGACGATCCGGCCGCGCGCCAGGAGTATCTGACGCTCGAGCGCGAGGTCGATGCCTACGGGCGGGCGTGGGAGTGGGCCGAGCGCACCGGCTGGCGCCCCTGAGTTCAGGCGGGCGGGGCCGGAGGTGGCGGTTCGACGGGCGGGGCGGGCACGCCGCCCACTGGCGCCTCACAGGTCAGGGAACCGAAGTCGGGGTCGTCGCGCTGCGGCAGCACCCGCGGCGCCACGAAGTCGTCGGCCTGGGCCACCAACTGGTCGTCGATCAGGATCTCGCAGTGCAGGTTGGCCGAGTACGGCCACTGGATGGACAGCCGCACGTTGGCCGTGCCAGAGGCTGGGAGCACGGTCTGCGTCTCGAAGATGCGGCCGGGGACCATGGTGGGGTTCTCGGTCTGGATGCGGTTGTCCTGCGCCGTCCAGGTGACGGTCGCCCCGCGCGACACCCCGTCGACGCGGGTGCGGTAGGTGACGTTGTGCAGCACCTCGGTGGGGGGCGCCGGTTCCACCACCGGGCTGTCGGTGACGGGCTCCGCCGCAGCGACGCCGGGGGTGAACACAGCAAGCAGCAGCGCGGTGGCGGTAACCACGCGTACCGGAGAGTTCATGTTCGCTGACACTACGCTTTCATCGCCAGGTGAGATGTATTCCGTTACTCGCTAGCCAAGCTAACAGATCATGCCCGTGCGCGCTCAGTCCACCGACGCTGACGACGGCGGTCTGGATCGCTCGCTGCGCGATCGTGTCGTCCACCAGGCCCACCTTGTGGGCTTCCAGCAACTCGTCGACATCGACCAGCTCGGTGTCGCGCCCGGTGCGCACCACCAGATCCAGGTAGTGGTCCACGGTTCGCCAGATGTCACCGTCCACGCTGATCGCGCAGACGTCCAGGTAGAAATCCTGATCCCGCTCGTACCCCGGGTTCCAGTGGAATACCGTGACGCGCAGGTCCAGCGTGGGCAGCAGCCAGGACTCCAGGTAGTGAAACTGGGCCCGGCCCGGCGCCGGCCTGGCCATGTAGAGCCCCCAGGGCTTGCGCACGAAGTCATCGACCGCCCGGACGAACCCCTTGGGGTCGACGTTGGTGCGGGCGGCCAGGTCGAATGTCTCGTTCTTCGGCGGGTGTATGGCGTCAGCCTAGTGCTCGGGAATCGCACCTGTCGGTGCCTGGTTCTAACCTGGTGAACATGGCTTTCGCAACCGAACATCCCGTCCTCGCGCATTCGGAGTACCGTCCTGCCGCTGACGCGGTGGACGGCCTGCTGCGTGCCGGTGGCCGATTCGAGGTGGTCAGTGAGTACCAGCCGGCCGGGGATCAGCCGGCTGCCATCGAGGAGCTGGAACGCCGCATCCGCGCCGGTGAACGCGACGTGGTGCTGCTCGGCGCCACCGGCACCGGAAAATCCGCCACCACCGCCTGGCTCATCGAACGGCTCCAGCGCCCCACCCTCGTGATGGCGCCGAACAAGACGCTGGCCGCGCAGCTGGCCAACGAACTGCGCGAGATGCTGCCCAACAATGCCGTCGAATACTTCGTCTCGTACTACGACTACTACCAACCCGAGGCCTACATCGCGCAGACCGACACCTACATCGAGAAGGACAGCTCGATCAACGATGACGTCGAGCGGCTGCGTCACTCGGCGACGTCGAATCTGCTGTCCCGTCGCGACGTGGTGGTGGTGGCGTCGGTCTCGTGCATCTACGGCCTGGGCACACCGCAGTCCTACCTGGACCGCTCGGTCGAGTTGAAGGTCGGCGACGAGGTGCCGCGGGACGGACTGCTGCGCCTGCTGGTGGACGTGCAGTACACCCGCAACGACATGTCCTTCACCCGCGGCACCTTCCGCGTGCGGGGTGACACCGTGGAGATCATTCCCTCCTACGAGGAACTGGCGGTACGCATCGAGTACTTCGGCGATGAGATCGAGGCGCTCTACTACATGCATCCGCTGACCGGCGACGTCATCCGCCAGGTGGACTCACTGCGGGTCTTCCCGGCCACCCACTACGTTGCGGGGCCGGAGCGCATGGCCATTGCCATCTCCAGCATCGAACAGGAGCTCGAGGAGCGCCTGGCCGAGCTGGAGGGTCAGGGCAAACTGCTCGAGGCGCAGCGGCTGCGCATGCGGACCAACTACGACCTCGAGATGATGAAGCAGGTCGGCTTCTGCTCGGGGATCGAGAACTACTCACGGCACATCGACGGGCGTGGTCCCGGTACGGCCCCGGCGACGCTGATCGACTACTTCCCCGAAGACTTCCTCATGGTGATCGACGAGTCCCACGTGACGGTTCCCCAGATCGGCGGGATGTACGAGGGCGACATGTCGCGCAAGCGCAACCTGGTCGACTTCGGGTTCCGGTTGCCGTCGGCGGTCGACAACCGTCCGTTGACCTGGGAGGAGTTCGCCGACCGCATCGGGCAGACGGTGTATCTGTCGGCCACCCCGGGCGACTACGAGATCAGCCAGGCTGCAGGCGAATTCGTCGAGCAGGTCATCCGGCCCACCGGCCTGGTGGATCCGCAGGTGATCGTCAAACCCACCAAGGGTCAGATCGATGATCTGATCGGTGAGATCCGGCTGCGTACCGAGCGCGACGAGCGGGTGCTGGTCACTACCTTGACCAAGAAGATGGCCGAGGACCTCACCGATTACCTGTTGGAGATGGGGATCCGGGTGCGGTACCTGCACTCCGAGGTGGACACCCTGCGCCGGGTGGAGCTGCTGCGCCAGTTGCGCCTCGGTGAGTACGACGTGTTGGTGGGCATCAACCTATTGCGTGAGGGCTTGGACCTGCCCGAGGTGTCGCTGGTGGCCATCCTCGACGCGGACAAGGAGGGCTTCCTGCGTTCACCACGCAGCCTGATCCAGACCATCGGTCGTGCGGCCCGCAACGTCTCCGGCGAAGTGCACATGTATGCCGACAAGATCACCGACTCCATGAAGGTCGCCATCGAGGAGACCGAACGTCGCCGCGAGAAGCAGATCGCCTACAACAAGGCCAACGGCATCGACCCGCAGCCGCTGCGGAAGAAGATCGCCGACATCCTCGATCAGGTGTACCGCGAGGCAGATGACAGTGAGACGGTCGAAGTCGGTGGGTCCGGCCGTAATTCGTCGCGCGGCCGACGTGCGCAGGGAGAGAAGGGGCGGGCGGTCAGCGCCGGTGTCTTCGAGGGCCGCGACACCGCCAGCATGCCGCGGGCCGAACTCGCCGACCTTATCAAGGACATGACCGAACAGATGATGGCCGCAGCGCGGGATCTGCAGTTCGAGCTTGCCGGACGGATCCGCGACGAGATCGCCGATCTGAAGAAGGAGCTGCGCGGGATGGATGCGGCCGGGCTCAAGTAGCCCACCGAGTTGAACTCAACCGCTCTTGAGGTTCTACGGTCTTCCCCGTGAACCACACCGGCACCTGGCGCCAGCTGCTCGGCCCAGCCAACCTGGGCACCTCGACCGTGCTCGCGGGCGGCGTTCTGCTCTACGCCACGAACGAGTTCATCACCATCAGCCTGCTGCCCAGTGCAGTCGCCGACATCGGCGGTCAGCGTTTCTATTCCTGGGTCACCACGGTGTACCTGGTGGCGTCGGTGATCGCCGCCACCACGGTGAGTCCGCTCGTGAGTCGGCTCGGTCCGCGGCTGGCCTATCTGGAAGCCATGGCGGTGTTCGCGACAGGAACCCTGGTGTGCGCTCTGGCTCCGGCCATGGAGGTGCTGCTGGTGGGCCGCACGGTGCAGGGCCTGGGCGGGGGAGTACTGGCCGGGCTGGGCTACGCGGTGATCAACGCGGCTCTGCCGCAGGCGTTGTGGACCAAAGCGTCGGCCCTGGTGGCAGCGATGTGGGGGGTGGGCACCCTGCTGGGACCGGCCGCCGGCGGGCTGTTCGCCCAGTTCGGAGTGTGGCGGTGGGCTTTCGGGGTACTCCTCGGGGCCACCGCAGCGGTGGCGCTGCTGGTGCCGTTCGTGTTGTCCGGACGCCGAGCCGACCGGGAGGTGGCCCCCTTCCGCATCCCGATCTGGTCGCTGCTGCTGCTGGGATCGGCGGCGTTGGCGGTGAGTGTCGCGGGCATTCCGCGCTCGCCGGTGGTGACCGCCGCGATGCTCGCCCTCGGGGCCGTCCTCGTCGGCATGTTCCTGATGGTCGATCGCCGCGCCGCTGTTGCGGTTTTGCCGCGCAGCGCTTTCGGTGCCGGACCGCAGAAATGGATCTACCTGTCGCTGGGTGTGCTGATGGCGGTCACCATGGTCGACATGTATGTGCCGCTGTTCGGGCAGCGCCTGGCCCACCTGGTACCCGTGGTGGCCGGCTTCCTGGGTGTCGCCCTGTCGGTCGGCTGGACCACCGGTGAGATCGCCAGCGCGTCGCTGCGTTCGCCGGCCATCGCCGCGCGGGTGGTCGCCGTGGCGCCCGTGGTGATCGCGGTCGGATTGAGCGTGGCGGCGGCCACCCAGATGTCCGGTGCGCCGCCGTGGATCGTCGCGTTCTGGGTGGCGGCGCTGCTGACCATGGGAGTCGGGGTGGGGATGGCCTGGCCGCACCTGTCGGCCTGGGCGATGGCCGGTGCCGACGACCCGCGGGAGAGCGGCACCGCGGCCGCGGCCATCAACACCGTGCAGCTGATCTGCGGCGCCTTCGGGGCCGGACTGGCCGGAGTGGTGGTCAACATGAGTTCCGGAGGCGACGAGGCCGCCGCCCGGTCGATGTACGGCGTGTTTGCGGCCATCGCGGTGTGTGCAGTGGTCGCGACCGTGCGCGCTACTCGGGTGGTTCGTCCAGTTGCCGCAACGCCGTGATACCGCCGATCTGCGCCAGGATTCCCGGGGCGGCCAAGATGCCCGAACCGGACAGCGTCATCGTCACGCCCACCTGAGTGTCGTTTGAAGCCGGTGTCTCGGTGGGCAGGTCGGAAGTGATTTCGTTGAGATGCCACCGGTGCCGGTCGCAGATCTGCAGCACCTGACGCAGGACGCCGGCGTTGTCGATGTAGGTCAGGTGCAGTCGGATGCTTCCCCCCAGCCGGGCGTTGAGCCGCCGCGCCACCGGAGCGAACCCCACGACGATGACGAAGTGCAGCGCGGTCACGGCGACGGCGAGCAGCAACAGACCGGCACCAGCGGCCATCCCGATGGCCGCGCTCTCCCAGACCGCGGCGGCGGTGGTCAGGCCGTGCACGGCGCCGCGCCGGGTGATGATCAGTCCCGCGCCCAGAAAGCCGATGCCCGAGACGATCTGTGCCGCCACCCGGGATGGGTCCACCTCGACGGTGCCCGCAACCAGCACGTCGTGAAAGCCGTACTTGCTGACCAGCAGGATCAGTGCCGCCGAGGTGCCGACGATGGCCTGGGTACGCAGTCCCGCGCTCTTGCCCTGGATCTCGCGTTCCAGGCCGATCAGCGCGGTCAGAGCGAACGCCACCAGCAACTCGATGATCTGTCGGCCGCCCTGACCCGGGCCGTCGAAGAAGCCGGCATCCGCCAGCACACTGTGCATGCCGATACGCTAACCCGCTGTCGGGAGGTCCGGGTCGCGGTAGCGGTTGCGCGCGGCGACCACCAGGCGGACGTCCTCCAGCAAAGGATCCAGAAAAGCCGAACGGTACTCGCCGTCGCCGACGGCCCGGGCGCTGATGTACATGAACGTCAGTGCGGTCAAGAAGATGGTGATGTGGACGTGGGCGGCTGACACCGGCAGGGTGATGTCGAACCACTCGCTCTGGGCGGGGGCTCCACCGGTCAGCTTCGACAGCACCGTGGGATTGAGGACGATCAATCCGAGCACGAAGAACACGGTTCCGGTGATGACCGCCAGCATCGACACCTGGACGAACTGCGACACCACCAGCAGCAGCAGGATGTTGGTCCGTTCGCCGTGGGAGAGGTCGGGGGCGTCGGCTTCCGCGTCGACGGTCGCCGTGATGCTGTCCAGCAGCCCGGTCACCAGGAACGCGCCGGCGATCAGTCCCATGAATCCGACCAGCAGCCACAGCCGTACCGTGTCCAGGCTCGCCGCAACACTCCAGACCGTGGCGTTGAAGAAAACCAGCACCGTCAACAGCACCACCGGGAGCACCCGTGCCATCAGACGACCCACGGACCGCAAGTGCGACAGCATGATTCGTACCGACCAGGCCAGAATGGAACCGATGCCGAAACCGGTCGCCGCGAGAATGAGCGCCACCAGCGCGGCGTCGGTCAGCAGATCCCGGGCGGCGTCGAACGGCCCGTCGTCGTACCAATCGGCCAGTACCCCCACCACGATGGCCACCACCGCGATCACGGTCCTGGCCGGCAGCGACGCCACCCGCGACACCGCCCATGCCGCCGCCACCATCGCCGGCGGGATCAGGAAGAACACCGCGAGCGTCACCCACTGCACGGCGGTCGGGTCGTCCTCGATGTTGATCTCTTGCCCGCCCGAGCCGATGGTCACCAGCGTGCTGCACACCATCAGCGTCGCCCAGCCCGCCAATGCCGGCGCCGACCTGGGCAGCACGCCGCGCCAGCGCGCCCGGGCAGGAAGGGCGGCCGGCATGCCGCGGCGCAAAAACCAGCGTTCCAACCCGGCGGTGTCGTCGGGGACCTCGCTCATGAACACAACCTAGCGAGGCTGGGCTCACGCTGAGTCGAACCCTGGCCCCGGCGAAGCCGTGTCGGCATAGTCGGAGGCAGTGCGGGTGTGGCTGAGTGGCAAGGCACCGGCCTGCAAAGCCGTTTACGCCGGTTCGAATCCGGTCATCCGCTCGCATGTAGTTGCACGTAGGGCCGCTTTCTCCTAGGTGAGAAAGCGGCCTCACGTGTTTCATCTGCGAGACCGGGCATTTCACCCACCCGTGCCAGGCCTCCGCGGTACTTTGCTGGAGTACGGCACGGCAGGGGGGGGCGGCAATGGCACATGTCACCAGCACGACGACGCGGCGCGAGCTGCGCCACGTTCGATACGGGCTCGCCGTCATCGCCGTGTGCGGTCTGGTCTACGGGGCGAACCCCGCGGTGGCCTGGGCGGACACGCTGCCCTCGAACACGGCGTCGGAGTCGGCATCAGAATCCGAGCCCGACCGCGACGCTGCGCCCACAGCCGAGAAGGGGCCCGACGACGCGCCGACGACCGGACCCCGTTCCGAGGTCGATGATGAGGCCACGGACGACGAGACCACGGATGGCGAGACCACCGACGACGAGACCACCGACGATGACGCCGAAGACTCAGACGAGCCTTCCGACGAACCGGCGCCGGACGAGGACACCGATCCCACCGAGCCGGATCCCGACACCGAGGAGTCGGCCGAGGAAGAAAGCGCCCCGGAGCCCGGACCGGACGCGCCGAAGACGGGCTCTTCATCCCCCAAAGATGTTGAGCCCGAGCCGGAGTCGTCCAAGCCAGCACCTGAGGTCGAGACCCGGCCGATCGAGGACGACACCCTCCCGGCGGACGACGAACCCGCCGCGGAGTCCACCCCCGGCACCGCCCTCGCGGTGCGGACCGCTGCGGTGGCCACGCTGCCCACCCTCGCCGTGCCCGCGGTCACCGTCGAGTCACCGCGCCCGGTGCCCCGGCCGCTGTCGCCGATCGCCGAGTTGTTGGAGCTGCCGGGCCGTTTGGTCAACGTGGTGCTGCAGGTCTTCGACATCACGTCGTCGGCCACCAGTCCGGTCAGCCCCATCGACTGGAGGCCGGTCAACAATGCGGTGTTCGCCGCGTTCCGTGAGGTGGAGCGCATTCTGGGGCTGCACCGAACCCCCGTCCCGCAGCCGGTGGTCCCCACGCTGACCTACACCGGGCCGACCGACAGGCCCACGCCCACCGTGGGCGAGTTCCTCAACGCCGCCACCGCCGGGTACGTCTTGGGGTCCACCCCCGGTGGGCTGGTCCCGTTCACGGTCAACGGTTTTCAGCTGTCGTCCACCAATATCCTGACGGGAATGGCGGGGGACGCCTGGGTGACACCGGAGGGTCAGGTGATCATCGCCTATCAGGGCACCACGGGCGGCACCCATCTGGCGTTCAACCCCGTCATCGCGATCAGCCACGTGCTGGCCGACCTCCAGATGGTCTTCACGCCCACCACGCCGGCCGGATTCCATGACGCCGTCGATTTCGCCGAGCTGGTGCAACGGGAGGCAGCCAAGCAGGGCTACGGCGCCGACGACATCTTCGTCACCGGCCATTCGCTGGGCGGGTGGCAGGCGCAGTTCGTCGCGCAACAGATCGGCCTGGCCGGGATCGGGTTCGAGGCGCCCGGGATGAACTCGACCACTCCGGGCAACGGTGCGGACTCGCTGTTCGTCAACATCGGCACCTACGGCGACGTGGCGTCTTACCTGGCGACCGATCTGCCCGGGCTGCAACCGTTCATGCCCCGGTATGTGCCGGGCGGCGGCGCCAAGCCGCACTACGGCCCGATTGTGATGGTCGGCGATCCCGCCGCCATGACGCCGCTGTACAACGCATCGCGGCTCTTCGGCACCAGCCTGATCGGCAGCCTGGTGTTCCTGGTGGACGCGCTGGTCAACTTCGCGCAGTACCACATGCCGGGGGTGCAGGCCTTCCACCTCGACATCGACGTGGACCCCGGGATCACGCCCTGGCTGGGTACCGCCCGCGGACCCGTGCTCACCGGTTACGGCGCGTTGAGCATTCCGGAGCTCTTGGCCGCCGCGTCCGACGACGGGATCCTGTTCCGGCCATGACCCCGGTCATCGCACGACGCGGTAGCGCAGGTGGGCGACGCCCGGCGCCTCCAGCACCCGGACCAGCTCGAGTTGTGGTGCGCCGAAGCTAAAACCGTCGAACAGGCGCTCGCCGGCGCCCAGGATCCTGGGATTGAGCTGCAGGTCGATCTCGTCGACGATGCCCGCGGCCAACGCCTGGCGGGCGCACGACGCCCCGCCCGCGATCGAGATCGGTCCGCCGCCGGCCACCGCCACCGCCTGCTCGTAGGCGGCTTCGATGCCGTCGGTGACGAAGTGGAACGTGGTGCCGCCGGCCATCTCGATGGGTTCGCGCGGGTAGTGCGTCAGGACGAACACCGGACAGTGGTACGGCGGTTCCTCACCCCACCAACCCTGCCAGTCTGAGTCATCCCAGTCACCGCGGATGGGGCCGAACATGTTGCGGCCCATGATGGTGGCCTTCATCCCGTCCATCATGTCGGCCACCACCTGCCGGTTCACCGGGTGCTCGGCGCCCGGGCCTATGTGCCATCCGTGCAGCGTCTCACCGCCGATCCCCAACGGATGGTCCCTGCTCTGCGCCGGCCCGGCCACGTACCCGTCCGCCGAGATGGACATCGAGAGATTGGTTCTGCTCATACCTCTCAGACTGGCAGGCGTCGGGAAAATCATCGCGCCGCCCGGATCTGACACGTGTGTGACGTCGCGACCGGATCGGGGTCGAGCGGTAACGGCGGGGCACACGGAGCCGACGTGATCAATACGGCAGCACGCGGTTGCGCGTGCCAGAACAGGATGGCCCGCAATGACATTCATGACGACAATCGGGCGGCGATTCACCGCCGCGGCGCTGGCGACCCTGGTGGTGTCCGCCCTGGTATCGGTCACCGGTGGCGCGGCCACCGCCGCAGCCTATTCCCGGCCCGGGCTACCGGTGGAGACCCTCATGGTGCCGTCCGCGGCCATGGGCCGAGACATCCCGGTGCGGTTCCAAGGT
The DNA here is from genome assembly GCF_010725885.1 of Mycolicibacterium tokaiense. NCBI lineage: Bacteria > Bacillati > Actinomycetota > Actinomycetes > Mycobacteriales > Mycobacteriaceae > Mycobacterium > Mycolicibacterium tokaiense. The sequence goes on along the minus strand of NZ_AP022600.1, from coordinate 5,379,011 downwards.
GGTGGGTCCAAGGCGGTGTACCTGCTCGACGGCCTGCGCGCCCGCGACGACAACAGCGGCTGGGACATCGAGACCCCCGCCTTCGAGAACTACTTCGAATCCGGGCTGTCGGTGGTGATGCCGGTGGGCGGCATGTCCAGCTTCTACACCAACTGGCAGGGCCCGGCGATCGGCAACGGCACCCGCTACAACTACCAGTGGGAGACGTTCCTGACCTCCGAGCTGCCGGCCTACCTGGCGGCCAACAAAGGGGTGTCACCCAGTGGCAACGCCGTGGTCGGCCTGTCCATGGCCGGCAGCGCGGCGTTGATCCTGGCGGCCTATCACCCCGGGCAGTTCAGCTACGCGTCGTCGCTGTCGGGCTTCTTGAATCTGTCCGACGGCATCTGGCCGACGCTGGTCGGTTTCGCGATGCGCGACGCCGGTGGGTTCGACGCCACCGCGATGTGGGGTCCCGGCGGGGGACCGGCGTGGAAGCGCAACGATCCGACGGTCAACGTCGGCCGGCTGGTGGCCAACGGCACCCGCATCTGGGTCTACTGCGGCAACGGCCGCCCCGGTGAACTGGGCGGCGGCGGTGACCTGCCCGGACAGCTGCTGGAGACCATCACCGTAGACAGCAATCGCAACTTCCAGCGGCAGTACCAGGCCGCCGGAGGCAGCAACGGCGTGTTCAACTTCCCGGCCAACGGCACCCACGGCTGGGGTTACTGGGGCGCGCAATTGAACGCGATGAAGCCGGACATCCAACGCGCGCTGGGCGTCTGACCTAGGACGGCGGCGCCAACGGCACCGGCGGCATTCCGGGCAACGGCCCGAGCCACTCGCCCTGCAACGGCGCGGTCGAAGTACCCGGTGCCGTTATCGAGATGGTTCCCGGCGGCAAGGGTGGTCCGCTGCCGGCTCCCGCAGGTGCGCCGGGGGCCGGCACCGGCGGGGCGGTGAGGGCACCCAGTGGATTGTCGGCGTGGAAGCTCTGCCACATCTCGTCGAGGTACCCGACGGGCGCGTCCATGCCGCCTTCGCCGTAGACCGGGTTGGGGACCGGTGGCACCGGTGGTGGCCCGGGTTCTGCGGCGGCCGGCGCGGCGACGGCCAGCGCTCCGAGCATCAGGGCACCCGCCGTCAGCCTCGCGATCATGGACCCAGGCTAACGCGCCAGGCCCCGCAGCAGCACCTCAAGGCCCCATTCGAAGGCGTCGTCGGCCCTGGTCGGTTTGGGTGCGCCCGTGGCCAGCGCCGCGGCCAGGTCCGGGCCCACGTCCGCACCCGCGGTCCACGGTTGGTCGGGTGCGGCCAGGTCCAGTGCGGAACCGAGGACGTAGTTGTCGATCAGCGTGATCGTCCGCAAGGTGTCGGTGGCAGTGAAGCCCGCGCGTGCCAGCGTCACCGCCACCGCGTTGTACATGACGAAGGCCTGGGTGCTGTTGACCGCGTGGATGGTGAGCAACGGAATCAGCCGGGGATAGCGGGCGAAGCTGTTCCGGTAGGACCGCATGATGTCGGCCAGGGTGTCGCTCCACGGCCGGTCGGGGTCGTCGGCGGGTAGCTGTACCGCTGACATCGCGCGTTCGCGCAGCAGTTCCACGATCTGATCGCGCCCGGACACGTGGTTGTACAGTGACGACGGCCGCACCCCCAGCTTGTGGGCCAGGGCGGGCATGGTGAACCCGCCCGTCGAATTCACCAACTCCAGCGCCACGGTGGCGATACGGTCGGCCGAGAGCAGCGGAACCGGTGGTCGACCCATGTTTTTTCTTCCCCTTGCGCGACGCTGTGGGTGGTATCACACTAAACGAACCTTATTCGTTTTAGGAGATGGATGCTGACCTCGGAAGTGACGTTGGGTGAAGTGGCTCGCGACGTGCGGCAGGTGGCCGCATGAGCGCCACCCTGTTCACCAACGGAGTTATCTGGACGGGCCCGGCGGGGGAGACCGACGCGTTGCTGGTTGCCGACGGCGTGGTGCAGGCGGTCGGCGACGACGCTCGCGCTGCGGCCGCCGATGCCGAGGTGGTGGACCTGGGCGGCGGCTTCGTCATGCCGTCCTTCGGTGATGGCCACGCCCACCCGCTGTACGGCGGGCTGGAAGCCGCCGGACCGGTGGTGCGGCCCTGCCGTTCGGTCGAGGAGATCGTGGAGACCGTCGCGAAGTACGCCGCGCAGAACCCCGACCAGGAGTGGATCCTGGGCGCGTCCTACGACTCGAGCCTGGCGCCGGACGGCCTGTTCGACGCCCGCTGGCTGGATGAGGCCGTGCCCGACCGCCCGGTGGTGCTGCGCGCCTGGGACTACCACACCGTGTGGTGCAATTCGGTGGCTCTGGAGCGGGCCGGCATCACGGCCGACACCCCGGATCCGCAGATGGGTGAGATCCCGCACCGCGCAGACGGTTCGGTGCTGGGCACGCTGCGGGAGTGGGGCGCCGTGGATCTCGTCATGGCGGCAGCGCCCGCCCGGGACGAGGAGGTCCGGGTGGCCGCGCTGCGCACCGCCGCCGAGTACTACACCGCCCGCGGCGTCACCTGGGTGCAGGACGCCTGGGTGGAGCCCGCCGATCTGGACACCTACCTGGAAGCGGCCCGGCGCGACGCCCTGGGGGTCCGGTTCAATCTGGCGCTCTACGCCGATCCGCGTCACTTCGAGACGCAGATCCAGGCTTTCGCCGAGTCTCGGCGGCGCGTTGAGGAAGTGAACTCGCCCTACCTGACCTGTCAGACGGTGAAGTTCTTCGCCGACGGCGTGGTGGAGAACGAGACCGGTGCGCTGCTGCAGCCGTACTGCTCGGGCCTGCACAGTCACGGAATGACGGTGTGGGAAGGCGATTCGCTGGCCGAGGCCGCCCGTCGCGTCGATGACCTCGGTCTGCAGATCCACATCCACGCCATCGGCGACGCCGCCGTGCGCCAGGCTCTGGACGCCATCGAATATGTGGTGCAGCACAACGGGACTCGTGATCGCCGCCCGGTGATCGCGCACAACCAGCTGGTCGACGACGCCGATATCGAGCGCTACGCCCGTCTGGGTGTGATCCCGAACATGCAACCGCTGTGGGCCCAACTCGACGCACTGATGACCGAGCTGACCGTCCCGCGGCTGGGCTCCGACCGGGCCGACAGGCAGTACCGGATGAACACGCTGTCGACCACCGGCGCCCCGCTGGCATTCGGCTCGGACTGGCCGGTGTCGTCGGGCGCGCCGCTGGACGGGATCGCCGTCGCGGTGTCGCGACGCACCGCCGACGGTGAGCCCGCAGACGGGTGGACCGCGCAGGAGATCCTGCCCATCGACGTCGCGTTGCTGGCCGGCACCGCCGGGGTGGCCTACCAGGCATTTGCCGAAACCACCTGGGGCCGAATCGAACCCGGTGCCAGCGTCGACCTGGTGTGGCTGGATCGGGATCCGAGGACGGTTGCACCTCTGGACATTCCCGCCATCCGGGTCCTGCGCACGTACCTGCGTGATCACACCGTCTTCTCCGCGACAGACTGAAGGGAATCCCATGTCATCAACTGCGCCCGCGAATTCCGCGGCCGGCCAGCCCCTGCCGGGGGATCACGAGGGCAGGCTGCGCCGCGCACTCGGGGTTCCCTCGCTGGTCCTGTTCGGACTGGTCTACATGGTGCCGCTCACCGTGTTCACCACCTACGGCATCGTCACGGTGGAGTCCGGCGGCCGGGTCCCGCTGTCCTACGTCGTCACCTTGGCGGCGATGATCTTCACCGCGCGCTCCTATGCCCGGATGGCGGGGGCGTTCCCTGTCGCCGGCTCCGCCTACACGTACACGCAGAAGACCTTCGGTGCTCCGGTCGGCTTTCTCGCCGGTTGGTCGCTGCTGTTGGACTATCTGTTCCTGCCGATGCTCAACTACATGGTGATCGGGCTGTACCTCAATGCAGCCGTGCCCTCGATTCCCCAGTGGTTGATCATCGTGGTGACCATCGTGGTGGTCACGGTGCTCAACATCATCGGCATCGTCTCGGTGGCGCGGGCCAACGTGCTGATCATCGCGGTCCAGGCCATCTTCATCGTGGTGTTCCTGGTCATGGCGGCGGCGGCGATCTCCGGATCGGGGACCGTCGACGTGATGGCTCCGTTCGCCGGTGACGGCACCGCCGGCGGCATGGCCCCGGTGCTCGCGGGTGCGGCCATCCTGTGTCTGTCGTTCCTCGGATTCGACGCCGTGTCAACGCTTTCCGAGGAAGCCAAGGACGCCAAACGGGACGTTCCGAAGGCGATCATGCTGGCCACCGTCATCTGTGGTGTGCTGTTCATCGTCTTGTCCTACGCGTCGCAGTTGGTGTTCCCGTCCAACGCGTTCACCGACGTCGACTCCGGGTCGCTGGACGTCATGACCGCCGCCGGCGGGGCCTTCCTGTCGGCATTCTTCACCGCTGCCTACGTGGCAGGTGCCACCGGTTCGGCGTTGACGTCGCAGGCCTCGGTGGCGCGCATCCTCTACGCCATGGGCCGGGACGGGGTGTTGCCGCGCAAGGTCTTCGGGCACGTCTCGGTGAAGTTCAGCACGCCCACGTGGGCCATCCTGGTGGTGTCGGTGATCTCCCTGCTCGCGGTGGTCATCGACCTCGCGCTGCTGGCGTCGGTGGTGAGCTTCGGCGCCCTGGTGGCGTTCTCCGCGGTCAACCTGACGGTGATCAAGCACTACTTCATCGATGCGGGCGAGAAGAACGTGCTCAACAACCTGGTGCTCCCGGGAATCGGCTTCGTACTCACGGTGTGGCTGTGGACCAGTCTGTCGGGCACCGCGCTGACACTGGGACTCATCTGGCTGGCCGTCGGATTCCTCTGGCTGTTGGTGGTCACCCGCGGCTTCCAACGTCCCACCCCCGTGCTCGACATGCGGGAGGGCTGAGCGGCCCTCTCGGCACAACGGCGCGGCGTCCGGGGTATCCGGGTGCCGCGCCGTTGTGCTGTGTAGGGACTGGCACGGACGTGGGCGTGGTGCTAAATGGCTAACGTGTATTTACCCGGCGCGACACGCCGCGAGCCCCGACCACTCTCGGATGTGGGACACGCGACACGCCGGCGGGATGTTCACGGAGATCGTGTCAGCAGGCAAAACCGCAGTAAAACGCTCCGTGGGGTAACCGGACCGCCACTGCTTGGCAACGGTTCCATAACCCCCCGAATTGTCGAACGGGCAAAGCCGTGAACCCTGGATACGTTCTCCAGCGAACGCCGCTGTACGAGGAGCCGGGGAGAACATGTCAAAGACCACGAATCGCATCGCCATAGGCGCCGCTGCCACAGCAGGGTGCTTGTGGGCGGTTCAGCTCGTCACTCCGCTGACGATGATGCTCGCCGAAGCTCCGGCCAGCCCCGGCATTCCGTGCGTGGGCATTCTGAAGGATTTCGGCCCCGCGACCCCCGGCACTCCGGGCTCGGTGCAGGACATCACGACGGTGGTCCCCGGTGTGGGTTCACCCGGGATGTCTCCGGACCAGCTGCTGACGTCGACGACGAATCTGATGCCCGGGTCGCCCGGACTGCTCGGCGGCAATGCGGCCGATTCGACGGCGCGGGTGACCCCGAACCTGCCGGGCTATCCCGGCGGGCCCGCCCCCTCCTCGACCCGGGCCGCGCTGCCGGGTGTCCCGGGTACCCCCGGTGGCCCCGCGGTGACCTCCACCTCAGGTGGGACGCCGCCGGTTCCGGGTGCTCCGGGCGCTCCCGTGGTCGACTCGACGACGGGTGTCCTGCCGGGTGGTCCCGGTACTCCGGGTGGTCCGGCGGCCACTCCGGTCTCGGGTGGCACGCCCCCGGTTCCCGGTGCGCCCGGCGCCCCCGGTGTGGAGTCGACCACCGGTGTCCTGCCGGGTGGTCCCGGCACTCCGGGTGGCCCGGCGGCCACTCCGGTCTCGGGTGGCACGCCGCCGGTACCCGGTACTCCGGGTGCGCCCCTTGTTGATTCGTCGGGGGCAGGCCTGCCTCCCGGCCCCGGTGGCCCAGCGCTGCCGGCCATCGATTCCTCGGCCGGCCCCCTGCCGCCCGCTCCCGGTGCTCCGGCGATCCCGACCGGCGGAGCCATCGACACCGCGCTGCCTCCCGGTGGCGCGCCGGTTGTCGACGCCGCCGGCGCCGGTGGCCCCGGCGCTGCGGGTGCCCCGATCGCGGATGCCGGCGCGCTGGGTGCCGGCGGAGCGGGTGAAGGCGCAGGTGAGGGCGTCGGTGGTGGCGCGGGTGCGCCCGCCGCGGCGCCCGGTGTCGAGGGTCTGCCCGTGATGGACGCCTCTGCCGGTGTCGCGCCGGCCCCCGCGGGCGCGCCGCCCATCCCCACCGGTGGTGTCGTCGAGGCGGGACCGCCTCCGGCGCCCCCGATCCCGGCCGCCCCGGTACTGGACAACGGTGGCGTCGTCGCGCCCCCCGGACCGGGTGCTCCCGCCATCCCGGTGGGTGACAACGGCGGCCTCGTGGCACCGCCCGCCCCGGGTGCTCCGGGTGTTCCGGTGGTGGACAACGGTGGTGTGGTGGCCCCGCCCGCACCCGGTGGTCCCGGTGTCCCGGTGGTGGACAACGGTTCTGCGGCAACGCCGCCCGCCCCGGGCGCTCCGGGCGTGCCGGTGGTGGACAACGGTGGTGTGGTGGCCCCGCCCGCACCCGGTGGTCCCGGTGTCCCGGTGGTGGACAACGGTTCTGCGGCAACGCCGCCCGCCCCGGGCGCTCCCGGCGCGCCGGTGTTCGACAGCGGCGCCGTGGTGCACCCGCCGGCCCCGGGAACCCCAGGCATCCCCGCGGTCGACATCGGCAACGTCGTGACCCCGCCCGCACCCGGTGTCCCGGGCGTGCCGGTGGTCGAGAACGGCAATGTCTCGACGCCGCCCGCACCTCCGCTGCCGGGGGCACCGGCAGGGGAGAACCGTGCCGACTTCACGCCGGGCACCCCGCCCACCCCGGGTGAGCCGTCGGTCGAGACCCGTCAGATCGTCACGCCCGGCACACCCGGGACGCCGGGTGAGCCGCGGATCACGCCCTACATCGGCTTCAACCCCGGCGAGCCGGTCGAACCCGAGCTGCGGACCGTCGAACCGCCGCGCATCAACATCCCGCCGGGGGGCAGCTACCCGGCCACGCCGAGCTTGCAGCCCAACAACATCGTGACCCCGCCGGTCCCCGGTGGACCCGGTGCGCCGATCGTCGACTCCGGCAGCATCTCCACCCCGCCGGCGCCGGTGGATCCCGCGGTGCCGACCCTGCGCGACACCAGCATCTCGACCCCGCCGGCTCCCGGCGTCCCGGGTGCGCCCGTCGTGGACAACGCCGGTGTGGCGACCCCGCCGGCACCGGGCACGCCCGGTGCGCCGGTGGTCGAAACCGGCAACGTGGTCACCCCGCCCAGCCCCGGTACCCCCGGTGCGCCCGCTGGTGATGACGGTGGTGTGGTGACGCCTCCGGGCCCGGGCACGCCCGGTGTTCCGGTGGGGGACAACGGTGGTGTGGTGACGCCTCCGGGCCCGGGCACGCCCGGTGTTCCGGTGGGGGACAACGGTGGGGTGGTGACGCCTCCCGGACCCGGTACGCCCGGCGCGCCGTTCGGTGACACCGGCGCCGTCGTGACACCTCCTGGCCCCGGTACGCCCGCGGTGCCCGCCGGTTTCCCCGGCGCCGGTGCGGTGCCCCCCGGCGGTCTGCCTGCCGGTGCTCCCGTCGCGGACGCCGGAGGTGCGCCGGTCCCGCCGCCCGGTGCCCCGGGTGGTGCCCCGGTCGCGGATGCCTCCGGGCTGGCCGCTCCCGCCGGTGGTGCCGGTGAGGGCGCCGGCGTCGATGCCGGGCCCGGCGGTGCTCCCGGTGGTGCGGCAGGTCTTCCCGGTGCCCCCGTGGTCGATGCTGCCGGCGCGCCGGTCGCCGACGCCGCCGGCCTGGGTGCGCCCGCAGGCGCCCCCGCCGTGGTCGGCGGACCTCCGGCGGGAATCCCCACCGGCATCGGCATCGGCAACCCGCCGGCGCCGGGGGTGCCCGGTGGTGGTGTGCCGACCGGTGTTCCGGGTGTGACTCCGCCGGGACCGGGGGTGCCCGGTGGTGGTGTGCCGACCGGTGTTCCGGGTGTGACTCCGCCGGGACCGGGGGTGCCCGGTGGTGGTGTGCCGACCGGTGTTCCGGGTGTGACTCCGCCGGCGCCGGGGGTGCCCGGTGGTGGTGTGCCCACCGGTGGCCCGGGTGCGGTTCCGCCGGGCCCCGGTGGCCCGGGCAGCAGCATCCCGACCGGCATCCAGATCAACACGCCGCCGACGGGTCCGATCCCCGGGTCCTCGGCAGCCACCGATCTGGGTCTGACGACGCCGCCAGCTCCGGGAACACCCGGTGCGCAGGTGTTCGATCAGGCCTCGCAGATGCCTCCGGGCGTGCTGCCGGTGCTGGGTACCACGTCGTCCTGGGTCACCAGCCTGATCCCGCAGCCGACGCTCGGTGCGCCGCCGGCCAACGCCTCCGGGTTCGCCAGCCTGTTCCCGCAGCCGGGACTGGACCTGCCCGAGATCCCGGGAATCCCCGTGCCGGTGCCGGACAACATCCCGCTGAATCCCACCAGCTTCATCTGCGAGGGCACCAGCTGGTCGGCGACAGCCACCGATGCCGATGGCGTGACCCTGCCGGGTAACCCGCCCGCAGATCGCCGGGAGGACTGGGGCTGACCCCGCGCGCCACCCGCAGCTAGCTGCGGGTGGCGTCCGGAATCAGAAGCGACAGCAGCCAACTGACGACGGACAAGACGATGGCGCCCCAGATGGCCGTCCACCAGAACTCATCGACATCCAGGCCCCAGTGAGTGGTGTTGCGGGTGATCCACGAGGTGATCCACAGCATCAACGCGTTGATGACGATGTGGATCAGCCCCAGAGTCAGGATGTAGAGCGGGAGGGCGACGAGCTGCACGATGGGCTTGATGATCGCGTTGACCAGGCCGAAGACCACCGCCACCACGAAGATGATCCCAGCCCGGGCCAGGGTGCTGTCCTCACCGCCGACGAAGTAGATGCCGGGCACCAGTAGCGTGACCACCCAGAGGGCGAATCCCGTCACCGCGGAACGAACCAGGAACAGCGTCATGCACTGATCTTGGCACGCGGGTCTCGGCGCGCCAGAAGAACATTGTCCAGTTTCGCTGTGCCGCAGGTGGTCCGACTCACGCCCTCGCTCGGTTGTGGCTCGGGCAACCACGTGCGTGAGACGCTTGACACGTGTCGGCAAGCTCACCCCACGTGCGGTGGTGGCGCTTTTTGCGCAGGTCGGGGAGCTGATTTGCGCGTCGATGCCGGTTGATGTGTCCGCGAAACGCACCCGGCGTCAGCCGAGAACGGGTTACTGTTTCGGTTGGCTTTGTCACTGAACTGCTTTGTCAATGAACTGTGGGAGGACATGGATGAGCGGCTACAAGACCGTGGTGGTCGGCACCGATGGTTCGGATTCGTCCCTGCGTGCCGTCGACCGGGCCGGTGCCCTCGCCTCGGATCCCGGTGCGAAGGTCATCATCGCCACCGCCTACTTCCCCTCGGCAGAAGACTCCCGCGGCGCCGACGTCCTCAAGGACGAGGCCTACAAGGTCTCCGGTAATGCGCCCATCTACGCGATCCTGCGTGAGGCCAAGGACCGCGCCAAGGCTGCGGGTGCGGCCAACATCGAGGAGCGCCCCATCGTCGGGGCGCCCGTCGATGCCCTGGTCGAGTTGGCCGATGAGGTCAAGGCCGACCTGCTGGTGGTCGGCAACGTCGGGTTGAGCACCATCGCGGGTCGGCTGCTGGGCTCGGTCCCGGCCAACGTGGCTCGGCGGTCCAAGACGGACGTGCTGATCGTCCACACCACCTAGGGCTCAGAAGCCGCGCTCGCGCCATTCGCCGAGGTGCGGACGCTCGGCGCCCAGCGTGGTGTCATCACCGTGGCCGGGGTAGACCACCGTCGTGTCGTCATAGACGTCGAACACCTTGGTGGTCACATCGCCGAGCAGCGTCTCGAAATCCCCGGGCTGCCACGTCTTGCCGACCCCGCCCGGAAACAGGCAGTCGCCGGTGAACAGGTGGGTGACACCGCCGGTGGCGTCACCGCCCAGAGCCAGGGCGACCGAGCCGGGAGTGTGGCCGCGCAGCGCGATCACGTCGAAGGTCAGGTTTCCGATACTGATGGTGTCGCCGTCGGCCAGCTGCCGGGCGGGTGCCACCGGCAACTCCTTGCCGTCGACGGCGCTGGCCGCGGTCGGCACCCCGGTGGCGCCGGCCACCGCTTCCAGCGCCTGCCAGTGGTCGAAGTGCTGATGGGTGGTGACGATCAACGCCAACTGCGGAGCATGGGCTCCGATGACCTCGAGCAGCGTCTCGGCATCGTTGGCGGCGTCGATGAGTAGCGACTGCCCGGTCTGGGAACAGGTGACCAGGTACGCGTTGTTGTCCATCGGGCCCACCGAGACCTTGACCACCGAAGCTGCGGGCAGGGTTCGGCGCGCGCCGGTGCCGGGATCGACGTGGCCGGTGTACTGGTCAGCGATGACAGTCATGGTGCCCGAGCCTACTGGCTCGGCGAACCGGCACGGAAGGTTGTCGGTGGGTCGACATAGCATGGACCGCGACGTCTGTGGAGGTTCGGGGGAACCTGCCATGAACTGCAGAAACACGTAGAAAGGTACCGGGTGGCTGAGCGCCTGATCGTCAAGGGTGCGCGCGAGCACAACCTGCGCAGTATCGACCTCGACCTGCCCCGCGACGCGCTGATCGTCTTCACCGGACTGTCGGGGTCCGGCAAGTCGTCGCTGGCGTTCGACACGATCTTCGCCGAGGGGCAACGTCGGTATGTCGAGTCGTTGTCGGCGTATGCGCGCCAGTTCCTCGGGCAGATGGACAAACCGGACGTCGATTTCATCGAGGGTTTGTCGCCCGCGGTGTCCATCGACCAGAAGTCCACCAACCGCAACCCGCGGTCCACCGTGGGCACCATCACCGAGGTGTACGACTACCTGCGCCTGCTGTACGCGCGCGCCGGCAGTCCGCACTGCCCGGTCTGCGGCGAGAAAATCGCCAAGCAGACACCCCAGCAGATCGTCGACCAGGTGCTGGCCATGGACGAAGGTCTGCGCTTCCAGGTGCTGGCGCCCGTGGTGCGTACCCGCAAGGGTGAGTTCGTCGACCTGTTCGAGAAGCTCAACACGCAGGGCTACAGCCGGGTCCGGGTGGACGGCACGGTGTATCCGCTCACCGATCCGCCGAAGCTGAAGAAGCAGGAGAAGCACGACATCGAGGTGGTCGTCGACCGTCTTGCCGTCAAGGCCTCCTCCAAGCAGCGCCTCACCGACTCGGTGGAGACCGCACTGGGTCTGGCCGACGGCATCGTCGTGCTGGAGTTCGTGGACCAGGAAGAAGACGCGCCGCACCGGGAGCAGCGCTTCTCCGAGAAACTGGCGTGCCCCAATGGCCACGCTCTGGCCGTCGACGACCTGGAACCCCGGTCGTTCTCCTTCAACTCGCCCTACGGCGCCTGCCCGGAATGTGTGGGCCTGGGCATCCGTAAAGAGGTCGACCCCGAATTGGTGGTGCCCGACCCCGAGCTCACCCTGGCCGAGGGCGCCGTGGCGCCGTGGTCCATGGGCCAGACCTCGGAGTACTTCACCCGGATGATGTCGGGTCTGGGTGACGCGATGGGCTTCGACGTCAACACGCCGTGGCGCAAACTCCCCGCCAAGGCGCGCAAGGCCATCCTGGAGGGCTCCGACCACCAGGTGCACGTGAAGTACAAGAACCGGTACGGACGCACCCGGTCGTATTACGCGGACTTCGAAGGTGTCATGGCGTTCCTGCAGCGTCGCATGGAGCAGACCGACTCCGAGCAGATGAAGGAACGCTACGACGGGTTCATGCGCGACGTTCCCTGCCCGGTCTGCAACGGCACCCGGCTCAAGCCCGAGATTCTCGCGGTCACGTTGTCCGCGGGCGATTGGGGCGGCAAGTCCATCGCCGAGGTCTGTGCGCTGTCGGTGGCCGACTGTTCAGACTTCCTCAACGCCCTGACCCTAGGCCCCCGGGAGGCGGCCATCGCCGGGCAGGTGCTCAAAGAGGTGCAGTCGCGGCTGGGCTTCCTGCTGGACGTCGGCCTCGACTACCTGTCACTCGAGCGCGCCGCCGGCACGCTGTCCGGCGGCGAGGCGCAGCGCATCCGGTTGGCCACGCAGATCGGTTCGGGTCTGGCCGGGGTGCTCTATGTGTTGGACGAACCGTCCATCGGGCTGCACCAGCGCGACAATCGCCGGTTGATCGAAACCCTCACGCGCCTACGGGATCTCGGTAACACGCTGATCGTCGTCGAGCACGACGAGGACACCATCGCGCACGCCGACTGGGTGGTCGACATCGGTCCGGCGGCCGGCGAACACGGTGGGCAGGTGGTACACAGCGGGACCTACCCCGATCTGCTGGCCAATGCCAAGTCCATCACCGGCGCCTATCTGTCGGGCAAGGAGCGCATCGAGGTGCCCGCCATCCGGCGGCCGATCGACCACAAGCGCCAGCTCACCGTCGTGGGGGCCCGCGAGCACAACCTCCAGGGCATCGACGTCGCCTTCCCGCTGGGTGTGTTGACCTCGGTCACCGGGGTGTCGGGGTCGGGCAAGTCCACCCTGGTCAACGACATCCTGGCCTCGGTGCTGGCCAACAAGCTCAACGGCGCCCGTCAGGTTCCCGGCCGGCACACCCGCATCAACGGGCTGGATCATCTCGACAAGCTGGTTCGTGTCGATCAGTCGCCGATCGGTCGCACGCCGCGGTCCAACCCGGCCACCTACACCGGCGTCTTCGACAAGATCCGCACGCTGTTCGCCGCGACCACGGAGGCCAAGGTCCGTGGCTACCAGCCGGGCCGCTTCTCGTTCAACGTCAAAGGTGGCCGCTGCGAGGCCTGTTCGGGTGACGGCACCATCAAGATCGAGATGAATTTCCTGCCCGACGTGTACGTGCCGTGCGAGGTGTGCCACGGCGCGCGCTACAACCGCGAGACCCTCGAGGTGCACTACAAGGGCAAGACCATCTCCGAGGTGTTGGACATGCCCATCGAGGAGGCCACCGAGTTCTTCGAGCCCATCAGCTCGATCCACCGCTATCTCAAGACCCTGGTCGACGTGGGTCTGGGGTATGTGCGGCTCGGCCAACCCGCGCCGACCCTCTCCGGTGGTGAGGCGCAGCGCGTCAAGCTGGCCGCCGAGTTGCAGAAGCGCTCCACCGGGCGCACCGTGTACATCCTGGACGAGCCCACCACCGGGTTGCACTTCGAGGACATCCGCAAGCTGCTCAAGGTGATCAACGGCCTTGTGGACAAAGGTAATTCGGTGATCGTGATCGAACACAACCTCGATGTCATCAAGACCTCGGACTGGATCATCGACATGGGTCCCGAGGGCGGATCCGGCGGCGGCACGGTCGTCGCGCAGGGGTCCCCGGAGGATGTGGCAGCGGTCCCGGAGAGCTACACCGGCAAGTTCCTGCGTGAGGTGCTCGAAGCGCCGGTGGTCAAGCCCGCGGCAAAGCGGGCACCCCGCAAACGCAAGGTCAGCGCCTAGCGATTGTCTTCGACAGCGGTGACGGGAACCGCGGACTGACCGTGGTTCCCGCCAACCATTCGGTAAGCTCGGTGGCCTTGCGCTGCAGTGCTTTTCGTGTGTGGGCGCCGGGGTCCTCGAGCAGTTCCAGCTGCACCCGGCCCTCGGTGTCCTGGTTCCAGGCGCCGATCACCCGGCCGTTGTGCCAGACGGTGGGGCCGGCGTTGCCGTTGGTGTCGAACAGGTGGGTGCGGTGGGCTCCTAGGTACCAGTCGCGCTCGAACCAGCCCATGGTGGTGATGTCCAGGCTGGGCAGCAGCGCCACCCAGTGGTCGGGCGCCGGCACGGGCTCCAGGTCGTCGGCCAGGGCATAACCGGGCGCCCCGTCCAGATCCACCTCGACAGCCCCCGCGGCCTGCAGCGCCGCGCGGCAGGCGGTCAGGGTGCTGCCGAACCACCACTTGACGTCGGTGAGGGTGGCCGGTCCGAAGGCCCCTAGCCACGTGTGCACCAGTGCGGCTCGTGCCTGCTCGGCGGGCCGTCGCTGCACGGGGCCCACCCACTGCTCGGCGCCCACCCAGCGTGGTCGGGACGTGATCCACGAGCCGTCGTTGGGCCCGCGGACGATGTCTCCGTGCACGGCCAGCACGGTCATGACCCGCGGAGCGATGTGCCCGACCGCTCCGTAGGCCTTGCCGGGGGCCGGGTTGTAGGTCCCGGTGAGTTCGGGCAGTGCGGTGCGCAGCTCGGTGCTGCTGGCGTGGCCGTGTTCGCCCAGGTACGTCAGCACCGCGGCCGAGGCCGCTTCCAGCCAGGCTGCACCATCGGCGGCCACGCCGGCAGATTCGACGTCGGCAATCAGCCGGCGGCGCTCGGTGGCCGCCACGCGGTCGCTGGCGCCGGGCAGGATCACGGGCAGATTCGCGGCGTTGACCAGCCACAGCGTGCGCCGCATTGCCAGCTGTTTGACCAGCGTCCGGTGCTCATACAGCTGAGCATCGAGTGCAGCCCTGCGGAAGTCGGGGCGCCGCGCCCACAACGACAGGTACGGCGTCGCGGGGTCGGTGGCGTGCCAGCCGACCAGCGCCGCCGTCATCGCGGGGATGGACAGGTCGGCATTCGGTTCGCCGAGGAAATGCCGTTGCGCCAGCCGTGCCCGGCGTTCGGCGACGGTGAACGTCCTCAGCTGTTGTCCGACTTCATCTGCGCGCGGATCTGGGCCAGCCGTTCGGCGGCGGCCCGTTGCCGGGCCTCGTACTGCTCCTCGACGCTGCGGCCTTCCGGCGTCGCAGCATCCAGCTCGGCCGCGCCGATCGCAGTGCCGGCCCGGGTCTCGATCTTCTCGCGCACCATGTCGAAGGTGGGCACCCCGCCCGGGGTGTACCCGGTCTCCTCGGGGGCCACCGGCCCCGGCTCGGCGGGCGGCACCAGTTCGGCGTCGATGACGGGTTCCTCAACAGGTTCGTCCGGCATGGCCTCACGGTACCGCTGTGCGGCGCCCTCACACGCCCCCAACACCTCGTCCAGGGAGGATGGTCTGATGCGGGTGCTGGTGGTGGAAGACGAACAACTGTTGGCCGACGCGATCGCCACGGGGCTGCGGCGCCATGCCCTGGCCGTCGACGTGGTCTACGACGGGGAGGCCGCTCTGGAGCGGGCCACCGTCAACGACTACGACGTGATCGTGCTCGACCGGGACCTGCCGCGACGCTCCGGGGACGAGGTGTGCGTGGAGCTGGCGGGCTCAGGCGGTGCAGCTCGGGTGCTGATGCTGACCGCCGCCGCCCGGGTCGACGAGCGGGTGGCGGGCCTGGGCCTCGGTGCCGACGACTACCTCACCAAACCGTTCGCCTTTGCTGAACTGGTGGCCCGGGTTCAGGCGCTGTCGCGACGGGCCCGCCCTGCTGCGCCCACGGTGCTGGAACGCGCAGGCATCCGGCTCGACCCGCACAGCCATGCAGTGACGCGCGATGGACGTCCGATCGCGCTGTCGCGCAAGGAGTTCGCGGTGCTGGAGGAATTGTTGCGGGCCGACGGCGGGGTGGTCTCCGCAGAACAGCTGCTGGAGAAGGCCTGGGACGAGAACACCGACCCATTCACCGGGGTGGTGCGCTACACCATCATGATGGTGCGCCGAAAACTGGGAGAGCCCGCCGTCATCGACACCGAACCAGGTGTGGGATACCGACTCTCATGAGGCGCTCGACCATTCGCTGGCGGCTGGCCCTGCTCTACGGGGGCGCGTTCTTCTTCGCCGGCGCGGTGCTGGTGGCGGTGATGTACTTCAACCTGGAGCAGACGCTGGACCGTCGTCCCGGCGCCGCGGTGCAGGGGCTGGTGCGCCAGTTCCTCAACCGCAACGAGCTGCCGGACAAGCCGTTGGCCAACGATCTGTTCGAGGCCATCGTCGCCCAGGCCGAACAGCAGCGGCACGAGACGATGCGCACCATGCTGGTGTGGTCGTTGGCGTCGCTGGGGGTCACCGGCATCGCCGCGGTCGGCTTCGGGTGGTTGATGGCCGGCCGGGCGTTGGCCCCGCTGCAGCACATCACCGGTACGGCCCGCCGGGTCGCTGATCGCAACCTGCACGAACGCATCGCCTTGCAGGGACCTGACGACGAGATCAAGGATCTGGCCGACACCTTCGATGCCATGCTGGAACGCCTCGACCGGGCGTTCGACGGCCAGCGGCGCTTCGTGGCCAACGCCTCCCACGAACTGCGGACCCCGCTCACGATCAACCGGACGCTGATCGAAGTGGCACTCGAGGACTCCGGCGTGTCCGAAGACACCCGCCGACTGGGGGCCACTCTGTTGCAGGTCAATCGGCGACATGAGCGCCTCATCGAGGGGCTCATCACCTTGGCGGCCAGCGAGGAGGGTTTGGCGCAGCGGGTGCCGGTGGATCTCGGCGACGTGGTGCGCCGCGCTGTTGGGGTGGCCGAGCCGGAAGCCCGGCGCGCCCGCGTCGACGTGGTGATGACGATCGCCGAGGCCACCGCACTCGGGGACCGGGTGTTGCTGGAGCGGCTGGCACAGAACCTGGTGGACAACGCGATTCGGCACAACGTGCCGGAGTCGGGGTGGGTCCGGGTAGCGGTGCAGGCGCACCGGGACGGGGCGCAGTTGACGGTGGAGAACTCCGGGCCGGTGATTGCAGCGGCGGCGGTCGACGGGCTGCTGGAGCCGTTCCGCCGTCCCGGTGGCGACCGGATCGCCGAATCGACTGACAGCACCCGGCCACGCGGCGCGGGCCTCGGATTGTCGATCGTGCGTTCCATCGTGCGCGCACACCACGGCGGGCTGGAGGTCATCGCCCGGCCCGACGGGGGCCTGGTGGTCACGGTCACCCTGCCCGCTCAGTAGTTCGGGCAGGTCTGGGCCACCCGCTCCATCCGCGCCGTCATCTCCTGGCCGGCGGGGGAGGCGCGGCGCTCTTCGGCGATCCTGGCCATGTCGGGGTTGCGGTCCAGGAAACCCTGGATGCGTTCTCGGCGCTGATCGACGGGCAGGCCCAGCAGTTCCTGCACCCGGTTCTGTGCGCCGGGGTTGGCGGCCAGCCTGTCCGCGGCGCGCGGTGCTTCGGCCCGCAGTGCCGCTTCGAGTTGGGGGTACGTGCAGCTGGTCTGGATCAGCGGGCCGTCCAGCGGCAACGCCGACGCCGCGGGCATGGTCAGCGTAGCGGCAGTCAGTGCGGCCAGGGCAGTGGTGGTCACGATGGTGGTGCGCATGGGAATCCTCCTCAGATAGGGAGGTCTCAGCACACCACGGTCGCTGTTGGGCCGATGTTAGGACGTCAGGGTGCTCGCCGACGCCGAGGGCGTGTGCAACGCGGTGGCCAGCCACGGCAGGGAGTTGGCGAATGCGGTTGCGGCAAAACCCCAGTCGTGATTGCCGGGCAGCGGCACCACGGAGCTGTCGATGCCGGCATTGTGCGCGGCGGTGTTCAGAGTCTGGGCGGCTTGCGCCTGGCTGGCCTGGCTGAACTGGGGCAGCGGACTGACGAACAGGCCGGCGGTCGAGGTGTACTTTCCGTGTGACTGCATCACCGTGACGGGATCGAAGCTCGCTTCGGCGGCGGCGTTGCCGCCATAGAGCCGGGCCAGGGTCTGACTTGGGTCGCCCGCGTTGGGTGCGATGTCGCCTGCCATGTCGTCGAACGCGCCGAACTGATCGGGGTGCATGGCTGCGAGGTCCACGGCACAGGTGCCACCCATGGACCACCCCGCAACACCCCACCGGCTCGCGTCGTCGCTCACGCCGAAGTGTGATTCAACGTACGGGACAAGATCTTTGGTGATGTGGTCGGCGGCGTTGCCGCGCGGTCCGTTGACGCACTCGGTGTCGTTGTGGAACGTGCCCACCACGTCGGCGAAGACGGTCACCGGCGCGTTGCCCTGATGAGCGGCCGCATAGGCGTCCAGGGTATTGATCGCGTTGCCTGCGCGCAGCCAGTCTGCGGGAGTGTTGAATTCGCCGCCGATCATCACCACGGCCGGCAACTCGGGCGGGGGACTGGTGGCGAACCAGGCCGGTGGCAGATACACGTATTCGTCGCGGTGGGTGAAGTGTGACGCGTCGTCGGGGACGCTCACCTCGACCACCCGGCCCTTGGCCGGGAGCTGATGCTGTGTGCGGGTGTTGGCCACCAGGGCGGTGACGTCGGTGGCGTTGATCTGGTCGGGCAGGGGTCCGGCGGTCAGCTGGTTCCAACCGGCTTGCACATCGGGCACGTAACCCACCCAGAGGTTGACGCTCAGCGCCGCGCTCAGCACGCACAGCGGCACCGCCAGCACGGTGACCGCCCGTCGCCAGTGGGCGGCACTGCGCCAGCCGAGCACCAGCACCGCGGCGGCGAACCCGGTCAGGGCCACCCACACCCACAGCCCGCGCGGTGGTGGGGTGTCGCCCCAACCCTCATCGGAGATGTACCAGTACAGCCACAGCGTCACCCCGATGCCGATGACGACGCTCAGGGGCAGCAGTACCCGACGCCACCGCCGGGTGCGCCAGCCGATGGCCAACGCCAAGGTGGTGGCGGCGGCCGCCTGCGTCGCAAGGGGCACCACACCGTGCAGCAACGAAATCGACACTCCGTCATCGTGACCCGCGATTCTTAAGGGTCGCTGCGAGGCGGCTGTGAACTCAGCGGGGTTTGGCCAGGGGGAACGGCAGGGTTTCGCGGATGCTGCGCCCGGTGATCATCATGACGATGCGGTCCACCCCCATGCCGAGACCACCGGTCGGCGGCATCGCGTATTCCAGGGCCTGCAGGAAGTCCTCGTCCAGTTCCATCGCCTCGGGATCACCGCCGGCGGCCAGCATCGACTGTTCGTGCAGCCGCCGCCGCTGCAGCACCGGGTCGGTGAGCTCGCTGTAGGCGGTGCCCAGCTCGACCCCCCACGCCACCAGATCCCACCGCTCGGCCACACCCGGCTTGCTGCGGTGCGGGCGGGTCAGCGGGGACACCGAGGCAGGGAAGTCGGTGTAGAAGGTGGGTGCCTCGGTGCGGTCTTCCACCAGATGCTCGTACATCTCGAGCACCACCGCTCCGGCGTCCCAATGGGTCTGGTACGGGATGGCGGCGGCGTCGCAGAGCCTGCGCAGTGCGGGCACGTCGGTGTCGACGTCAATGTGCTCGCCCAGTGCGTCCGACACCGCGTCGTGCACCGTCTTGACCGCCCACTGCCCGGAGATGTCAACAGGTTCCAGGGTGCCGTCCGGGCCCGGGCGCATGATCACGTGGGCGCCGTTGGCGGCCATCGCCGCGTTCTGGATCAACTCGCGGCAGCCGTCGATCCACACCAGGTAGTCGGCGTGCGCCTGATAGGCCTCCAGCAGGGTGAACTCGGGGTTGTGGCTGAAGTCCACTCCCTCGTTGCGGAACGCGCGGCCCAGTTCGAACACCCGCTCCACGCCGCCGACGCAGAGCCGTTTGAGATACAGCTCCGGTGCGATCCGCAGGTACAGATCGAGGTCGTAGGCGTTGATGTGCGTGGTGAATGGGCGGGCGTTGGCCCCGCCGTGGATCTGCTGCAGGATCGGGGTCTCGACCTCCAGGAAACCCTTGTCGAACAACGTCTCCCGGATGGCGTGCAGCACCTGGCTGCGAGCCCGGATGAGGTCGCGGGCTTCGGTGTTGATGGCCAGGTCCACGTACCGCGCCCGCACCCGCGCTTCCTGGTCGGTCAGGCCCTTCCACTTGTCCGGCAGCGGGCGCAGGCACTTGCCGATCAGCCGCCACGATGCCACCAGAACCGAGCGGGTGCCGGTGCGGCTCACGCCCATCACGCCGCTCACCTCGACCAGATCGCCGAGATCGATGGCGGCGGTGAACTCGGCGGTGGCGAGCGCGGAATTGTCCAGCAGGACCTGCGTCTCGCCCGACCAGTCGCGCACCTGGGCGAACAACACACCGCCGTAGTCGCGCAGTCGCAGGATCCGCCCGGCCACGGTGACCTCGGTGCCATCGGTCTCGGCCAGCGCGGAGGCCACGGTGTGGCTGGGTTCCTGACCTACGGGATAGGCGTCGATGCCGTTGTCCTGCAACCACTTCAGCTTCGCCATCCGGACCCGCACCTGTTCCGGCAGCCGCGGCGTACCGGACTCCTGGGTCGGGTCCGCAGGCAGCGCCGCCGCGCCGGGGGTGCTGCCGTCGTCGTGCAGTGCGCCGGTGTTCGCCAGTGCCGCGGGCACCGCCGAGTGCTGGCCGGTGTGTTGTTCGGTGCGGCGGGTGAAGGGCAGCACCAGGAAGCCTTCGGCGATCACCGACGCCACACCCACCCGCGGGATCAGCCGGGCGTCCTCGTAGCACGCGAACCGCGGCACCCATTCCGGCTGGTATTTCATGTTCGAGCGGTAGAGCGTCTCCAGCTGCCACCAGCGGGAGAAGAAGACCAGCAGCCCCCGCCACAGGCGGGCCACCGGTCCGGCGCCCAACTGCGCACCCTCCTCGAACGCCGAACGGAACATCGCGAAGTTCA
The DNA here is from genome assembly GCF_010725885.1 of Mycolicibacterium tokaiense. NCBI lineage: Bacteria > Bacillati > Actinomycetota > Actinomycetes > Mycobacteriales > Mycobacteriaceae > Mycobacterium > Mycolicibacterium tokaiense. Next base: position 5,358,503 of record NZ_AP022600.1, on the reverse strand, counting down.
GCGAGATCCGTGTGATGCCGAAATTCTCGCCCTGCAGACACAACTCGCTGACCATCAGTTCGACGGTGCCGTTGGGAGATTGGCGGGATCGGCGCATCAGGTCCAGGGACACGCCGTTGCTGCCCCACGGGACCAGTGACAGCATCGCGACGGTCTGGTCACCCTGCACCGCCTCCACCAGCAGGCAGTCGGCGTCGGCGGGATCACCGAGGCGGCCCAGGGCCATGGAGAACCCGCGTTCGGTGTTGGTGTCGCGCCATTCGTCGGCGCGTTCGATCACCTGCGTGAGTTCCTCGGCGGACAGCTCGCGGTGCCGACGGATCCGCACCGTCAGCCCGGCACGGCGTGCGCGGGTGACGGCCTGGCGCACCGGCTTCATGTCCGGGCCGGACAGCTTGTAGCGGTCCGGGTACAGGATGGCTTCGTCGCCGAGTTCGAGTGCGTGCAGGCCGGCGTCGCGGAAGGCCTGCGCGGCCTGGGCGCTGGCGCCCATCACCCCGGGGGCCCACCCGTAGGCCTCACACAGCCGCAGCCACGCGTCGATGGCGGCCGGCCAGGCGCGGGGATCGCCCACCGGATCCCCACTGGCCAGACACACCCCGACCTCGACCCGGTAGGTGATGGCCGCCCGGCCGTCCGGAGCGAAGACCACCGATTTGTCGCGGCGGGTGGCGAAGTAGCCGAGTGAGTCGTTCTTGCCGAAGACCTCGAGCAGGCCGCGGATGGCCGACTCGTCCTCGCCGGTCAGTGCGTTGTCGGCTTGCTGCGACCGGAAGAGCACCACCGCGGCGACCATCAGCGCCAGTGCTCCGAACAGGCCGAGCAGGGCGTTGATGATGACGCTGGGGTGTTGCCCGTCGAAGGCGCCGCTGTCGACTCCGGCGAAGGCCACCACCCGGTTCAGCGCATAGGCCAGGCGGTAGTCGCGCTCCAGCGTTCCGGGGAACAGCTCGAGCAGGCCCCACCCGATGCCGATCCCCAGTGCCATCCCGGCCAACAGGGTTCCCGCGGCCTTGACCAGCGCGGCCCGGCGCACCCGCGCCCAGAATTGCCGGTGGGCGACGATCAGGAAGACGATCGCGGCGGCGTGGAACACCAGACCGATCACCTCGCCGATCTCCTCGCCCACCGGTTCGCCACCGGTGAGCAGTTCGGCGATGTTCACCAGCGTCGCAGCGAGCATGTACAGCACCAGGATCCACCAGGCGATGCGTTTGCGGGCGGCCAGTGCCGCGGCCAGCAGCGCCAGCACGAACGCCCAGGCGAAGCTGGTGTCGGGGAAGTTGAAAATGTAATCGTCGACGAACTCCCGCGGGATCCGGATGATGTGTCTGACCAGCGGCGAGACGCTGGCCAGCAGCGAGAGCGTGGCGATGACGCCGACGGTCCACCCGGCCGCCGCGGGGACCCAGCTGAAGCGGGCAGGCGTCTTGTGGACCGGGCGGTCGACGAGGGTCATGGCCGGGAGGATATGCGCAGGCTCCGCAAATATCCTGGAGAAACCCCCGGTTGGCTACCAGACCGGGCCGGTGTACTTCTCGCCGGGACCTTTGCCCGGCTCGTCGGGGTGGGCGCTGGCTTCGCGAAACGCCAGCTGCAGACTCTTGAGACCGTCGCGGACCGGACCGGCGTGGGGGCCCAGATACTCGACGGAGGCGGTCACCAGGCCGGCCAGCGCGGTGATGAGCCGGCGCGCCTCGTCCAGATCGCGGAACGGGCTGTCGTCGGGATCGGGATGGGACAGTCCGAGCTTCTCGGCGGCGGCACTCATGAGCATCACCGCTGACCTGGTGATCACCTCGACTGCGGGCACCTCGGCGAGCTCGCGCACCTCGGCTGGATCGGCGTCTGCAGCGATTCTGGGATCTTCGGTCATGCCTGGTAGACTTCCATGCGCGACCGTCCCGGCTCACGCCAGGACAGCAAGTGGAGTCCCACTCCCACCGTTCACCGCACAGGTGCAACGGTCCGGTCACCGACATCCTAGATGTCGTTTCTGCGCGATGCGCAGGCGGTTCATCCCGCGACCGGTCGGCTTTGGGCCCTGCTCCGTGCAGGGCTTTTTTGCTGATGACGTGGTTTCACTTCTGTCTGTCGGTCTACGACAGTGGAACAAACCAGGGAGGCCCCATCAGCACTGAGACTCGCATCAACGAGCGCATCCGCGTACCCGAGGTCCGTTTGATCGGACCGGGTGGCGAGCAGGTTGGCATCGTGCGCATCGAAGATGCTCTGCGCGTAGCCGCCGATGCCGATCTCGACCTCGTCGAAGTGGCGCCAGACGCCAAGCCGCCGGTCTGCAAGATCATGGACTACGGCAAGTTCAAGTACGAGACGGCACTCAAAGAGCGTGAATCTCGCAAGAACCAGCAGCAGACCGTCGTCAAGGAACAGAAGCTGCGTCCCAAGATCGACCCGCACGACTACGAGACCAAGAAGGGTCACGTCGTCCGCTTCCTCGAAGCCGGTTCGAAGGTCAAGGTGACGATCATGTTCCGCGGACGCGAGCAGTCGCGGCCCGAGTTGGGCTTCCGGCTGTTGCAGCGTCTGGGCGCCGACGTCGCCGACTACGGCTTCGTGGAGACGTCCGCCAAGCAGGACGGTCGCAACATGACGATGGTGCTGGCCCCGCACCGCGGTGCCAAGACCCGCGCCAAGGCCGCCCAGGACGCGGACACCCCGGCGCCTCGCTCCGGCGGCCCGGCTCCGCAGCCGACCGACAACCCAGACACCACCCAGCAGAACTGAGGATCCCCATGCCCAAGGCAAAGACCCACAGCGGCGCTTCCAAGCGTTTCCGTACCACCGGCACCGGCAAGGTGGTGCGGCAGAAGGCGAACAAGCGCCACCTGCTCGAGCACAAGGCCACCAAGCGCACCCGTCGCCTCGACGGCCGCACCGTTGTGGCTGCCACCGACACCAAGCGTGTCAAAGCCATGCTCAACGGCTAGACCCACAGACCTTTTGCCCGATTAGATAGAACGAGGAACATCACATGGCACGCGTCAAGCGCGCAGTCAACGCCCAGAAGAAGCGGCGCACAGTACTCAAGGCGTCCAAGGGCTACCGCGGACAGCGGTCACGCCTGTACCGCAAGGCCAAAGAGCAGCAGCTGCACTCGCTGACCTACGCGTACCGGGATCGCCGGGCCCGCAAGGGTGAGTTCCGCAAGCTGTGGATCTCGCGGATCAACGCTGCGGCCCGCGCCAACGACATCACCTACAACCGCTTGATCCAGGGTCTGAACCTGGCCGGCGTCGAGGTGGACCGCAAGAACCTGTCGGAGATCGCCATCAGCGATCCCGCCGCGTTCACCGCTCTGGTCGAGGTGGCCAAGGCCGCGCTGCCCGCGGATGTCAACGCTCCTGCCGGAGAAGCTGCCTGACGCTCACCGAGCGCTCCAACCGGGTGGCTGCAGCGAGCAAGCTGCAGAAAGCCTCCGAACGTCGCCGCGCCGCACGCTTTCTCGCCGAAGGTCCCAACCTCGTCGAGGCATCGCTGCGGCGCGGTGTCGTTGAGGAGGTGTACGCCACCGAGGCTGCGTGGGAGCGCTTCGCGGTGCTGCTGACCGGTGCACCCGTTCAGCTGGTCACCGAGCGTGCCGCAAAAGCGTTGTCCGACACGGTGACTCCGGTGGGCTTGGTGGCGGTGTGCCGCACGCCTGTGGTCGATCTGTCGGCCATTCTGGCGGCGTCGCCGCAGCTGGTGGCCGTTGCGGTGGAGACCTCTGATCCCGGTAATGCGGGGACGTTGATCCGGCTGGCCGACGCCATGGGTGCCGCCGCGCTGATCCTGGCCGGCAACAGCGTCGATCCCTACAACCCGAAATGCCTGCGGTCCTCGGCGGGCAGCATCTTCACCCTCCCGGTGGTGTCGATCTCCGACACCCTGGGATTGATTCGCGATCTGGTGTTCGCCGAGCTGGTGGTGATGGCGACGACGCTGGACGGCGAGCGGTCACTGGACTCGTTGGATCTCAGCGTGCCGACCGCCTGGCTGTTCGGCTCCGAGGCGCACGGGCTGCCTGCCGACGTGGCCGCGGCCGCCGATGTGCGGGTGACCATTCCCATGTCCGGGGGAGCCGAGAGCCTCAATGTGGCTGCCGCCGCGGCCATCTGCTTGTATCAGAGTGCCGCCGCGCACCGGGCGGGCGGCTAGTCACGGCGCCCTCCTCCGGCCGCCGAGATCGCTGAAGTGCCCGTCTCTGAGCGACAATTCAGCGACATGTCTCACGCCGCCTCGCGCGGAATCGCTGCTGCGCGCGCACGCAGAGCAAGCACCCGTTGGTCGATGCGGTACTCGGTGGACCGAGGCAGTACACCCGGTCGGTACACGCCGCGTTCGGACCGGGCCACCCGGTGGTGTCTCATCTCCCACCGCAACGCGTCCGAGACCGCTTTGGACGGCCGACCGACCACGTCGAAACCCTGGAGGGCCAAGCCGTCAATCAGCTCATCGACGGTCGAGGGTCCGTGGTCGAAAAGGTACGTGGTCAGCAGGTAGCGCAACTCGATGCCCCGCACCGGGATCCCGTGGCTCATGTCCGCACCTTGGCACACGCCGCCGACATACCGCCGCTGTCGCTGAGGTGTCGCGCAGAGGCGGGCATCTGCGGAGATGGAATGCTCCCCGAATCACCCGTGTTTGGGTAGGGGAGGACTCCGTGATGACCGGTGGAAGGGGCGTGGACGTGTTCGGCAAGAGGCTTCTGTACGCGGCATTCACCGGCTGTGTCGCGATCACCATGGCGGCGTGCGGCACCAGCACAACGCCCGACGCGCCCGTCCCGCAGGCGCTCGAGCGGCTGCGGGAAGCCATCAACTCCGGTGATCCGCAACAGGTGGCGAACTGCTTCACCCCCGACTTCCGCTCTGAGCTGCCCCACCACCCCGAACGCAGCTTCACCGGCACCGATCAGGTTCTGGAAAACTGGACGGCGATGTACGCGCTGGCGCCGAACCTCAACGCCAGGATCCTGCGCACCGCAACCCACGACGACGAGCTGTGGTCGGAGTGGGAGATGACGGGCACCAAGACCTCGGGTGAGCCGGTCACGTTCATCGGCCCGGTCATCGCCACCACCCGAGACGGGCTGATCTCTTCGGTGCGGTTCTATCTCGACCGCGTTGATCAGCCGACCGGCTGACCGCGGCGTGTCCGAAACCGCGATCAGTCGTCAGAACCGCAGCAGGGTTGCACCACAAGCGCTTTTGCCATCTGAGTGCGGCCGCCGCGGAGATGCTGGGCGAGCAGTGACACGCACTCCTGATCCCCGGCAGCCCAGGCTTCGAAGATCCGTGGATGCTGGACCATGCCGCGCGGCGCGACGACCGGCAGGCGGTACATCTGCACGAGGTAGCGCTGTACCCGCTGCCAGATGGGTTCCAGGGTCTGACGAGACACCTCGGTGGTGGCCGGCAGAATCAACGCTGCGTGAAAGTCTCGGTGCGCATCCTGGAATCGGACCGGCTCGCCCACCGGGTCCAACCGGTTCATGGCATCCAGTGCGTGTTTGGCGGCGGCCACATCCTCGTCGGTTTTCACTGTGCAGGCACGCCCGATCAACGCGGTCTCGATGATGAGCCGCAGATCGTAGAGCCCGTCGATCTCGTCGGCGCTCAGTTCGGTGACCCGCGCCCCGTGGTTGGGGATGCTGCTGATCAGTCCCTCTCCTTCGAGGGTTCGTAGCGCCTCGCGCACCGGGATGTGAGAAACCTTGTAGCGGTTGCGAATATCGTCGACGACGATGCGAGATCCGGGCTCGAGGTCGTTGGCCAGGATCCGGCTGCGCAGTGCCACCACCAGGCGCTGGGTGACGGTGGTGGGGCCGCCGTCGGCATCGCCGGACCGCGCCCGGCGCAGATCCTCAGACGGGGTCATCCTCGGAGGATAACGGCCAGGCCGCGGATGGTGCCGGTCCGGGAGGGCGAGCCCTCGCAGCGGTCGGGGCGGCGAGTGAATCGTGGTTCTGGGGTAGCGGACGGCATGTCGCTATATTATATTCTTCCGAGAGAAGCTGCGACGTATGCCAACGGGGCCGCCGGTGAGGCGCTGAGATCAGCCCCCGAGCTCTGGGTACATGCCTTGCAGCAAATCCATGATGGCCAATTGAATTTCTGTGTGACTGTAATTGAGAAAGCTCAGCCACCTTGCTGAAAGCTGCGCTCACAGGAACTGGCTTTCGACATCTGCGGCCATGAGTAGACTTCAAAAGTGTTCTCTAGCAGTAACTTAATGCTCGAATTGGAAGAGTTCACGCTGCCGAAACAAGTTTCACAGGAACTAAACGTAGCGCCATCAATATCAATGTGATTAAACTGCCGCTGTGCTTCTTTACGTACTCCGGCGAATAGCGCAGGCAATGCTCGTCCTCTGGGCGGCCTTCACCCTCGCATTCCTGATCCTGTTCATCATGCCGTCTGACCCGGTACGGCTGGTGCTCAACTCCGGTGGTGCCGGCAATGTCGCCGCCACGGTCTCACCCGAGCAGATCGCGGCCATCAACGCGCAGTTCGGTTTCGACCGTCCGCTGGTGGTGCAGTACTTCTCCGCCTTGGGCAACGCCCTTCAGGGAGACTTCGGCACGTCGTTGCAGACGCGGCAGCCGGTGGTTGACGAAATCGCCGCTGTTCTTCCCGGCACCCTCACGCTCGCGGCGCTCGCACTGATCTTCGCGGTGCTCTGGGGTACCACCTTGGCAGTGTTGAGTACCTACACCCGCATGAGCTGGCTGCGCCAGATCCTGCTGTCGTTGCCGTCGGTCGGGGCGTCGGTGCCGGCATTCTGGTTGGGCCTGCTCCTCATTCAGCTGTTCTCGTTTCAGCTCGGGTGGTTCCCGCCGATGGGCAACAACGGTTGGAAGAGCCTGGTCATGCCGATGTTGACGCTTTCGCTTCCCGTCGGTGCTGCGATAGCACAGATCCTGGCGCGCAGTCTGCGGACCGCGATGGCGCAGCCGTACGTCGTGACGGCACGGGCCAAAGGCGCCTCCCGCATCCGGGTGCTGCTGCACCATGCCGTACGCAACGCGGCCATCCCGCCGCTGACCGTGATGGGGTTGCTGGTGGGTCAGCTCATTGCCGGATCGGTGGTCACCGAAACGGTGTTCTCGCGGACCGGACTCGGCAGGCTGGTCGTCTCTGCGGTCAACCGCCAGGACATTCCCGTGGTCCTGGGCGTTGTGGTCCTCTCAGCGCTGATCTTCGTGATCACCAGCCTGATCGTCGACCTCGTGTACTCCGTGATCGATCCGCGGGTCAACGTGCGATCCCTGACTCGCGTCTGAATCCTGTTGCGCCACCTCAATCTCACTTCGAACCAGATGCTCGTTATCAATGAGAGGAACAGATGACCGACTCCATCCCGGTGGGCGCCGTGGGCACCCGCACCTGGATTGTGGACAGCACCAGGACGATTCAACGGGGACCGGCCGAGGTGTTCTCCACCCCCAACATGGTCCTGCTGATGGAGGAAGCGGCCATGGACGCGCTCTCTCCGTTCATCACCACCAGCCAGGAGACCGTGGGCAGCACGGTCGACGTCGCACATGTCGCCGCCACTCCGGTCGGCATGACGGTCACGGCCACAGCGACGGTCACCGAGGTCGACCGTCGCCGAGTGGCGTTCGAGGTCGAGGCGCGCGACGAGGTCGAGGTGATCGGCCGTGGAACGCATGAACGCTTCGTCATCGAGCTGGACCCCTTCGTGGCACGTCTTGCCAAGAAGAATCAAAAGTGAACGACGACAACATTTCAGCTCTGTTCTCGCCGTCCTCGGTGGCCATTGTCGGTCTGTCGGACCGCAAGGGCTCCGTGGGCGCCGGTTCGCTGGCCAACCTACGCAGGTTCGGCTACCGCGGCGACATCTGGGGTGTGCATCCCAAGCGCACCGAGATATCCGGGGTGCCGTGTTACCCCTCATTGGGCGACGGTCCGGCGGTGCCCGACGCGGTGATCATCTGCATCGGCGGTGAAAGCGTGGTGACCGCCGCCCAGGAAGCGGGAAAGCTCGGTGTGAAAGCCGCGGTCACGTACGCTTCCGGCTTCGCCGAGGTGGCCGGGGGCGATGCGCTGCAGCAGCAACTCACCGATATCTGCCTCGCCGATGACATTGCCCTGGCCGGCCCCAACTGTCTGGGGGTGTTCTCCCCGGCGCACCGGTCTGCACTCTACTATTCGACTCTCCCGGAGGACATGGCGCCGGGCAATGTGGCGCTCTTGTCGCACTCCGGCTCGATCTGCATCGCCATGGTGTCGTGCGGCCGGTTCGAATTCTCCCATGTCGTGTCGGCCGGCAATGAGGCTGTGCTGGACGCCGGAGCATTCCTGAGCCATTTCGCGGCCGATCCCGGCGTTCAGGTGATCGCTCTGGTGGTCGAGACCGTCAGGGACGTCGAGTCGTTCCGCTCGGGCGCCCTGGCGGCTGCTGCCGCGGGCAAGCCGGTGGTCTGCTTGAAGCTCGGTCGCACGGACGTGGGTGCCAAGGCCGCAGCAGCACACACCGGTGCTCTGGTGGGCAGCTATCACGAATTCCTGGCGTTCGCGGAGTCATTGGGTGTGGTGGTGGTCGGAGACCTCGATGAGATGACCGAGACGATCGAGCTGTTCTCCCGCGGTGCGGTTCCCACCGGCGGCGGGCTGGCCATCCTCAGCCTGTCCGGCGGCGAGAACTCCCTGGTGTCGGATCTGGCCACAGATGCAGGTATCACCTTCCCCGAGCTCACCGAGCCCACCGTGGCTCAGCTGCGGGCAGTGCTGCCGGACTTCGCCAACCCCCGTAACCCGTTGGATGCCACCGGAACGGCGGTACACGACGGCGACATGTACCGCGCCGCCCTGCGCGCGCTGACGGCTGACCCCGGCGTGGGCCTGATCGGAGTGGGGCTCGACGCCCCCACCGGGTTGGATCGTCCGCACGCACACAACTACGCCAGAATCGCCGGCGACGTCGCGCAGGTGGCGGCGGAGACCGACAAGCCCATCTTCTTCCTGTCCAGCGTCGGCGCCGAGATCGACCCCTTGGTCCGCGGAGCATTGGGGCCGGTTCCCGGACTGCAGGGCATCCGGGAAGGCATGGTCGCCGCCGGTGCCGCGCTGGCCTACCCGGGACTCGTCGACCGCGCCCGGGCCCGCCAGGCAGCGGCGGAGTCTGCCGAGTCGGTCGTCCCGATCGAATTGCCCGGGCTGACGCCCCGTGACCTGGTGTCGGCGTACGGGCTGCCGGTGCCCGGTGGGGAACTCGTCACCGACGCCCAGGCTGCGGCAGCCGCGGCGCAGCGCATGGGATTCCCGGTGGCACTCAAGGTGTCATCACCGGACATCACTCACAAGACGGAAGTCGGTGGGGTGGTGCTGGGTATCGGTTCTGCCGACGAGATGCGTGCCGCGTTCGCGGCGATGCAGGCGGCCGTCGGTGCGGGTGCGCCGGCGGCACGGGTCGACGGGTACCTCGTCGAGGAGATGGTGGCGCCCGGAGTGGAACTCTTGGTGTCCCTGCGGCGGACGGCATTCGGCATGCTCGTCACGGTCGGATTGGGCGGCATTCTGGTCGAACTCATCGGCTCCGCCGCCAGTGCGCTGGCGCCGCTGACCGAAGGGGACATCGACACCCTGCTGCGCGACTCGCGCGCCGCGGAGTTCCTCGCCGGCGTGCGCGGTGCCCCCGCGGCCGATGAGGCACAGTTCCGAGCCCTCCTGGTGACACTGAACCATCTAGCGGCCTCGCTGGACGACCGCGTCACCGAGGTCGAATTCAATCCGGTCACCGTCTTGCAGAAAGGCCTACGCATCATCGATGTAGTGATCACCGCCGACGCATCGTAGCGCCTGCGACGCACCGCAACTGCCATCCCAGCCGGAACGCCAAACCAGCTGGAAATCAACCATTTTCGAGGAGACAATCGTGTCAGAAGCTCGTCACAACCGGCAGCGTCGGCTGGCTGCCATCACTTTCACCGCACTGCTGACGTCCGCGGTGGTGGCATGTGGTTCCGGCGGTTCCGCCGGCGGAGGGGACACCGGTGCCGCCGACGGGCCACCCCAGGCGGGCGGGTCCCTGCGCATCGGGATCTCCAGCGACGCAGCCTGTCTTGACCCGCACCAGACCGGCAATCACAACGTGATCTCGATGAACCGTCAGGTGGTCGACTCACTGACCGACCAGGACGCCGAGACCCTGGAGCTGGCACCGTGGCTGGCCGAATCGTGGGAGGTCAACCCCACCAATACGGAGTTCACCTTCACGCTCCGCGACGGTGTGACCTTCAGTGACGGCACCGCCTTCGACTCGAGTGTGGTCAAGGCCAACCTCGAGTCGATCGCCGAGCTCGGAGCGCTGTCCGCGCTCGGCGCAGCGATGGTGGCCGGCATTCAGTCCATCGACACCCCGGACCCCAGGACGGTGGTGGTCAGGTTCTCCGAGCCCAACGCTCAGTTCCTCACCGCGACGTCCACTACGACCCTCGGCATGCTGGCGCCGGCCTCTCTGGAGGCTGCACCAGAGGCGCTGTGCAACGGTGACGGCCTCATCGGCACCGGCCCGTTCACAGTCGAGAGCCGCACGCCGGACTCTGCCACGGTCCTGGCCAAGCGGGAGGGCTACAACTGGTCCTCGGAGTTCGCCGAGCACACCGGTGACGCTTACCTGGACCGTATCGAGTTCAGGATCGTGCCCGAATCCAGCGTGCGGGTGGGAAGCCTGCAGTCCGGTGAGCTGGAGATCATCGACGGCACCGCGCCCCAGGACATCCCGGTACTGGAGTCCTCGGGTTTTGCCCTGGAAGCCAGAGCCAACCCCGGCATCCCGATGGTGCTGTTCCTCAACCGTGAGAAGCCCGTCTGGCAGGACCCGGCAGTGCGCAAGGCGGTGCAGATCGGGATCAACCGACAGCAGTTGATGGACACCCTGTTCACCGATCTGACCCCTGCCTCCAAGGGGGCGCTGGCCGCGACCACCAATGGATTCGTCGACCAGTCCGAGCAGTTGGCCTACAACCCCGATGAGGCGCGGGCGCTCCTGGAAGAGGCCGGATACACCCGCAACGGATCGGGTCTGTACGAAAAGAACGGCCAGGCGGTCACCTTCGACGTCATCCAGTTCTATGCCAACGAGACGCCCACCATCGAACTGATGCAGCAGCAGTTGGCCGAGATCGGGATCGGTGTCGAGATCCGGGCAATGAGCAGTTCGGAATCCGACGCGGTGGAGGCCGCCGGTGACTGGGACACCATTTACGCCCACTGGACGCGCCCCGACCCCGACATCCTGCGGGTGATCCTGGATTCCACAGGCGAGAACCCGTACCGCAATGCGCCCAGCGAGCTCGATGCCCTACTGCAGGCCCAGGCGGTGGCACCTTCCCAGGAAGAGCGGACCCAGATCCTGGGCCAGGCACTCGACTTCATCGTCGACGACGCTGTGCTGATCCCGATCCACGACTTCGTGAACGTCTGGGCCATGACCGAATCCGTCCAGGGGTTCACCTTTGACTCGGGTTCGCGGCTGAAGCTCTACGACACCTGGTTGTCGTCGTGAGCGACGGCCGAGAGGCGCGCGTGCCATGACCGAACTCATTGTCGTCCAACAGGCCGGGGGTGAGCCGGTTGCGGCCCCACCGTCGCGCCGGGCGCACACCGCCAGGACCTTCCTGGCTGCGTTACGTAGGCGCATGAGCTGGGGGCTGGTTGTCTCACTGCTGATCCTGGCGACAGCCGCAGCATGGGCGCTCTTCCCTGGACTGTTCACCGGGTACGACCCGATGACCGGCGTGACGTCCGAGGCACTCCAGGGTCCCAGCATGGCGCACCTGTTCGGGACGGACCAGCTCGGGCGGGACAACTATGCCCGCCTGGTGTACGGATCACGATTGTCCTTGCAGGCCATCGTGACCGCCGTGGCGATCGCACTCTGTGTGGGTTCACTGTTCGGCCTCGTTGCCGGATTCCTCGGCGGTGTGGTCGACACCGTGGTGATGCGTGCTGTCGACCTGCTGATGTCGATCCCAAGCCTGCTGTTGTCCCTGGCGCTGATCACCGTGCTGGGGCCGGGCACCACCAATGTGGCGATCGCCGTCGGGTTGGCCAGCGTGGCCAGCTTCGCCCGGCTGATGCGCGCGGAGGTGATGCGGGTCCGTACGGCCACCTATGTCGAAGCGGCCATGGCGGTAGGTGCGCGACGCAGCCAGATCCTGGTGCGTCACGTGCTGCCCAACTCCACCGGCCCGGTCCTGGCCATGGCGGCCCTGGAATTGGGCGGAGCGGTGCTGGCGGTCTCGTCGCTGAGCTTCCTGGGCTACGGCGCCCAACCGCCGGCCCCGGAATGGGGATCGCTCATCTCCGCCGGGCGTGACTACATGGCCACGGCATGGTGGTTGACCGTCCTGCCCGGTCTGGTGGTCACCGCAATCGTGCTGGCAGCCAACCGGTTGGCCCGGTCCATCGAACGCGAAGAGGAGCACTGATGGCGACCGTTGATTCGGGTCCCCTGCTGAGCGTCCGGGACCTGGCCATCTCCTACACCACGTCGGAAGGCACCTTCACCGCCGTCGAGGGCGTCGAGTTCGATGTCCATCCCGGCGAGGTGGTGGCGATCGTGGGGGAGTCAGGCTCCGGCAAGTCGACCAGCGCGCAGGCCGTGATCGGGATGCTCGCCCGCAACGGCACCGTCACCGGCGGGTCGATCGTGTTCGACGGCACCGATCTGACGGCGCTCTCGGAGCGCCAATGGCAGGAAGTCAGGGGAGCGCAGATCGGTCTGGTGCCGCAGGATCCGATCGTCTCGCTCAATCCGGTGAAGAAAATTGGCGATCAGGTCGGCGAAGTGCTGCGGATCCACGGTTTGGCGCGCCGCCGCGATGCCGCAGCACGTGCGGTGGAGTTGCTCGAGCAGGCCGGTCTCACCGATCCGGAGGCCCGGGCACGCCAGTATCCCCATCAACTGTCGGGTGGGATGCGACAGCGGGTCCTGATCGCCGCCGCGATGGCCGCCAAGCCGAAACTCATCATCGCCGATGAACCGACCAGCGCCCTCGATGTCACGGTGCAGCGCCAGATTCTGGATCACATCGAGCAGTTGACCCGCGACACCGGCACTGCGATGCTGCTGATCACCCACGACCTGGGTGTGGCTGCTGATCGTGCCGACACCATCGTGGTGATGTCGCGGGGACGGGTGGTCGAGTCCGGTGCCACCGCTCGGGTTCTGCAGTCGCCACAGCACAACTACACCCGGACGTTGCTGTCCAATGCGCCCAGTATGTCCAGTGCCCGGCTCGGCCGGTCCCGGACCACCGCAACGGCGCCGGATCCGGTTGCCGACCGCACCGTGCCGACACCGGCGCTGCTGGCGGTCAACGAACTCAGCAAGGAGTTCGCGCTGCCCCGCACGGCAACGGGCCCCCGTACGCTGCGTGCTGTCGACGGTGTCTCCTTCGAACTACGGCGCGGCCAGACCCTGAGCCTGGTGGGGGAATCGGGTTCAGGTAAGAGCACCACGGCACGGATGGTGCTGCGTCTGGAGACGCCCACCAGTGGGCAGGTGGACTTCGACGGCATCGACGTCACCGGTCTGCCCGCCAAGGAGATGCGTCAGATGCGGCGTCGCATGCAGCTGGTATACCAAAACCCCTATGCCTCATTGGATCCGCGGTTCACCGTCGAGCAGATCATCACCGAACCGCTGACCGCCTTCGGTATCGGCGACAAGCACGAGCGGGCTTCACGGGCCGCCGAATTGGTGGAACAGGTGGCGTTGCCGAGTGCGATGCTGCGGCGCCTGCCCGCCGAGCTGTCCGGTGGTCAGCGGCAGCGGGTCGCCATCGCCCGCGCCTTGGCGCTCGATCCGGAGTTCATCGTCTGTGACGAGGCGGTGTCCGCTCTCGACGTCACCGTGCAGGCGCAGATTCTGGAGCTGTTGGTGCAGTTGCAGGAAGAACGCGCCCTGGCGTACCTGTTCATCTCCCACGATCTGGCAGTGGTCCGACAGGTGTCCGATCACGTGGCGGTGATGCGGCACGGGAAACTCGTCGAAACCGGGAGCGTCGACGCCATCTTCGGTGATCCGCAGCAGAGTTATACCCGAGAGCTGTTGCGCGCCATTCCCGGTCGGCGTTGGGTTGATATGCCCGCCTGATCTTCTGTTGACCGTGCAACGACGTACACACCTGGCGAGGAGCCTGATGCCCGTTTTCGACACCATCGACGTGACCAAGCGTGAGTACCTGGGAATCGTCACCCTGAACCGCCCGAAGGTGCTCAACGCCATCGACGAGCGGATGTTCGCCGAATTGGGCCGCGCGATCGATGAACTGGAGCGCGACAACGATATCCGGGCGGCCGTGATCCGCGGCGCCGGTCGCGCGTTCTCGGCCGGTCATGACATGACCGATGAGCTGATCCCCCGGGAGACCCCACCGGACCTGCTGTCCTACACCGAGCGCAATGCGGCTCCGTGGTGGCGTATCTGGAACAGCCGGTTGCCGTGGATCGCCCAGGTACACGGATACTGCCTGGGCGGGGCCAACGAACTGGCGATGGTCTGCGATCTGACGATTGCCTCCACCGACGCCCAGTTCGGCATTCCTGACGTGCAGTTCCAGGCCTCGCCGCCGTTCAACATCCTGCCCTGGATCGTGGGGATGAAGAAGGCCCGTGAACTGATCCTCACCGGCCGGCGGGTCGCTGCACCAGAGGCTCTCGAGCTGGGCATGGTCAATCTGGTCGTGGAACCAGATAGTCTGGAGCGCACCGTCTTCGAGATGGCGGCGGACCTGGCCAAGTCGCCACCGGTGTCGGTGGCGATGAACAAGAGGGCCTTCAACCGCACCTACGAGGTGCAGGGCATCCGCGCGGCCATCGACGCCGGGCGGGAGACGTTCGTGATGTTGCAGTCGAGCACCTCCGCCGAGCGGGAGGAGTTCGACAGGATCGCCGAGGCGGAGGGCATGCGCGCGGCGTTCGCGTGGCGCGATGCCAAATTCCAGGTGCGTTGAGCCGCCGACTGGTCTGGCTCCCGTTCGAGCCGTCGTGGCCGGTCCCGGCCGGGATCCGGTGTGAGCTGGTCGAGCTGGGTTCGGCCGCAACAGGTCTCGACGAGGTGGAGTTCGTGGTGCTGCCGTACGGGGCCACGGACGCGCAACTGAGAGCGCTGCGACGGATGCCGCGGCTTGCGGTGGTCCAGAGCCAGGCTGCCGGGACCGAGCGGGTGGCGCCCTTCGTGCCGCCGGGCGTGCGGTTGTGCAGCGGCAGGGGAGTGCACGATACTGCCACCGCGGAACTGGCGGTGGCGCTGGCGCTGACCATGACACGCGACCTGCCGGACTACCTCCACGACCAGGCCGAACGCCGATGGCGGCCTCGGGTGTCACAGGGCCTTGCTGACCAACGCGTGGTCGTGATCGGCTTCGGCTCGGTGGGTTCGGCAATCGGCGCCCGTCTCCGGGCGTTCGAGGCGGAGGTGGTGGGGATCGCGCGGACCGCGAGAGTGGGCGTGCGCGCGATGTCCGCACTGCCGGAGGTTCTGCCGGGCGCCGATGTGGTGATCCTGGCGGTACCTCTGACCGACGAAACCCGCGGCATGGTCGACAAGGCGTTCCTGGACCTGCTGAAGCCGGGTGCCCTGCTGATCAATGTCGCCCGCGGGGCCGTGGTGGTCACCGAAGATCTCCTGAAGGCACTGAACGCCGGACGGATCTCCGCGGCACTGGATGTCACCGATCCCGAGCCCCCGCCGGCAGACAGTCCGCTGTGGGACGCACCGAACTGTGTGCTCACACCACACGTCGGCGCACGCTCACGGGCGCTGCAGCCTCGGATCCAGGCGCTGGTGCGCGATCAGGTGACGCGGTTCGCCGACGGCAGGGAGCTGCGTAACCTGGTTCGGTGAACGGCGGCGTCAGTAATCCCGCAGCAACCCCTTGGCGACATGGGTGATCTGCACTTCGTTGCTGCCCGCGTAGATCATCAGTGACTTGGCGTCGCGGGCCAGCTGCTCCACGCGGTACTCGGTCATGTACCCGTTGCCGCCGAACAGCTGGACTGCTTCCATGGCCACATCGGTGGCAGCCTGCGAGCAGTAGTATTTGATGGCCGACGCCTCGGACAGTGAGATGGCCGTCCCGGACTGACCGGCTTCGATGACGCGGAACAGCATGTTGCGCACATTCATCCGCGCGACTTCCATGTTGGCCAGCTTGAGCTGGATCAGCTGGAATTGGCCGATCTCCTTGCCCCACAGTGTGCGTGTGCGCGCGTAGTCCACCGACAGGCGCAGGCATTCCTCGATGACGCCCAGGGCCATCGCGGCTACCCCGATGCGCTCGGCCGAGAAGTTGGAGCGGGCGCTGTCGCGGCCCTGATCGGCACCGCCGGCCTCGCCCTCGGTCTCGCCGAGCAGTCGATCCCGCCCCAGTCGGACATTGTTGAAAAACAGCTCACCGGTGCGCGACGAGTGGATTCCCATTTTGCGGAACGGTTTCGACTGCACAAAACCCTCCATGCCCTTGTCGAGCACGAAGGTCAACACCTTGCGGTCGCGCTTGTCCACGCTGGGGTCGCCCTCGTCGAGCTTGGCGTAGACCACCACGACGTCGGCATCGGGCCCGTTGGTGATGAACGTCTTCTGACCGTTGAGGATGTAGTCGCCTGATCCATCGGTGGCACGAGCCACCCAGGTCTTCATGCCGCCGAAGGCATCGGACCCGGAGTCCGGTTCGGTGATCGCCCAAGCGCCCACCTTCTCGTAGGTGACCAGTTCGGGCAGCCAGCGCTCCTGCTGGGCCAGGGTGCCGCGGCTCTGGATGGTGGGTACGGTCAGGCCCAGGCTGACGCCCATGCCGGTGACCACGCCCATCGAGACCCGGCACAGTTCGCTGATCACGACGAAGCCCATGCCGCCCTGCTCGCCGCCGAACATCCCGCCGCCTCCGCTGGACTTCGCGGTGTCACCGGCCCGTAGCTTCGCCAGCCGCTTCTCCAGTGACTCCTTGGCCATGGCGTCGATACCGAAGGAGGAGAACAGTTTCCGGATGATCGGATAGGGCTCCATCTCGCCGCTCTCGAGGGCGTCGATGTGCGGACGGATCTCCTTGTCGACGAACTGGCGCACGGCGTCCTGCACCGCGAGGTCGACGTCGGACCACTCGATCATGTGTGTTTTCTCGATTCGGTTGTGTCGGGTCGGTCGGGTCAGGCGGCCGGACGCCGGCCCCGGGCGGGGCGGAATCCGGCCAGTGAGAACGTCGTGTGCATCAACGACCCGGCGGTCTCGGTCAGGACCTTGGGGATGGGCGAACGGCGCTTGGGCACATAATGCATCGGCATGCCCTTGCGGTCACGCGGGGGGTCCATGAAAAACGGTGCCTCCACCAATGGAGCATCCACCGGGTCCGCCCCGGAAGCGCGGCGGTAGGCGGCGAGCGCACGAGGATGCAGCCGGATCTCGTCGGGCACAGCAAGGAACGCCACCTGCACCGCCTTGCCGAACAGCCGTAGCAGCACCTCGTCCCCGGGCGTCCAGCGCATCCCGGCCTTCTCCCGCACCGCCTCGTCGAACACCCCCGCCGCAATCCACCGCTGAGCGGCCACCATCGGTGAGAACAGCTGGTCCCACAGCGGGGTGGGCATCGGCACGAACTTCGGCTTCGGGATCCGGATGGTGAAGATGTCCCGGGTCGCTTGATTGATCTCCAGTTCGTCGCGGCAGGTGCGTTCCCAGTACTCGCAGAACTCGTCCCAGGTCTGGGGTACCGGGCGCATGCTCATCCCGTACTGGCGATACCACTGAACGTGCTCGTCGAACAGCTGGCGTTTCTCGGCGTCGGTGAGCCCGCCGCAGAAGTACTCGGCCGTCTTGACGATCAGCATGAAGAAGGTGGCATGCGCCCAGTAGAACGTCTCGGGGTTCAGCGCGTGATAGCGGCGTCCCCGGGTGTCCGTGCCCTTGATGGTGGTGTGGAAGCCTTTGATCTGTGCTCCGGTCTGGCCTGCGCGATCACCGTCGTAGACCACACCCATGATCGGGTAGACCGAGCGGGCCACGCGCTGCAGCGGCTCGCGTTTGAGGATGGAATGGTCTTCCACACCGGCGCCCAGCTGGGGGTACATGTTCTGGATCGCCCCGATCCACACCCCGAGCAGACCCGTGCGCAGGTCGCCGAAGTACTTCCAGGTCAGGGAATCGGGGCCGAGGGGATCGGCCGGGGTGGTGGTCATCGCGCCTCCCGTCAGTGCGAGGTGCTCCCCACGGTAATGATGACAACCAGGGTTGTCTACGGTTGAGCGTGGTTGCTCACCGGATAGTTACCGGGTGTTGATCGCGTCGTCTCTCCTGCGGTCACTTGCCCGAAGATCCTGACATCTCGCGGAACACGGTGACGCACAGATGACGTATCCGTCACCAAGCTGGCGGGAGCTCCGATTGACCTTCCGGCGCGGTATCACAGGCAGGTCGATGTGGACTTCACACGCGTCCGCCCAGGTGACGTGCCAGAAACCGCTCGAGCGTCCGATACAGCTCGATGTTGCTGTCCGGATTGATGAACCAATGGCCTTCGGTTGCGTTCAGCAGGTACTCGATCTCGGCGCCGCGGGCGGTGAGAGACTCGGCGATGCGGTCGGCGTGGCGTCTCGCGACACGAACATCGTTGGCGCCGTGGATCAACAGTATCGGCGCGGTGATGTCGTCGACTCGGCTGATCGGTGAGCGAGCGAGCATATCGGCACGCTGGGCAGGGTTCTCCGGATCTCCGATGTATCGTACGTAGCTGTTTTCCACGAGCCGACGAGCGAACGGGACAACCGATTCGACCAGATCGACGAGGTCCGACATGCCGGTGTAGCTGACCGCGGCGGCGAATCGGTCCGGGGTGAACGCGGCCCCAACCAGGGCTGCATAACCACCGTAGGAGCAACCGTAGATGGCAACCCGGTCCGGGTCGGTGTGACCTCGGCTGATCGCCCAGTCGAGGGCGTCGATGAGATCGTCGTGCATACGTCCGGCGAACTGACCTATCGCGGCCTGAGTATGGGCCTTACCGTACCCCGTCGAACCCCGAAAGTTGACCTGCAACACTGCATAACCGCGGTTGGCAAGAAGCTGTACCTCGGGGTCGTAGCACCAGCTGTCGCGATACCAAGGTCCGCCGTGGACCAGCAGTACGGTCGGTAGGCACCGTGGTTCAACCCCTTTCGGCAAGGTGAGGTGGCAGGGCAAGGTCAGTCCGTCGCGAGCCGTGACGCTGATCGGCGTGACGGGCGCTAGCTGGGTCGGGTCGAGATGGGGAAAGGGCCGGAACAGGCAGCGCGCCTCGCCGGTGCGGTGGTCGTAGAACCAGGTGACTCCGGGATCGCGGTCGTGGGTGAAATCGACCACCCATCGTTGGGCTGTGGCATCGCAGGATATGTGGGCGGGGTCTCCGTCGGAGAGCTCAGCCAGCCGCGGCAGTACCGCGGCGAAATGCGGGTCCAGTGGGTGGATCTCTTGACGTGCGCCGAGGTATCGGGCACCAAGAAGTTCGCCGGTTCCCGGGTGCAGGATCAGGGAGGGCGGAAAGCGGCGGTCAGCCTCGGGCCGGGGAGTGTCGAGGTCGAAGATCGGGTGGCTGTCCACCCCGATCTGCTCGCCGGTGCGCAGGTCCAGTCGGACCAGGCGCGTGCGGTCCGAGCCGCGGGACGAACCGATCCACAGCCCGGTCCCGTCCGGGGTCGGCACAGTGGGAGTGACCGCCAAGAGGACGTCGGCCCCGCTGAACCGCGTGATAGGGGCCCGGTCACCGTCGACCCATTCCGACAGAACATGGGCACCGCCGTCCTCCATAGTGAACGCGAGCAGCCGCCCCGGGGTGCGCATCCAGGACACGACGTCACCGGGATTGTGCGCAACCAACGTCAATCGACCGGTGGCCAGGTCGAGCTCATAGAAGTCGGCCAGCTCGGGGCGGCGCATGTTGAGCGAGACGAAGGCCGTGCCCGGTTGATCCAGAACTATCTGGGCGTCGAGCAGGCGGACCCCGTCGTAGGGAGTCAGGTCAACCGCGGGCTCGTCGGGTCGGTTCGGATCGGCGCGGTACAGGTGCCAGTTCTCATCGCCGTCGGTGTCCTGGTGGAACAGCAGGTAACGTCCGTCGCTGGACCAGTAGAACGTGTCGATGTTGCGTCGGTCGTCGGAGGTAATGCGCCGGACTTCGGGGCAGTCGCCGTCGGGGGAGCTCCAGTCGGAGTCCGGCGCACGCAGATGCAGGTTGAGACGGCCACGCCATGGGGCGAGGTAGGCGACACTTCTGCCATCCGGGGACAGCAGGGCCCGGGCGCGGCGGGGTAGACCGAAGAACTCTTCGACAGCGATCAATGTCGGTGGGGTGGTGGCGGGGTCTTTGGCTGGACGAACGTGGGTGCTCACCATCCGAGTTCAACCCCTGCCGTTGCGTCATACTCAAGGGCACACCAGCGTGGCTCGCATCTCAGTCGCACTGCTCTGGGTCAGCCGGCGAGGGCCGACATCACCACGGCGGCGATCTCGGCCATGACAGGTCGGAACCCGTCGGCGTTGGGATTGTCTGTGGCGGAGCGCATCATGACCGACAGCACGACCTGTTGACCGCCGGGTCCGAAACCGAGCCCGACATCGTTGGTGGAGCCATACCCACCGCCACCGGTCTTGTCGGCCAGGATCCACTCCGGCGGCATCCCCGGACGCAGACTGGAGGTGGTGTTGGCCACCATCCACTCGATCAGTTGCCGGCGGGACTCCAGAGTCAAAGCTGTCCCCTCCAGTAGCGCTCGGTTGCCGTCGCCGAGCGCCTGTGGCGTGCTGGTGTCGCGCACATCCCCGGGTATGGCGGAGTTCAGCTCCGTCTCCCAGCGATCGAGGCGAGTCTCGTTGTCGCTGATACTGCGGGCGAACTCCGTGATTGCCGGCGGGCCCCCCACGGCCTTGAGCAGGTAGTTGGTGGCGGCATTGTCGCTCTTCTGAAGCGCAGCTGCGCACAGATCGGCGACGGGGATGCTGCGGCCGACCCAGGTTTCGGTGACCGGGGAGTTGGAAACAATGTCGGCGCCGTGAACCACGACCGAGTCGGTGAGTGCGAGCTCCCCGCGCTCCGCCTTCTGCAGAACGCGCGCGGCAACGTAGGTCTTGACCGAGGAGCACATCGCGAACCGCTCGTGGTTCCGGTGTGCGATGGTCTTGTGGGTCTTGAGATCCAGTGCGTACAGACCTATCCGGGCCTGGTGACGTCGTTCGGCCTCGAGGAGGTAGCCCACGACGTCGGGTGCGGGCCGGGCATCTGCGCTCAATGGGTGGGCCACCGTCAAGGCGGTGATGGCGAGCCCGCCGGTCAGCACGCTTCTTCGAGAAATGCTGTTCATAGACAACGACTTTCGATCTGAGGTGGGGCACTCGATGGGGGTGGGGCGAGGGTTGGACTCACGGCGTGAGCAGTACGCTGCCGGTGGTTCTGCGTGACCCGATGTCCGCATGGGCCTGTCGTGCCTCTGCGAGCGGATAGACGGTGGGGGCCAAGGTGCCGAAGATGCCGTCTCGTAACGCGTTGAAGATGGCAGCAGACCCGGCAGCGACGAGATCAGGGGTGTTGACGTACTGACCACTGCTGGGCTGCACAAAGCGTACATTCCGCGCGGCGAGGTCGCTTGGGTCAACAGGGGGCAGCCCTGCGGCATGACCGTACAAGACAGCCGTGCCGCCAGGCTTCACGAGCGGCCAGAGTGTGGCGAAGCCCGGACCTCCCACGCCGTCGAAGAGCACGTCGATGCTTCGGGCACCGACGATGGCGCTGACGTCGCGAGCAGCAGAACCGGGTTGTGCAGAGACAACCACGTTTTCGATGCCGGCCTCACGCACTTGCGCTGCTTTGTCCTGGGAGCCGACGATGCCGATCACGCGAACGCCCGACACGGTCAGCCACCTGGTCAACAAAGTGCCCACCCCGCCGGCGGCCGGCCCGACGACCACGATATCCCCGGGTTTGACCTCGACGATGAGATTGATCAGTGCCCATACCAGCATGCCCTTGGACAGCACTGCAGCAGCTGCTTCGGTGGTGATGTCGTCAGGTAAGGCGACCAGCTGGCCGCCGTCGATGAGGCGTTGTTCGGCGTAGGCACCGAGGTCGGTCCAATAGGCGACACGGTCTCCGACGTTCCATCGTGAGGCTTCATCCGCCACCTCGGTGACCCTCCCGGCGCCCTCCATACCCAACACTGCCGGAAAGTCGCGCAACGGGAAGATTCCTGCACGGAAGATGAGGTCGACGTAGTTCACGCCGATGTGATCATGGGTCAGCTGAACCTCGCCATGTTTCGGTGGGGGAAGAGTGCGGTCGCTGAACTGCAGCACTTCCGGGCCACCGTGGGAGTGAATGTGTACGACACCGCTCATGTGCAAGTCCTGTTCCTAGTGGGAGTTTGGCAGTTCGGCGAGCCGCGAACGCAGACCCTCGACAAAGCTCATCCGTTGACGGGCTGCTGTCCGGACCCGAAGGGAAGCATGCTCGATCACACTCTGACAACCCAGAACGGTACTTGCTTAATCCACAGCGCCGCAACCAAAGTCATCGACTCCGACGTACAGCCGGGCGTGACAGACAAGACGACCGATTCGAAACGTCGTCAACCGAGGTATCTTCAACCGGCCCCGCGAGTCTGCACTTTCCGGGTCAGCACAGACCGCCCCGCCGCGGCCGGGTCAACCACGGCCTTGACTGTGCCGTTACGTCCTGCTGTTGCATTGTGCCTGTGAACTCCGATGCCATAGCGGCCCCTCACAAGACGACCTTGACCGCCGCCGACTACGCCCGCGCTGAACAGATGCTGGCCCCGTACCGGGCACGTCGCGTGCCCGGAGCAGCGGTACAGCCGCAGTGGCTTCCGGACGGACACCGTTTCTGGTACCAGGTCGAGTCGCGCTTTGTCGTGGTGGATCCCCGCAACGGCAGCCGAGACGACGCGTTCGACCACGACAGGCTGGCCGCGGCGTTGTCCTTGGCTTCCGGTCATGCGGTCAGCGCCGATGATCTCCCGATCAGCGCCGTCGAGTTGGGTGACGACGGGACGGTCGGCTTCTCCGCGTTGGGGTCATGGTGGGTGTGGTCGCCCGGCGCGGGCACCTGCGAACGGGCCGACCGCAGCGACCGCGCGTTGCCCGGGGAGGTGGAGTCGCCCGACAAGTCGTGGGTGGCGTTCGGTCGCGACGGCAACATCTGGGTCCGATCCCGCGACGGTGAGCAGGAATTCCCCCTCACCGACGACGCCGAACCGTACTTCGAATACGGCGGGATGGCCGACGCGACCGGCGGAAGAGCGCTGATGCGAGTGCTTGGGCTGCCGCCCCTGTTCGCCGTGCAATGGTCACCGGATTCGACCCGGATCCTGGCCCAGCGCATCGACCAGCGTGCCCTGCCCGAGCTGGTGCTGGTCGAATCGTCGCCCTCCGACGGCGGCAGACCGGTCGAGCACCGCACCCGATACACCATGCCGGGCGAGCAGGCGCAGGCAATGCTGACCTGGAATGTCCTCCACGTGGCAGAACGCACCGTGGTCCGGCAGGCCGAACCCACCGTCATCATGCACGGCACCGCCGTCATGTACGCCTGGTGGACCGGCACATCGGGTGACGCGGTGCACTTCCTGAACCATTCCCGCGACGCCCGCACGCTGGAGCTGCGCCGCCTGGACCCGGCCACCGGAACCGTCACCACCCTGATCAGCGAATCCGGTGAGACGCGGGTGGACCCGACGCCCCAGCTGGGAGAACCAACGATGACCCGGGTGCTGGACTCCGGTGAGATCGTGTGGTGGTCGCAACGCGACGGCTGGGGCCATCTCTATCTCTATTCGCCCGACGGGCAAGAGGTCCGGCAGATCACCACCGGGCAGTGGCCGGTGCGAAAGGTGCTCTGGGTCGACGAACAGCGCCGGCAGGTATGGTTCGTCGCTGCCGGCCTCGTCGCCGACGATCCCTATGTACGCCAGATCTGCCGGATCGGGCTCGACGGCCAGGGTTTTGTGCGGCTCACCAAGGACGACACCCTCGACCATGACGCGGTCAGTCCCGACGGCGGCGACTACTTCGTCCAACGGGCATCCTCACCCAACCGCCCTCCGCACACGGTGGTACGCGACGGGGACGGCCAACTGCTGGTCGAACTCGAGGCGCCTTCCGCCTCAGCGCTGGAGGCGCAGGGCTGGAGCGCGCCGGAGCGGTTCTGCACCATCGCCGCCGACGGCAGAACCCGCATCTACGGATTGCTCTGGCGTCCACACGGTTTCGATCCGCAGCGCCGCTACCCGGTGATCGAGCACATCTATCCGGGCCCGCAGATCTGGAACGCGGGGGCCGCATTCGACTCACCGCACGTCGGCCACCCCGAGGCGCTGGCAGCGCTGGGTTTTGCCGTGGTGGTGATCGACGGACGCGGAACCGCCGGGCGCAGCAAAGCCTTTCACGACCACTCCTACCGCGACATGGGCAATGCTGGCGCTCTCGACGACCGCGTGGCCGCGATTCGCGAACTGGGTCGGCGGCACAGCTGGTTGGACACCGAGCGCGTCGGGATAACGGGTCTGTCGGCCGGTGCCTTCGCCGCCGCCAGGGCATTGCTCACGTACCCGGACTTCTATCGGGTTGCGGTGGCGGTGTCCGGTAACCACGACAACACCGTCAACCTGGCCATGTGGGCCGAGCACTACCACGGCGACCTCAGCGACAACGGGAGGAAGGCGATCTCGAACACTCACCTGGCGGACGAACTGCGGGGCAAGCTACTGCTGATCCACGGCGAACTCGACGACAACGCCCATCCCTACCAAACGATGCGCCTGGCGCACGCACTCATCAAGGCGGACAAAGACTTCGACCTGATCCTCATTCCGGGCACCGAACACGCGCTGTTCGGCTACCAGCACTACGCCTACCGCCGCACCTGGGACTATTTCGTGGCCCACCTCCACGGGACCGAACCGCCTACCTACCGTCTGGCTCCGTTGCCGCTTCCGCAGTGGTCGCTCGGATGATGTCGCCGCTGCGGCGCAGCACGTCGAGCTGCGCTTCGCTATAGAGTTCCTGCATGGCCTCGTTGATGGCCCTGCCGGCGAACTGCGCCCCGCCGGGGGCGTCGGCGTGCGAGTCCACGAGCCCCGGATGTGCCGCGCGCACCGACAGCAGGTAGGGCACCAGGCGTTCGGCGAGGTCCGCGCGGGTGCGCTCGTCGGCATCGGGATCCAGTTCATCGTACTCGTGGGCCACGGGGTCGTCTGGGGCATTCTCGAGCAGGTGGGCATAGATCTGCAGGCCCTGGGGACCCAGGACCCGCGACAACAGAACGACGAGCGAGCGGTCGGCCTCGGACAGTGTGGCGACCGCGCGAGGTGACACGAACTGCGTCGGCAGGTCGGTCGGCGCCTTCTGGTCCAGGATCTGACGCACTTCGGTGCGTGCCTGCTGCAGCTGTTCGATGGTCGCTGCCAGCTCATTGTCCAGGGCGCGCAGTTCGGCAGCCGGGTGGTCGTCGGCATCGCCCATCGCCGCGATTTGGGTGAGTGAGAAGCCCAAGTCGACAAGACGTTTGATACGCACGAGACGCACCAGATGTGTCACCCCGTATTGCTTGTAGCCGTTGGTCCGGCGTTCGGGCTCGGCGAGAAGGCCGACGTCGTGATAGTGCCGCACAGCCCGCAGGCTGGTACCGGACAGCGCGGCGATCTCACGGGTGCTCCAGGCCATGGTTCACATTCTGGTCGACGGCAGTATGCGACTTTACCGGCGCGGCCGGTCTCACGTCAGCTTCAGGGCTCGACCTCCGAGGTGATGGTGATTTTTCGCCGGCCACGGCGCCGCCGGTCTCCAGCGGCGCGTTCATTTCTGATCAGTTCTGCAACCGACCCCACTGCGCATCGGGGCCTTGGTTCAGTGCAAGCTGGCCCCGACAGTGAAGCGCACGGGTTGTTTCAGATGATTGTGCAGGCGCTGTCGTCGACGCCTCCTTGTTCCTGTCACCACCGAGCGTCTGCTCTGACCGGGGTCGGATGTGGACCATGCCGCAGCGGCATGGTGTGAACTGCTGGCGTGAAGTCAGGCAAATTCGATAAGTACACGTTGGTGTCGATGGTTCGTGACAAGTCCAGTCAACCTAGGAGTGGGCGTGTGCTCGCCCTGTGCACGGGCGTGGTGCTGTTCGTGAGCTCGTGCGCCTCGCCCCCGCCGCCTACCGAGGCTTCTGTCGAACCTTCCGGACTCGCCGAGTTCTACGCTCAGGAAATCGAATTCGGACCATGTGCACCCTACGCGTCGTCCTCGGTCGACGAGCAGAGCTTCGCCAGTGCACAGTTCGACTGCGCCCGCGTCGAGGTCCCGCTGGACTACGCCGACCCTGACGGTCCCCGCGGGAAGATCGCCCTGCTGCGGGCCAAGGCCCGCGGTGAGAAGATCGGCTCGCTACTGGTCAATCCCGGCGGTCCCGGCGGTTCAGGGATGAGCTTTGTCGGTCTGCTCAGGTCGGTATCGGATTTCGGCCGTGTCGGTGAACGGTTCGATGTGATCGGCTTCGACCCGCGCGGTGTGGGTGCCTCCATCCCGCGGGTGGAGTGCTACACCGACGCCGAGACCGACCGGGGCGAGGAGCCGGCACCGTATCTGTTCGACGTGCCGGACGGCGATGCGGCCCTGGACGTGGCGCAGCGGTGCATCGAGGGCACCGGCGGGGTCGACGCGTTGACCAGCGTCGGCAGCGCCAACATGGTGCAGGACATGGACGTGATGCGCGAGGTGTTGGGCGACGAAAAGCTGTCCTACCTCGGCTACAGCTACGGCAGTGAGCTGGGCGGCATGTACGCCGAGGCCTTCCCGGAGAACCTGCGGGCCATGGTGATCGACGGCGCGGTCGACCCGCTGAAAACCGAATCGGAGTTCCGCCTGTCCCAGTTCGCGGCCTGGCAGAACGCCTTCACGGAGCTGGCGAAAGACTGCGTCTCGGAGCCGAACTGCCCGCTGGGCACGGAGCCGGGGCAGGCCGACGAGCGGTTTCACAACCTGGTGCGGCCGCTGCAGGACAACCCGCTTCCCGTCGCCGGTGGCCGCTCATTGTCGTATGACGCCGCAGTGCAGGCTGTTTCAACCTCCCTCTTCGTCAATGCCCAGTGGCCGATCATCATTCAGGGCCTGTCAGAGCTGGCCGCAGGCCGCGGTGAGGTACTACTGGGGCTGCGCGATGGCGCGATGGGACGCGGACCTGACGGCCGTTACGGCGGTGGACTCAACGTGGACGCGAACTTGGCGATCAGGTGTATGGACAACCCGCGGCGTACCGCCGACGAGCACACCGAGCTTTCCCGCCGAGCGTGGCAGGTCGCACCGTTCCTCGACCCCGGTGGCCCGGAACAGCGTGCGCACTACGAATGTGAGGCGTGGCCATCGCCGGTGAGCCGGTCGCTGCCCTGGTTCACCGGAAACGCCGAACTGCCCCCGACCCTGACGGTGTCGGTCACCGGCGACCCGGGCACCCCGCATGAGGGTGGCGTCAACCTGGCCCGCCTGCTGGGAGGCAGCCTACTGACTGTGGAGGGCGCGCAGCACGGTGTCGCGATGTTCGGGCAGAGCGAGTGCGTGGACCGAGCTGTCGCGGACTACCTTGTTGATCTACAGACTCCGTCCATTGATGCCCGGTGCACCCTGTGACCGGGAATCAGGAATTGGTCTCGGGGCGCGATGGCCATCTGTCGACCCGGACCTCATTCATGCTTTGTTTGAACCCACCGTGCGTGGCTTCGCTGTTCCCGCAACGCCGGAATAACCCTTCTTGGAGAAGAATTGATTCAGTTCATGACCATTCGACTCGGACTCCAGATCCCGAACTTCAGCTACGACAGACCGGTGACCGAACTTTTCCCCGCGGTTCAAGCACAGGCCCGCGAAGCCGAAGCCGCGGGCTTCGACACGGTGCTCGTAATGGACCACCTCTATCAACTACCGGGCCTGGGTGAGCCAGACGAGCCCGTGCTGGAGGCCTATACCGCGCTGGCCGCACTCGCTGCGTCCACGGAGCGGATCCAGCTTTCGACATTGGTCACCGGCAACACCTACCGCAACCCCACACTGTTGGCGAAAGTGATCACCACCCTGGACGTGTTGAGTGGCGGACGCGCCGTACTGGGCCTGGGTGCCGGCTGGTACGAGTTGGAGCATCGCCAACTCGGTTTCGAATTCGGCTCCTTCACAGAACGATTCGAGAAGCTGGAAGAAGCGTTGCAGGTGATCCTTCCCATGACGCAGGGCGAGCGACCAACGTTCTCCGGGAAGTGGTATCACACGGAGAACGCCATCAACGAACCCCGCTACCGTGACCACATTCCGGTGATGCTGGGCGGCAGCGGTGAGAAGAAAACCTTCCGGCTGGCGGCGCGCCATGCCGACCACCTGAACATCATTGCGCCCATCGAGGAGCTACCGGCCAAGCTCCGTGTACTCGAACAACGGTGCATCGAAATCGACCGCGATCCGGCGTCATTGGCGACCAGTACTTTGTTGACGGTGATCGTTGACGGGGAGGAATCCAGGGATATGCCGGAGGCGCACGGGGGTCGCGTGGTCACCGGGACACCTGTCCAAATCGCCGAGGAGATTCAGCGACGCGTGCTCGACGTCGGTATCGGCGGCGTCGTCATCAACCTGCCGACCCACGGTTACACACCAGGGCTGGTCACCAAGGTCGGACAGGCGCTGAGTCCGCTGATTTCAGGGTGAGCGCACTGACCAAGGAAGAGCATGGGGGTTGATTGTCCACGCTCCATTCGACGAGGGGACGAGGGGGTGTAGCACCCGCATCAAACTGGCGCCTTTGTCTGTGGGCCTCCTCCCTCACGACGTCGCGGAACCAAACGGTCCGCCCTTGCGGTCGATCACTGCGGCGCTTGCGGAGGTGGTCATACAGGGTCGGCCATCGACGAAGGATCCTGGATCGGTTGGGTCGGGCATCGAGGTGGTCAATGGGCGAGTTCTGGGCATCGGGACGACCTCCGCCCCAGGGGGCAGCGGGTATGTCGCCCTCCGCAGGTCCGGCTTCTCGGGGCTGTCCCTGGCGCTCCTTCGTCAGCACTTCGGGGTGGCTGACCCAATGCGAAATCGGCTGTGTTGCAAGTACTCCACGGTGTACAGCCGCACATCACCACATCTGGGCTCGCGGAATTGGTCTTGACGGCGGTGGGGGAGCTGCGCGGGTGACGTGTGGCGCCGTGGCCCGACGGAGTATCCGTCACCGATGTCCGGGCGGGGTAGGGCGACCGCGGCACACGCCGGGTGCGGGCAACTAGGTGACATGTCCTGGAATAAGGTGTCATGTCACCTAGTTGTTGGATCTGAAACACAGCAGGCGTTTTCGACAACTGGAGGATGAAATGGCTCAGCTCGAAGGAAAGACAGCACTGATCACCGGCGGCACATCCGGCATCGGCTTTGCGACGGCGCGCGCCTTCGCCGACGCGGGCGCCAAGGTGTTCATCACCGGGCGTACCCAACAGCGCGTCGACGCCGCCGCAGCGTCCCTGGGTTCCGGTGTCGTCGGTGTTGCCAGCGATGTCACCAACACAGCGGATCTGGATCGACTTGTGGGGGTCATCCGCGACGCAGGTGACGGCCTCGACATCGTCTTCACCAACGCCGGCAGTGGCGAGTTCGCGACGCTGGAGGACGAGACACCCGAGCACCTCATCGACACGTTTAACCGCAACGTGGGCGGGACGGTGTTCACCGTGCAGAAGACGCTGCCGCTACTCAATCGCGGTGCCTCGATCGTGCTGTCCGGCTCGACCGCAGCCACCAAGGGTATGCCGGCATTCGGCGCTTACGCCGCGGCAAAGGCTGCTGTCCGGTCCTTCGGCCGCACCTGGGCCACCGAGTTGGGCGAGCGTGGCTTCCGGGTCAACACGGTCATTCCCGGTCCGATCCTGACCGAGGGACTCACCGAGCTGGTGCCTGACGAAGACCAGCGGCAGGTGTTCTTCGACGGTCTGGCAACGAACCCGATGAAGCGGATAGGTGATCCTGCCGAACTGGCCGCTGTGGTGGTCTTCCTCGGCTCCGATGCGAGCAGCTTCATGACAGGTGCGGAGATCTTCGTCGACGGGGGTATCAACCAGGTTTAGCGGGCCTATCCGAGGTCGGGCCGCGGCAAGGTGCCCTCGCACAACAGACTCTTGTGTGCAACGGCGAGGATGTCGGGTGCAGCCGCGGGACGAGCTGTCCGCTCTCGACCAGTGCGGCAGCGTTCGAGAGGATGTGTCCGTGGTGTTCCCGGCCGCGTCCGATCAGCAGTGGCAGCACGGTGAACACGCCCGAATAGTCGGCGCCCCGGAAGTACAGGGGCGCCAGGTTGTGGGTGCCCCAGCCCAGCGCGCCGAGGACGTGGCCGGTGTAGCGCGTGACCGCGGTGAACGAGGCGTCCAGCGTGGCGCCACCGACGTTGTCGACGATGATGTCGAAGCCCGCGCCGCCGGGTGACCTACTTGCTGAAGCCGGCCGTCAACCCGCTGACCAACTGGCGGCGGCCGAAGGCGTAGAGCACGATCACCGGCAGCGTGCTGAGTACCACCGAGGCCATGACCGCCGGCACGTTGACGCTGTACTGGCCCTGAAACGTCCACAGGGCCAGGGGCAGGGTCCGCTGGTCCGGACTCTGGGTCAGGATCAGCGGCAGCAGGAACCCGTTCCAGACCGTCAGGCCGTTGTAGACCGCCACCGTGACCAGGGCGGGCCGGGCCAGGGGAAAGGCGAGCCGCCACATGGTGGCCCACTCACTGGCGCCGTCCATACTCATCGACTCGAACAGCTCCTTGGGCACATCCCGGATGAAGTTCGCGAGCACCAGCACCGACAGGGGAATGGCAAACGCGATGGAGGGCAGGATGATCGCGAGCAGAGTGTCGTAGAGATGCAGTCGGATGATGATCAGATAGACCGGGATCACCACGGCCTGCAGTGGAATTGCCAGTCCCGACAAAAAGATCACATTCGCCACGCGCAGGAACCGGCCGTTGCCCCGCACGATCGCATAGGCCGCCATGAACGCAAGCAGAATCGTCGGCACCACCGTGCCGATCGCGACAACGGCGCTGTTGAGGAAATAGCGCGGAAAGTCCGACTGGGCCACGAACCGGTATTGCTCGAAGTCCGACTCCGGGGAGGGCAGCAACGGATTGGTGGCGAAGTAGTTGCTCTGGCTCTTCAGACTGGTGATGACGATCCAGTAGATCGGGACCAGCACCACCGCCAGCCACAGGAAGGCAATCAGGGCGCCGAGCCAGTTCGGCCGCTCCCCATGGCGCATCCGCCCGCGTCGCCGCGTCGTCGGACGCGCCGGTGGGTGTGTGGTGCGGGTGGACGGGGTGGTCAGCGTCGCCGACATGTCAGGCACCATCCAATTGGCTGTGTGACGGCGTACCCCCGCCGAGACGTCGCAGCAGCAACGCCATCCCCAACCCGACGAGCACCAGGATCACCGCGATCACGCTGGCGGGGCCCATCAGGTTGGCCTGGAAACCGCGTCGGTACATGTCGAGTGCGAGCACCCGGGTGGCGTCGCCCGGGCCGCCGCCGGTGAGCACGAAGATCAGGTCGAAGAAGGTCAGGGAGCCGATCACCATGAGCGTGGAGGACGTGACCATCGTGTACCGCAGCGCGGGCAGCGTGATGGAGAAGAACTGCCGGCACCGACCAGCGCCGTCGAGCTGGGCAGCCTCGTACATCGACCGCGGGATCTGTTGAATGGCGCCCTGGTAGATCAGAGAGTGGAACGGCACGAATTGCCAGGACACGATGAAGATCACCACCCCCAGGGCCAGGCCGCCCTGGCCGAGCCAGTCCTGGCTCAGTAGCGGCACCCCCAATCCGACGCCGAGCCCGAAGTTGGGATCCAACAGGGCTTTGTAGGTGATCGCGATGGCGGCCGAGCTGAGGAGCAGCGGGATGAAGTACAGCACTGCGAGCCACTCGCGGTAGCGCTGGCGCCCGGCCAGGAAGGCTCCGATGACCACGCTGGCCGGCGTCTGCACT
This sequence comes from Mycolicibacterium tokaiense, assembly GCF_010725885.1. Lineage (NCBI taxonomy): Bacteria > Bacillati > Actinomycetota > Actinomycetes > Mycobacteriales > Mycobacteriaceae > Mycobacterium > Mycolicibacterium tokaiense. Next base: position 5,326,454 of record NZ_AP022600.1, on the reverse strand, counting down.
GCCCACGAGAGCACCATCAGCAGAAACGTCACCCAAATCGTGTGCGGGAGCGCGGGGTCGGTGAGCACCGACTGCCAGCTGGCCAGACCGGCCGGCTGGATGGCTCCGATGCCGTCCCACTGGCTGAAGCTCAGCAGGAGGACGCCCAGGAGCGGAATCACGGCAAACGCGACGAAGAAGACCAGCGCGGGCACGGCCAGGAATGCGACCCGGGTGTTGCGCGCCGACCGCGGAGTCGGCTGCCCAGGGCGGATCCCGGTTGGTGCCGGGATCATTTGGCAGTGGCCTGGTTCATGTTGTCGGCGAACTGTTGTGGGCTGATCGAGAGCTGGAACAGTCGGGAGATGTTGTCGAGCAGTGTCTCGGCAGCTGTCGGCGACAACGCCTGATCCCACGACTGGGCAAAGACCTTGGCCTCGGTGGACACGCGATAGATGAACTCGAGGAAATCGGCGTCTGTCGAGGTGCCCAGTTCGCTCTGTGTGCCCTGCACTATCGGCACGCTGCCGATGCCGATCCACTCTTTGACTTCCTCGTCGGACAGGACCGCCGTGCTGAGGAACTTCTTCGCGACCTCCTTCTGTTCGTCGGTGGCCTTCGAGTAGATCGACAGATACTGGGCCGGGTTGCCGACGGTATCGGACGGATCTCCGGTGCCGCCGTCGACGCCGGGGAAGTTCATGTAACCCAACTTCCCGCTGGAGACGAAATCGCCCCCGTCAGTGGCCATTCCGCCGTAGGTCCAGCTGCCTTGGAGCATCATGGCGGCCTTACCTGTGTACAGCAGTGCCTGATCTGCGTTGGAGTCGGCAGTCACCGAGGAGAAGCCGTTGACAAATCCGTCGGCTTTCACCAGGTCCTGCACCTTGGTCAGAGCGTCGATTGCCACCGGGTTCGACCAGGCATTCGGCTCGCCGTTGTAGGCCGCTTCGAACACCTCGGGTCCGCCAAGACGGTCGAACAGGAACTCCAACCACATCATCTCGGGCCAGCGGGACTGTCCGGCCAGTGAGAAGGGAGCTACTCCTGCGGCATTGAACCTCGGCGCCAGATCCATGATGTCGCCCCAGCTCTGAGGTGGTGTGGCACCAACGTTGTCAAAGACCTCTTTGTTGTAGTAGAGGACGATCGGCTGGACGGTTTCGGTGGGCATCGCATAGATCTTGTTATCCACCGTTGCCGGACCGAAAGCGGTTGGGAACAACCGGTTCTTGACTGCCGGATTCTCGTCGAACCACGAGGTCAGATCATCGACCTGGCCGGCGTCGACGTAACTTCGCAACGTGCCACCGCCCCAGCCGAAGATCAGCGTCGGCGCCTGACCGGCACCGATCGCGGTCTTGATCTTGGTCTTGAAGGCGTCGTTCTGGAAGGCGGTGAACTGAATCTGGCTGTCCGGGTTGGCCTCATTGAAACGCTCGACCGCCGCGGTACGGATGCCCTCCTGGGGCTGGGAGGTGAGGAACCAGTAGGACGCAGACCCTGGGGGAGCGCCGCCATTCTGTCCTGATCCGCTCGGTCCGGAGCTGCCGCATGCAGCCAGCGCGCCCAGGACGGGGACACTGAGCGCGGCGGCAAGGAAGGTTCGACGCGACGTGATGCCGCGCTGAAAAGCTTTTGCATCAACACTTTTGAGGTCTGCAGATGTGAAGTCCACGCTCAGCTCCGTACGTGAGAGCCGCTCCATCGCGGCTTTGTCGGTCACCCGAGGCGGGGCATCGCTATATCGAAATATTTCGACGATGACCGCAAACTCAACGTATATTTACGGTTTCAACGATGTCAATAGCGTCTTTTTGCGTCGCAGCGCCATGATTTGCATTCATTCAATGCCGCAAACATATTGTTGGAAACCATCTTTAGTGCTAGAACAGTCATGTCGACCTATTTCTGGTTCGATCGAAGACTTGTCGAAACATTTTCGAAGTCGGAAAACTTTCCCACGACGGAAGGACCGTCTTGTGACCTCACTACATCCGGTCGAGCAGAACTCGGCGGTCGATGAGACGGCCCCCCGGCCTTGGCAGAACACGTCGCTGCCGGCAGCGCAGCGGGTGGAACTGCTGCTGGCAGAGCTGAGTATCGAGGAGAAGGTCGCACAGCTCGGCAGCAGGTGGGCGAGCAACGACAGGGCTCCCGGCGAAGTCGACAGCGATGGCGATGACTTTGCCGAGGGCGCATCCAACGTCGCCCCGATGGAGGACGCCTTTGCGCTGTCCGGCGCCGTCCCGCTGCGCGACGCGGCCCGGCACGGACTGGGGCACCTCACCCGCATCTACGGCAGCCGTCCCGTCACGCCGATGCAGGGGGCCGCCGAGTTGGTCGATCAGCAGCGGATCGTTGTCGAGCAGTCGCGGCTGCGCATCCCAGCCCTCGTGCACGAGGAGTGTCTGACCGGATTCACTGCCTACGGCGCGACCGTGTATCCGGCTGCGATCGCGTGGGGTGCCACCTTCGACCCGCCTCTGGTGCAGGAAATGGCCGCGGCGATCGGTCGCGACATGGCCAGTGTTGGTGTGCATCAGGGGCTTTCGCCGGTGCTCGATGTGGTGCGTGACTATCGGTGGGGTCGGGTGGAGGAGACAATGGGTGAAGATCCCTATGTGGTGTCCACGCTGGGGGCGGCGTACGTGCGGGGGTTGCAGAGCGCGGGGGTGATCGCCACCCTGAAGCACTTCGCCGGCTACTCCGCATCGCGCGCCGGTCGCAATCACGGTCCGGCGCCGATGGGCAGGCGTGAGCTCGCGGATGTGATTTTTCCGCCGTTCGAGGTGGCGGTCACCGTCGCCGGCGCAGGCTCGGTGATGAGCGCCTACAACGACGTCGACGGGGTGCCGGCGTCAGCGGACTCCTGGCTGCTCACCGATGTGCTGCGCGGCCAGTGGGGATTCACGGGCACCGTCGTCTCCGACTACTGGTCGGTGCCGTTCCTGGCGACGATGCATCGGGTGGCCGCGGATGCGGAGGAGTCCGGCGTGCTGGCGCTGGTCGCCGGTGTCGATGTCGAACTGCCCGACACGGTCGGTCTCGGCAACGGCATCACCGAACGGGTCCGCGACGGGCGGCTTCCGGTGGAGTGGGTGGACCGCGCGGTGCGGCGGTTGCTGCTGCAGAAGGTACAGCTGGGTTTACTGGATCCGGACTGGACGCCAGAGGCGTCGGTGGCCGGCGCGGACCACGTGGACCTGGACGCGCCCGCCAACCGGGACATCGCCCGTCGGCTGGCCGAACGCTCCATCGTGCTGCTGGACCCCGGCACCGCGCTACCTCTCGGCGGCGTCGGCCGCCCCCGGCTCGACCGGATAGCCGTGGTGGGCCCCGCCGCGGCGGATCCGCGAACGTTCATGGGCTGCTATGCCTTTCCCAATCATGTCCTGCCGCGCCACCCGGGCTTCGGGCTGGGTGTGACGGTGCCGACGGTGGTGGAGGCACTGGCCGGCGAGCTCACCGGTACGGACGTCCGCTATGAGCAGGGCTGCGGGGTGCAGAGCCGCGACCGGTCTGGTTTCGCCGCAGCGGTCGAGGCGGCCACCTCCGCAGATCTCTGTGTCGCGGTGGTCGGCGATCTGGCGGGTCTGTTCGGCAACGGTTCCTCCGGGGAGGGCAGTGACGCAGAGGATCTGCGGCTGCCCGGTGTCCAGGCCGACCTGCTCGAGGAACTGCTGGCCACCGGTGTTCCCGTGGTGGTGGTGGTCGTGTCGGGCCGCCCGTACGCACTCGGCGCCGTGGCGGACCGCGCGGCGGGGCTCGTCCAGGCCTTCATGCCGGGCGAAGAGGGCGGTGCAGCCATTGCCGGGGTGTTGTCGGGACGTGTGCAGCCGGGTGGCAAGCTCCCGGTGCAGATCCCACGCACCCCGGGCGGCCAGCCCGGCACCTACCTGCAGCCGCCACTGGGCACACTGGCTGCCGACATCAGCAGTGTCGACCCCACTCCGCTCTACCCGTTCGGATACGGGCGCAGCTACACCACCTTCGAGCTCGATGCGCTGCAGGTCACCCCCGACTCCGTGCCCACCGATGGTGAGTGGACCGTGACGGTGCGGGTTCGCAACACCGGGTCTCGAGCGGGGGATGAAGTGGTGCAGCTGTATGTGGAAGATCCGGTGGCGTCGGTGGTCCGGCCGGCCCGCCAGCTCATCGGCTATGCGCGGGTGCCGGTGCCGGCTGGAGGCGCGGTCATCGTCAGGTTCACGGTGCACGCCGACCGCACTGCCTTCACCGGACCGGACCTCGAACGGATCGTGGAACCGGGCCAACTGGACCTGGTGGTGGGCACGTCAGCGGCTGACGCAGCCTGCCGCGGGACTGTCTGGCTGACCGGTGACACCCGAGCGGTCGGCCCGGACCGGATCATGCTGACCCCGGTCGCCGTCGCGCCCGAGGTGGCGGGCAATGACTGACAGCATCGAGCACCACCGCAGCGCCCGCGCGACCCTGGCCACCGTCGCCGCGTCCGCGGGTGTCTCGATAGCCACGGTGTCCAAGGTGCTCAACGGACGCACCGACGTCGCTCCGGCGACCCGCTCCCGGGTGAAGACCCTGCTCGAACAGCATCACTACGTCGCCAGGCGCGCGGAGCCCGTCGATGTGGCCGGCGCAGGCGAGCGGCCGCCCACCGTAGAACTGTTGTTCCACGAGGACCTCAACGCCTACGGCATCGAGGTGGTCCAGGGTCTGCTCGACGCGGGGGACGCCGCCGGGGTCGCGGTGGTGGTCAGCAGGCGTCCCGACGGTGAGCGCGATACCGGTGTGGCGTCGCAGTGGGTGTCCGACCTGGCCGCGGCGGGGCGCCGTGCGGTGATTTCCGTGGTGGACCAACTCCCTGAGGCCGACATCGCTGCGCTGCACCGGTTCGGTCTGCCGCTGGTGGTCATCGACCCGCTCAATCAACCGACCGCCCGCATCACCAGCGTCGGCTCCACCAACTTTGCCGGCGGCCTGGCCGCGACCCAGCACCTGCTTGCGTTGTCGCACCGCCGGATCGCCTATGTCGGTGGACCGATGACCGCGGCCTGCAACCAGGCCCGCTTGCACGGTTACCGGGCCGCGATGGAAGAGGCCGGTGCCGACGTGACCGACGACTATGTGCGAACGGGGGACTTTCTCTACGACAACGGATTACGTGAGGGACTGGCTCTGCTGGACCTGCCGACGCCGCCGACGGCGGTGTTCGCAGCCAGCGACGAGACCGCACTCGGCGTGATCGAAGCGGCCCGGACCCGCGGATTGCGGGTGCCGGAAGACCTCAGCGTGGTGGGTTTCGACGACACCCAGCTGGCCAAACTGTCGGCGCCGCCGCTGACCACCATCCGCCAGCCACTGCGCGAAATGGGGGCGGTCGCCATGCGCACCGCACTGCGCCTGGCTGCCGGGGACGTACTCGACTCACATCACGTCGAACTGGCCACCCAACTCGTCGAACGACGATCCACCGCGCGACTGGAATCCCCGACAGGAGTCACCCCATGATGAACCGCGAGCACACGCTGGGCTTCCCCGACGGGTTCGTGTGGGGCACGGCGACGGCCAGCTATCAGATCGAAGGCGCGGTCACCGTCGGCGGCCGGCAACCATCGATCTGGGATACGTTCTCGCGCAGGCCCGGCGCTGTCCACAACGGCGACACCGGCGACATCGCAGATGACCACTACCACCGTTACCGAGAGGACGTCGGGCTGCTGGCCGACCTCGGCGTCACGCACTACCGCTTCTCGCTGGCCTGGCCGCGGCTACAACCCGACGGCAAGGGCGCCATCAATGCCGACGGGCTGGATTTCTACACCCGCCTGGTCGATGAACTGCTCGCCCATGGCATCCAACCGTGGGTCACGCTGTATCACTGGGATCTGCCGCAGGCGCTCGAAGACGCCGGGGGGTGGCCGGTGCGCGACACCGCAGAACGTTTCGCGGAGTACGCGGCGATGACCCACGAGAAATTACACGACACGATCGCGCACTGGACCACACTCAACGAGCCGTGGTGCTCGGCATTTCTGGGCTACGCGGCGGGGGCGCACGCACCGGGGCGCACTGAGCCCGCGGCCGCACTGGCGGCGGCCCATCACCTGATGCTCGGACACGGCTTGGCCGTGGCAGCCATGCGCGCTCAAGACAGCAGTTCGCAGCTGGGCATCACGCTGAATCTGACGCCGGTCTCTCCGGCGACCGAGGATCCGGCCGACGTCGACGCCGCGCGCCGGGTGGACGCTGTCTCCAATCGACTGTTCCTGGACAGTCTGTTTCGGGGTCACTATCCCGACGACCTGCCGGCCGATGTGGCGGCCATCAGCGATTTCGGGTTCGCGCAGGACGGCGACGCGGCGGTCATCGCCGCCCCGATCGACTTCCTCGGCGTCAACTACTACTTCCGGGAGTTCGTGCGGGCTGGCACCGGAGCACCGGCTGCCGATCCGCACGCCCGGGCCTGGGTGGGCAGCACCGACGTCGAGCCGGTGCGCACCGACTTGCCGACGACGGCGATGGGATGGGAGATCGACCCGTCCGGGCTCTCCGACGTGCTCACCTGGGTTCACCGCGACTACGGCCCGGTACCGATCTACGTCACCGAGAACGGGGCGGCCTTCGACGACGTGCGCGACGAGGACGGCGCGATTCGCGACAACGATCGAATCAGTTTTCTGGACAGCCACTTCCGTGCCACGCTGCAGGCAGTGGAGGACGGCGCGGATGTCCGCGGCTACTTCGTGTGGACCCTCTTGGACAATTTCGAGTGGGCCTACGGCTATGACAAGCGGTTCGGGCTGATCCACGTCGACTATGCGACCCAGGCCCGCACCCCCAAAGACAGCGCGCGGTGGTTCGCCGAGGTGACCCGGCGCAATGGGCTGGCCGAGCCCCTGGAGGTCAGGTGAGCCTGTGATTCATCTTGACCAGATTGCTTGCGTGCGGTACCAATTCCGCCCATGATCATCGACTGGCCGGCATTTCTGCTGGCGTCATTCGCCATCTCTGCCGTTCCGGGGGCCAATCAGCTGCTCGGCCTGCGGAACGCGTACCAGGTGGGACCGCGGCTCGCCCTGCTCGCTGTCGTAGGTAGGCTTGCCGCCTTTGCAGTGATGGTCGTGCTGGTCAGCGCTGGTCTCGGCACATTGCTGCTCCGGTCCGAACAGCTCTTCACCGCCGTCAAGTGGATCGGTGTGGCCTACCTGCTCTATCTCGGGGTACAGACGTTGTGGTCGTCCTGGCGCACCCGTTCGCGAGCTGACGACGGCGATCCGGAGGACCTTGCCCGGCCGGTGCGCGGCGCATGGGCGCTCGGTCGTGAGGAGTTCCTGGTGGCGGGCACCAATCCCAAGGCGGTGCTGCTGTTCGCCGCTCTGTTGCCCCAATTCGTCTCCGGCGCAGGATCCATCACCGGCGGGCTCCTCGCCGTCGGGCTGGTCTACCTGGTGGTGGAGTTCGTGGTTGCAATCGGTTACGCGGTGATGGGGAGCTATCTGCGCCGTGCCTCGGTGTCGACGCGGACCGACCGCAACATCCAGCGAACGACGGGCGCGTGTCTGATCGGGTTCGCTGTGTATTTCGCGACCAGCAGGCAGCCCGCCTGATCGCGATTACGCTGAGGGCGGAAAAGTGATCGCCCGCAACGGTCCCCGCCGTTGAAACCCACGTGAACCCTGACGAATCAACACCACACGGTTGTGCGGCGGTTGATGCCGACCGCGCCGTGTTCGACCGGCTGATCCGAACGGATCCGCCGCCGCGGCCGCCGAAGACGCTGGACACCGCGTGTGTGCTGGGCGGCAGCATCGCCGGCCTGATGGCCGCGCGGGTGCTCGCCGACCATGCGCGCGCCGTCGTGATCATCGAGCGCGACGATGTCCAGACCGGGGGATCACCGCGGACCGGGGTCCCGCAAGCCCAACAAGGCCACGTCCTGTTGCCGGGTGGGTTCGCCCAGATCGAACGCTGGTTGCCCGGTTTCACCTCAGCGGCGCAGGAGCGCGGCGCGTTGCTCGTCGATTTCGAACAGCAGGCGGTGTACCTCAGCGGTGAACAGCGACTGCCCAACCGCGGCATGTCGATTCTCGCAGGCACCCGCCCCTTCCTTGAATCGCAGATCCGGACCATGGTCGCGGCATTGCCCAACGTCTCGATCCTGCCGGCCCGGGCGACGGGGCTGGACTTCGACGACGGCGCAGTCCGTGCCGTGCGCTACATCAGGGATGGCAGCGAGCAGGTCACCGCGGTCGACTTTGTGGTGGACGCGATGGGGAGATCGAGCAAGACATCGGAGTGGGTCGAGGACGCCGGTTTCCAACGTCCGCAGTTGCACCGGGTCCGCACCGACATCAACTACGCGACAGCATTGTTCACGCGCACAGAAGACTCGGATGACTTCCCGATGACGGCATTGGCCCAGTTCGACGGGCCGGCCGCGCCGGATGGGTTGGCCTTGGGGACGGCACTGGTGGCCGAAGGGAACCAGTGGATGGTGATGCTCACGGCCTACGAACCTGGACGGCCGCCGAAGACGCTCGAGGAGTTCCGCGCCACCTGCGCCAAGCTGCCGCCGGTCTTCGGCCACGCGGCCGCGGGGGAGTTGACCCGCGAGATCATGACCTATCGCCAGGCTGACAGCCGCCGTCGCGACTTCACCGGATTGGAGCATTATCCGGCGCGTCTGGTGTCCGTCGGCGATGCGGTGGCGTCCTTCAATCCCGTTTACGGGCAGGGCATGTCGTCAGCGGCTCTGCATGCGAGCTGTCTGTCCGACTATCTCGTGAACAACCCACAGCCGCAGCGGATGGCGACGGAGTTCTTCGAGATGCAGGCCGTGGTGACCGATGCCGCGTGGGCGCTGTCCGCCGGTGCCGACGCTGCCCGGCTGGACGCGCTCGAGAGTGCCGAGGTCTCCACGGAACTCCAACAGCAGCGCTGGGCGATGAATCAGGTGGTCCGGGCCACCTTGAGCGACCAGACGATCACCGACGCGTTTGCCGCCGTCTCGTTCCTGCTCGCGCACCCGTCGATCCTGGCCGAGCCGGATCTGCTGCAACGAGCGGTCGCGGCCAACGAGCGGACTTTCGCACGAGGGTGACCCGGTCAGTGCCGCCCCAGCACATGGGGGCCGGCCCGCTCGGGCAGTCCGTGGGCGAACCGGGCCGCTGACAACGCGGCGACGTCCGCGTCGGGCGTCACTCCTTCTGCCAGATCGGCCAGCACCTCGCCCATCAGCGCGGAGAACTTGAAGCCTTCCCCGGAGTCGCCGCAGGCCACCACGACACCGCCGTCGAGAACGTCCAAGACGAACCTCCCGTCCGGAGAGTCGGTCCACGAGCACACCTGCGCGTCGAGAACCGTGGGGGACACCGAGGTGAGATCGGCGTGCACCCGGTCGCGGACGGTGGCGGTGCGGGCAGGGTCCGGTGTGCGGTCCGCGTCGTCGTCGCGGTAGTCGCGCAGCGGCTCGTCAAGTCCCACTTTGTATCCCAGGCCCGGTGTGGGCATGGCGTAGATCCCGGGTTGCTCATCGGTGGGGCCGTCGAACAGGCCGGGGTAGCTGTCGTAGGCGTTGGGCTGTGTCGGGTCACCGAAGTGCACCACCTGCTCGAGGTACGGGTGCAGGGGTACCTTCAGCCCGAGTCCGGCCAGCATCGCCGGGGCGCCGGGGCCCGGCGCGAGCACCACGACATCTGCGTGCATCACTGTGGAGTCGTCGAGGCTCACCTCGACACCGTGGGCGGCGGGCGAGATCTCGGCCACCCTGGCTCCGAACAGTGTTGTCCCGCCGCTGCTTGTGAACAACCGCAGTTGCGCTCGCAGGGAGGCGGCGGCCAGCACGATGCCGGCTTCGGGCTGCCAGATGGCATCGCGGCCGTCGGGGCGTAGACCCGGCCACCACCGGCACACGTCCGCCGCTTCCACGGCCGTGAAGTCGATGCCGCATGCCTGCAATGTCTCGGTGAGCGGGGGCAGCGATCGATCGTCGCGCCACAGCAGACCGCGCCGTTCGAACACCCGCTCATCGGAGCGCTCCTGCAGACGCGCCATGGCATCCACAGCGCGGATCGACAACCGGACCCGGGCCTGATCGGGATCGGCCAAGCGCCACAGCCGGGTGGGCCCGATCGACGACGAGCGGGCATTCTGCACGCCGTACTGATCCACCAGGGTGGTGGAGTGTCCGCGCGCCGCCAGCTGTGCAGCAGCGGGCAGACCCCAGGCCCCGGCCCCGACGACGATCGCCCGCACTGCGTCAGCCGATGCTGACGAATGTCTTGCGGATGGTCTCGCGGATCAGCCAGGTACCCCGCCACCCTTTGGGAAGGACCAGGAATGAGCCCGGCGCGATGTCGGCGCTCACCCCGTCTTCGCCGGTGACGGTGCCCGAGCCGGTGATGATGTAGCACACCTCGGTGTCGCCGGAGCGGTCAGCGGTGAACTCGCCGGGTCCGCATTCCCAGATCCCGGCTCCGGCGTCCTGGTGCGACCACACCTCGGCGACGGCCTCGAGTTGGTTGTCCCGGCTGGTCGGTTTGGGGGCGGGGGCGGGCAGGGTGGCGCCCGCGGCGTTGACATGCTGCAGCGGCATCCCGGTCGATCCGCTCAATGTGTCAGTCATTCGGTGTCCCTCCGTCACGCCGCTCAGCGACCGGCGATGGTGTTGGCGATGCGGGCGAGCCGGCTGGTGCGTGGGTGCTCGTCGGCGAACTCACGCCGGTCGGCGGTGCGGTACATCGCATACATGCCCTGCACACCCAACCACCGCAACGGTTCCGGCTCCCAACGGCGCACCCGACGCCCCACCCACGGCAGCCGGGTCAAGGCGCTGTCTCTGCGCAGTACCAGGTCGGCCAGCGTGTGCCCGGCCAGATTTGTGGTGGTCAAACCACTTCCGACGTAGCCGCCCGCCGTGCCCAGTCCGGTGCGGTGATCGAAGTCCACCGTGGCGGTCCAGTCGCGCGGGACGCCGAGCACACCGCACCAGGCGTGCGCGATCGGGACGTCCCGGGTGGCCGGGAACATATCGTGCGTCAACGCGGTCAACGCTTCGATGGTCCAGTGCTGAGTGGCGCCACGGTCGTCGGTGCGTGACCCGAACCGGTAGGGAATTCCCCGGCCACCGAGGGCGATCCGGTTGTCGACGGTGCGCTGTGCGTACATGTAGCCGTGGGCGTAATCACCGAGCAGTTCTGCCTTGCGCCAGTTGATCTGGCTCAGGACCGAGTCCGGAAGCGGTTCGGTGACGATCATCGAGGAGTTCATCGGCAGCCACTCGCGGCGCTGACCAGGGATGCTGGCGGTGAAGCCTTCGAGGCAGCGCAGCACTGCCGGCGCTCGCACCGTACCGCGGTCGGTGACCGCACGGCCCTGCTCGATGGCTGTCACGGTGGTGTGCTCGTAGATGGCGACGCCCATGCCCTCGACCACGCGAGCCAACCCCTGCACCAGCTTCGCCGGCTGCACCCGGGCGCAGTGCGGGGTGAACAGACCGCCCAGGGCGCCGTTGACCCGGATCCGGGCGTCCGTCTGCTCCACATCGAGCTCCACGAAGTCCTCGGGGGCGGCGCCCCAGTGCTGTTCGTAGGGAATGGTTTCGCGGAGGCGATCCAGCTGTGCGCGGTTGCGGGCGACGTGCAGAATGCCGTCTTTCGCGATGTCGGCGTCGATGCCCTCCTTCTCGGCCACCGAGATGACCTCGTCGACGGCGTCGCGCATGGCCTGCATCAAGGTGACGACACCATCGCGCCCGTGGGTCTTGGCGTAGGCGTCACGGGATCCGGCGAGCTCGGCCGACAGCCAGCCGCCGTTGCGCCCGGAGGCGCCGAAGCCGGCGAATTCCTTCTCCAGGATGACGATGCGCAGATCAGGTTGTTCCCGCTTGAGGTAGTAGGCGGCCCACAGTCCGGTCAGACCCGCGCCGACAATGCAGACGTCGGCCTCCTGTGACCCCGGCAGCGGCGGGCGCGACGCGGGAAAGCCCGAAGCGCGGTACCAGTACGACACACCACCGTTGATGAAGTCGTTGGACAGGATGCCCGTGGTGGTAGCGAGGGATGACATGGTTTCCTTCTTCAGTATCAGGTGGTCGGTGATCAGGCGGGGTCGGCGGGGAGCACCGCCGCATTCTCGGGTGCGAAGGTGAGCCAGATCTGCTGGCCGGGCTCTACGGCGGTGATGCTGCCGGCGCTTTCCCGTACCAGGCAGGTGGAGCCGTCCTGCAGGCGCACTTCGACCTTGCGTGAGCTGCCGAAGTAGATGTCCTGGATGACGGTGCCGGGCACCGCGTTCACTGCGGTTGGACGGTCGGTACCCGTCTCCATGACAATGCGTTCCGGGCGAACCACCACAGCGACGTCCGTGCCGGGCGTCGCCTCGCCCCGGGTGGCGACGATGCGGTGCCCTCCGCTGTTCACCTCACCGTTGCCTTCTGCTGTGCCATGAAACAGCGACGACTCTCCCAGAAAGCGGGCGACGAACACACTCGCGGGGTTCTCGTAGAGCTCGCTGGGAGTCCCGATCTGCTCGATGCGCGCGTTGTTGAACACCGCGATCCGGTCCGAGAGCACCAATGCCTCGTCCTGGTCGTGGGTGACGTAGACGAACGTGGTGCCGAGCTCGCCGTGGATGCGCTTGATCTCCAATTGCAGTGCGTCACGCAGTTTCTTGTCCAGTGCACCGAGCGGTTCGTCCATCAGCAGGACCTGCGGGTCGTACACCATGGCCCTGGCCAGCGCCACCCGCTGTTGCTGGCCGCCGGAGAGCGCTTTGGGCATCCGCTTGCCGAACGCCGCCAGTCCCACGGTCTCCAGCGCTTGCGCCACTTTGACTCGGCGTTGCTCCTTGCCCACCTTGCGTTGCCGCAGAGGGTATTCCACGTTGTCGGCCACCGTCATGTGCGGGAAGAGAGCGTAGTGCTGGAACACCATGCCGATGTTGCGGCGAAACGGCGGCAGGTCGGACACGGGTCGGCCGTCGATGCGCAGGTCGCCCTCGGTGACGTCGACGAAGCCGGCGATCATGTTCAACGTGGTGGTCTTGCCTGAACCGCTCGGCCCGAGCAGGGTCAGGAATTCGCCGGGGCGGGCCTCCAGGTCGATGGAGTCGACCGCGGTGATGGCACCGTATCTCTTGGTCAGTCCGCGCATCTCGATCGATGCGCCGTGCGGGGTCTGGTCAGCGGGCACGGTTTCTCCAACTGGTGTAGATGCCCGCCACGACAGTCAATCCCGTCGTCAGGGCAAGGATCAAGGTGGCCGCGGCGGCGATCGTCGGATCGGTGTCGCGGGTGACCGACGCATACATCTTCACCGGCAGCGTTTGCAGATACGGGCTCTGGATGAACAGCGACAACACCACCTCGTCGAAACTGGTGGCGAAGGCGAACAGGGCCCCGGACAGCACTCCCGGTGCCACCGAGGGCAGCGTCACCGTGCGGAACGTCTGCCACCGGCCCGCACCGCAGATCGCCGCGGCGTCCTCGAGGCGCCGGTCGAAACCCTGCAGACTGGCCATCACAGGGATGATGACGAACGGCAGCGCCAAAACGCTGTGCGCGGTCACGAAGCCGAGCGTGGTCCCCAGCAGGTTCAGCCGCAGGAACAGCGCGTAGAGCCCGATGGCCACGACGATCACCGGAACGATCATGGGCGCCAACAGGAGTGCGCGGATGCCCTGCTGACCCGGAATCCGGTTGCGGCTCAGTGCCACCGCCGCCGCGGTGCCGCAGACGGTGGCCACGATGGTGACCTGCACGCCGACCACCAGGCTCGCCTGCAACGCGGCCAGCCACGACTGATCGCTGAAGAAGTTGGCGTACCACTGCGTGGACCACCCATTCGGCGGAAAGGCGAACGATGGCCGATCGGTGAAGCTCAGTGGAATGACGATCAGCGAGGGGGCGATCAGCCACAGGGACACCACTGCACAGAACAGCAGCAGCAACCCACGCCACATCGCAGTGATCTTGCGGGTCATGCGGTCTGCTCCTTCCGGCCGCGTCGCAACAGATACATCAGGACCACCAGGACCAGGAGGGTGATCAGCAGCAGCACCACGCCCATGGCGCCGCCGCGTCCCCAGGCCAGCATGCTGGTCACCTGTCCGTAGATCTGCTGGCTGATCAAGGCGTCATCGGGTGCACCCAGCAGCGCCGGGGTCACGTAGAAGCCGAGGCTGCTGATGAAGGCCATCAGGCACCCGGCGCCGATCCCCGTTGCGGACAGCGGGAGCCACACCCGGAAGAACGACACCACCGGACGTGCGCCCAGACTGGACGAGGCCAGCACCAGGCGGCGGTCGATGCCGGACATCACCGCGTACAGGGGCAGCACCATAAACGGCAGCAGGATCTGGCTCATGCCGATCACCACCCCCAGGTTGGTGCGGATCAGCTGCACGTCACCGAGGCCCACCGTCGAGAGCAGCTGCTGCATGGGGCCACCGTCCTGCAACAGGATCACCCAGGCGAACGTGCGCACCATCAGGCTGGTCCAAAACGGCACCAGCACAATGACAGTGAGCAGCATGCGCATCTTCGGCCCGAACGCCACCATCGCGTAGGCGAAGGGGTAGCCCAGCAGCAGGCAGATGATCGTCACCTCGATGCCGGTGGTGAAGGTGCGCAACAGCACCCGCCGCTGGGTGGCGTCCCCGAGGTACCACTGGAAGTTCTCCAGACCCAGCACTGGATCGCTGAAGGCCCGCCACACCATCACCACCAGCGGGAGGGCGAACACTCCGAGAATCAAGACGATCGCCGGCAACAGCAGCGCCAGGCTGCCGCGGCGCTCCGAGGGACTGCCCGAGGGCGCCGTCCGACTCGCGGGCGGCGCACCTCCTGAGAGAACCTGCACCATCGACATGACGGATCAGCCTCAGCCGGCCAGCCAGTCGGTGTACGCGGTGATCATGGCGTCCTGGTTCTCGGCCCACCAGGGCAGATCGATCGGGAAGCGGTCCGCGAGCCGCTCGGGCGAGGTGGTCAGGTAGGCCTGGGCCAGCTCGTCGAGTTGCGGCTTGGCGTCGACGTTGATCGGGCTGTACGACGTGAGCTCGGAGAGCTTCGCCTGCTGCTCGGCGCCCAGGTAGTAATTGATCAACGCCATCGAGGCCTTGGGATTCTTGGCGCCCTTGGGCACGGCGATGGTGTCCGCCTCCGGCATCCACTGGTCCCACATAGGGGCGAAGGGGGCGCCGTTCTTCACCGCGGAGTAGGCCCGGCCACTCCAGAGCAGCGCCATATCCACCTGGCCGGCTTCGAGGAGCTGCTGCGCCTGGGCGCCGGTGGTCCAGAACACGAAGTCGTCACGGATGCTGGACATCTTCCCCAGGGCCCGCTCAGCGTCGATCGGGTAGATCGCGTCGGCGGCGACACCGTCGGCCAGCAGGGCTCCCTCGAAGACCCCCGGGTCCAGCTCGCCGGAGATGCCCTGCATGCCGCGCTTGCCGGGGAACTTCGCGGTGTCGTAGAAATCCGCCCAGGTCTTCGGCGGGTTGGCGCCGTACTTCTCGGTGTTGTACACGACGATCAAGCCGTATCCCATTGCCGGGACCGAGCATTCGTCGGTCTGCGCACCTTCGGGGATCTTGCTGGTATCCACGATACTGGTGTCGATCGGCATGAACAGCTCGCCGCAGTTCTTGGCGGAGAAGACATTGGTGGTGTCCACCACGTCCCAGGTCACGTTGCCCGAGTCCACCTGGGCCTTGATCTTGGAGTTCTCCGTAGGGCCGTCCTGCAGGACGGTGGCACCGGACTCCTGGGCGAAGGGTTCGATGGCGGCCTTGGTCTGGCCGTCCTGGAAGATGCCGCCGTAGGAGACGAAGGTGAGCGTCACGCCATCGAGGGCGCCCGCTTTGACGGTGCCGGCCTGCGGCGGGCCACTGCCCAGGTCGAGCTCCGTCGACGGTGCTTGGCTCGAGGCCGAGCACGCCGCAGTGACAGCCGTGATGACGGCGGCCGCAGTGAGGGCGAGCGGAACGCGGCGGATGGGTGTGGTTGTCATGCGAATCTCCTTCGGGTGGGGATGCGATCAGTTGGTCGGTGGGCTGACGATCCAGAGCAGTTCGACCGGTTCGTCGCTGAGGTTGTGGACGGTGTGGGGGATCGAGGTCCGATATTCGGCGCTGTCCCCGGCGTGGAGTTGATACGTGGTGCCGTCGAGTTCGAGGGTGGGACTTCCGACGACGGCGATGAGGATCTCCTGGGCGTCGCCGTGCACATAGGCCGGGCCGGCACTGGCTCCCGGCGCGAACTCCGCGGCGTAGACCTCGACATTGCGCAGTGGCTTCTGCGACAGCAGATATTTGGCGCTGGACTCCGAGACCTCGATGACGGACCGGGCTTCTTTACGCAGGATCCGGATGTCGTTGGCCTGCTGATCGGTGAACAGGTCGGGCAGCGTGACACCCAGTTCTTCGGCAAGCCGGCGCAACGTGCCCACACTCGGGTTGGCCTGTCCCCGTTCGACCTGGCTGAGGAACCCCGGTGAGATGCCCGCCCGGCCCGCAAGCTCCCGAAGCTTGATCTGCCGGGCTTGACGGAACTCCCTGATCCGCGCACCCGTGACGGCGTCACCCGCCGACGATGCGGCGTCCACAGCCCGAAGCCCCGAGTCCATGTCAGCGTCCGTCCGTTTCTCATTGGTAACAAAGAACTTACGTGTCAGCGAACAAACTGTTCGTTGACACGGAATACTAGGGCGAACAGACGTGATGATGCAAGACCTGGATCACAATGACACCGCGATGTGATTCAGGTCACAATAGCGCCCTGTCGAGGTTGGCTCCGCTAGCGGGAGTCGGCGCGACCGGTGATGCGGTCGACCACCGCCAACAAGCCCTCGTCCGCTTCGGTGGTGTCAGGGAAGCCGCCGAGGGCGCGGTGCAGGGCGTTGTAGTAGAGCCCGTCGCCCATGAGCTTGATGGCGCGCGCGGTGTCCAGATCGCCGAGCGCGTCGTGCAGTATCGACAGCCACTCTGCCGACGCCGCGTCGATGACGGCCCGGGCGGTGGCGTCGCCGGCCTGCCGCAGTCTCGACACGGCGACGATGGCGCGGTCCAGGGGTGTGCCTGCGTAGTGGGAGGAGCGCACGTAATACCGCGCCGGTCCTTCGGCTGCGGTGCGCATCGCCTCGGCGTCCCGCACAGCCAGCTCTGCCAGTCGTTCGCACAGCGCCGCGGCCAGGCGGTCTTTGGAGGGGAAGTGGTAGAGAAGTCCGCCTTTGGAGACCCCGGCTTTGCCGGCCACAGCGTCCAGGGTGGCGTAGCGCTCGCCCTCGACGGCGAGCAGATCCGCATAAGCGTCGAGGATCCGATCCCGGGCGGACGTCATCGGCCAACCATACGGCGCGGTTTACTGTACCGGCTGGACGGTATAGTAAGCCGGTTGGCTTGGCAGGGCGCGAATTAACGAGAAGAGGGCGGTGATGGGGGCCTACCGGGAGTTGATCCGGGTACCGGGCGTGCTCAATGTGACGGCCTCGCAACTGTTTGCGCGCCTGCCGCTCGGGATGCTCTCGCTGGCCATTTTGATCCACGTCGAGGCCGAGACCGGGTCCTACGCCCGTGCCGGGGCGGTGGTGGCCTGCGTCAGCGTCGGCGAGGCGATAGCGATGCCGATGACGGCCAGGCTGGTACGACCATTCGGTCGCGTCGCGACGCTGGTGACAGCGGCGCTGGTCAACGCCGTGGCGATGGTTGCGCTGGCCGTCGCCGGCCCTCACCCGTTCCTGTTGATGGCGCTCGGCGTGCTCGTCGGCGCCTCGGTACCGCCGCTGATGCCGGTGGTTCGTGCGCTGTATCCGCACATGGTGGCGCCCGCCGGGGTGCGCGCATTGTTCGCGCTGGACACCACCGCGCAGGAACTGATCTGGGTGATCGGACCGGTGGCGGCAACTCTGCTGTCGTCCACCCTGTCGACGGCGCTACCGCTTGTCCTGTCGGCGGGAATCACGCTGGTGGGCACCAGCTGGTTCCTGATGAGCGCCCGCCGGATACGGCCATCGATCCCGCGTCAGAGCCGGGCTTTCGGCGCGGTTCTGCTGAACCGGACGCTCATCACCGCAATGCTCGCCAGCCTGGCGCTGGTTGCGTCGTTCATGGCGCTCGAGGTCGGGATCGTCGCCGAGCACGGCGGCAACGGCATCGTGGCGGGTGCGGCTGTCGCGGTGGCCAGCCTCGGGTCCTTGATCGGCGGTCTGACGTTCGGTCACCGCAAGCTCGGATTGCCCGGCCTCGTCGCCGCGCTTTCCGCAGTCGCCCTGGGGACAGCGGCCTTCGGTATCGCGGAGACCCTGGCGCTTCAGTTCGTGATGCTGTTCCTGTCTGGGCTCGGCTTCGCACCGGCACTTTCGGCGTTGTACCTCATGGTGTCCCGGGACATCGCCGAGCACGCGGTCACCGAGGCGTTCGGCTGGCTCAACAGCGGTGCGCTCGTGGGCGGGGCCGTCGGTACGGCCATCGCGGGCGTGGTCACCGACGCGTATGGCAATGCCGGCGCCGCCGTCGTCGCCGCCGCGCTGGCGGTGACCGCCGCGCTGATCCCGCTGCTCGCCCGTCTCGCCGGACCACTGCGCGGCCTGTCGGAGGACGCCGCGCCTGCTGATCAAACGGTCGGCGCGCAACGCTGAACGGTGCCCCTGCGGGGTGCTCGCGGCTGACCACTCTCTCGCTCGGAGGGGGCCGCCCGCACCACCCACCACCACGGGTGATCCACCGACCGGGGTCGAGCGTGGCAGGGTGGGAACGTGTCCCTCGATGACGTGTCCGTTGATGCCCTGACTCTCGACGAGAAGGCGGCGCTGGCCAGTGGTGCCGGCTTCTGGTACACCAAACCGATTGACCGGGTGCATGTTCCGTGGATCATGCTGACTGACGGCCCGCACGGACTGCGTAAACAACGCGAGGGTGGAGACCACCTCGGCATCGGCGACAGCATCCCGGCGACCTGCTTTCCACCGGCGGTGGGTCTGGGATCGTCGTGGGATGTCGACCTGGTGCGACGGGTGGGCCGGGCGCTCGGCGTGGAGGCGTCGAGCGAGAGGGTCGGTGTGCTGCTGGGGCCGGGTGTCAACATCAAACGTTCTCCGCTGTGCGGGCGTAACTTCGAGTACTTCTCCGAGGACCCGGTGATCAGCGGAACACTCGGCGCCGCGATGGTGGCGGGCATCCAATCCCAGGGTGTCGGGGCCTCGCTCAAACACTTCGCCGCCAACAACCAGGAAACCGATCGGATGCGGGTGAGCGCAGATGTTGATCCCCGCCCGTTGCGGGAGATCTATCTGCGCGGTTTCCAGCGGGTGATCGAAGAGGCGCAGCCGTGGACGGTGATGTGTTCCTACAACCGCATCAACGGTGTGTACGCGTCCGAAGATCGATGGCTGCTCTCGACGGTGCTGCGTGAGGAATGGGGTTTCGAGGGTCTGGTGGTCTCGGACTGGGGTGCTGTCGACGACCGTGTGGCCGGCATCGAGGCAGGGATGGATCTGGAGATGCCGTCATCCGGTGGGGTCACCGATGCCGCGATCGTCGCCGCGGTGCGCGACGGCAGGCTCGAGGAGTCGGTGGTCGACCGCTCGGCCTCGCGGGTACTCGGCCTGGTCCGCAAGGTGCTGGCGGGTGCCGGTTCCGCGGCCGGACCCGTCGACGTCGACGCGCACCACCGGTTGGCGCGTGAGGCGGCCGGGCGGTCGATCGTGCTGCTGAAAAACGACGGCGGTCTGCTTCCGTTGGCCCGGGACGCCGACGTCGCGGTCATCGGCGCGTTTGCCACCGAGCCCCGGTATCAGGGTGCGGGCTCGTCGCTGATCAACCCCACCCGACTCGACAACGCGCTCGACGAAATCCGGCTTCTGGCCGCGGGAAAGGTCACCCATGCCGCCGGGTTCGACCTGTCCGGCGCACAGCCCGCCGAGCACCTGCGTGCCGAAGCGGTGGCTGCGGCCGCGCGAGCCGACGTCGCCGTGGTGTTCCTCGGACTGCCCGCGGCCACGGAATCGGAAGGGTATGACCGCGTGGACATCGACCTGCCCGCCGAGCAACTCGCGCTACTGGACGCGGTGCTGGACGCGAACCCCAACACGGTGGCGGTGTTGTCCAACGGTGGCGTGGTGGCGCTGCCCTTCGCGCCCAAGGTGCCGGCCATCCTGGAGGCATGGTTGCTCGGCCAGGCCGGCGGCGGCGCCACCGCCGACATCCTGTTCGGCGAGGTCAACCCGTCGGCCAAACTCACCGAGACCATCCCGCTGCGGCTGGCCGACAGCCCCGCCTACCTCGACTTTCCCGGCGAGCACTCACATGTACGCTACGGCGAAGGGTTGTTCGTCGGCTACCGCTGGTACGACGCCCGTGACCTCGACGTCGCCTTTCCCTTCGGCCACGGATTGTCCTACACCACCTTCGAATACGGCCAGGCCGTTGCGACCACGACTCCTGCGGGTGACGTCGAGATCCGGGTTCTCGTCTCCAATGTCGGTGACGTGCCGGGTCGCGAGGTGGTGCAGGCCTATACGGCGTTGTCGGACAGCAGGATAACGCGTCCGCCGCGCGAGCTGAAGGCATTCACCTCGGTGGTGCTGGAACCGGGGGAGTGCCGCGAGGTCGGCCTGACCATTCGGCGAAAGGACCTGGCGTACTGGGACATCCGGGTGGACAGCTGGATCGTCGAAGGCGGCAGCTACCGCGTCGACGTCGCGGCTTCGAGCCGCGACATCCGAACCTCGGTCTCGGTGGACCTCACCGGAGACGCTGTGCTGCTGCCACTCTCGCGGAATTCGACCATCGGTGAGGTGCTGGCCCACCCCGTGGCAGGTCCACGTCTGATGAGCCTGTTCAGCGAGATGATGGGTGACGGTGGCCCGGCGGTCATGCCCGACGGTGTGGACATCTCCCGGATGCTGGACTCGTTCCCCATCGGCAGGGCCGCGATGTTCGCCGCCGCGGGTGACTTCGGTCTCGACCCGACCGCGATGATCGAGGGCTTGTTGTCCGAGGACAGCTGAGCCCCGGGGATTTCTCAGTCGAGCCAGTTCTGCACCAGCCCGCTGTCGTGCGCCTCGACGGATCGCAGTTCGGTGAGCGTCGGGTGCCCGGCGGCCAGGAGAGCACTGTCGGTGCCGGGCTCCGGTTCCTCGGAGATCTCGACCTCGGCCAATCGCACGTCGCCGTCACGTACCTCATCGACCCGCGTCTGGACGGCGCCACCGACCGCCAGCGTGGCGTGGCGCAGCGGCCCCACCTCAGAGGGCGGCCGGTCCGGGACGTTGAGTGACAGGACGGTGCCCTCGGGCGAGTCCAGGAGCAACTGCAGCACCGGTGCCACCAGGCCCGCCGCGGTTTCCCAGAAGCGTTCCCCGGTGGGGTGCAGCGCCACGTCCAAAGACACCGCAAGGGCCCGGGTATCGCTGATCTTCGCCGTCAGTGCCGCCCCGACGGTGCCCGAATGCAGTACCGCGCGACCGACATTCGCGCCGTGATTGATCCCGGAGAGCACGATGTCGGGCCGGGGGTCGAACCAGCCGCCCAGTGCCGCGGCGACGATATGCGCGGGTTGGGCGTGTACTGCCCACGCCTCGATGCCGGGAAGCGCCGGGACGTCCCGGCGCTCCACCACGGTCCGGCCGTCGCGGCGGACGGCGGTCAATGCTGCGCTGGCACCACTGGCCTGTTCGGCGGGTGCGGCCACCACCACATGCAGCCCCGCGTCGCGTGCCGCGGCCGCCAGGGCGTGCAGGCCCGGGGAGTCGATGCCGTCGTCATTGGTCACCAGTACCCGACGGCTCATGACCATTGCCTCAGCTCAACCCGCTCGGCCAACGTCGCCACGGCCTTGGCGCCGCCGGTGCCCAACCCGTGGCGCACCACGTTCAGCGCCCCGCACGCGGCACCCATCTGCAGCGATTCGCGCAGAGTCCGGCCGCTGGCCAGGGCGGCCACCATGCCCGCCGTCATGGAGTCCCCGGCGCCGGTGGGGTCGGCCGGCTCCAGCTTGGGCATGACGATCTCCACGATGCTGCCCTCGCCCTCGTCATCGTCGAACAACGCCAGCGCGGGCGCGGCCCCGGACCGGGACACGACGATCGTGTTGGCGCCCTCGTCGCGCATCGTGCGCATCGCGTCAACCAGGTCCTCCGGTTCGTCGGACTTGGCCCGGCCGTCGTCGAGGAGCTCTTCGTGGCTGACTTTGACCAGGTCCGGTTGACCAGCGA
The DNA here is from genome assembly GCF_010725885.1 of Mycolicibacterium tokaiense. NCBI lineage: Bacteria > Bacillati > Actinomycetota > Actinomycetes > Mycobacteriales > Mycobacteriaceae > Mycobacterium > Mycolicibacterium tokaiense. The sequence continues at coordinate 5,304,282 of NZ_AP022600.1, read as the reverse complement.
GCACCGCCTCGAGGCGCTCCCCGGCGAGATCGGCGGCGACCTTGCACCCGTTGGCCCCGAGGTCGCTGGTCAGGCGCCGGTACAGGTCGGCAGGGATCACGCGGTCGTCCTGAGGCCCGGACAGCAGCACCCGGCCGTGGGTCAGCCCCTCGGTGAGCGTCAGTTCGTAGAGCGAATCGAGTTCGTGGCGGTCCAGCGCGCTGCCGGGGCTCTCGGCGATGATGTCGCGGTCGCCGGTGCGGCGGTCGTGGACGTAGGCCCCGTTGCGGCAGCTGACCAGCACACTGCGGACGGTGACGTCGGTGGTGGGGAGCAGGTGGCCCAGCACCGAGCCGGTCTCACCGCCGAGCGCGGCGCACAGCACGGTGGGCACACCCAGCGACGACACCATGCGGGACTGCCACACGCCTTGGCCGCCGGCGTGGACGTGGATGTCGTCCTCGCCCGAACGGCTCTCCACGGTCACCGTCAGGACGGGCAGGGGAGCGAAGATGACCACGGTGTCAGGTTTGCCGTCGTGCGTGCGGGAGTCTGTCATGCGCGGGTGATTACCCACTCGTCAAATCCGCATGCAAGCGGGTCCTGCCAGAAGTATTGACTGTCAATCTTTCTGGGCGTATGTGTGCTCTCGAGGTTCCCCGCAGGGTTGGAGCACCGGTTTGAAGCCGTCTCCGCGGGGTAGCTCCGAGACATGGCGGCGCAGAGCGGGCCACCGGAGTCACAACGAGCCGTCGCCAATCGGGTCACCGCCGCCCTGGTGGGTGGACGATGACAGAGAGGTAGAACTGGTGGCTGAACATCTGGAGATAGAAAGCTCGCTGACGGTGAAGCGGGACACCGAGGCCAGCCGCGAGCAGGTGTGGGCGGTGATCGCCGACGGCTGGACCTATTCCCAATGGGTGGTGGGCAACAGTCGGATGCGTGCTGTCGATCCGAACTGGCCGCAGGTGGGCAGCTCCATTCGGCACTCGGTCGGTGTGTGGCCGCTGCTGCTCGACGATCTCACGGTGGTGCAGGAGTGCGTACCGAAACGTGAGCTGGTGCTGCTGGCCAAAGGCAGACCGCTCGGCAAGGCCCGAATCACCATTCGTCTGTTCGACGTCGACGGCGGTGGTTGTCGGATCGAGATGTCCGAGGTGCCCGTGGGGGCACCGATGGGATGGGTCCCCCAGAGGGTCGCGTTGGCCGCGGCTTTTCCGCGCAACCGGGAGTGCACCTGGCGCCTCGCGGCCATCGCCGAGCGACGAACACCCGCGGAGATGCCCTCGCATGACTCCGAGTGACGGCGGCCCCCATCGCGTTGTGGCCGCGTGAACGTGGACGTCACCATCAACGGTGACGACCTGACGGCCATCATCCAGGTGACCGGTGATCTCGCCTATGGCAGCACCGACGTCTTCGTCAGAGCCGTTGCCGACCTCACCGCCAGAGCGCGCGGACTGCGGCACCTCCGTGTTGACATGGCGGCACTGCGCTTCTTCGACTCCGCGGGACTGGCCAGTTTGTTGACCGCGCACAGCCAGGCTGTGGCGGCGGGTATGGAACTGCATCTCGACAACCGGCCCGCGCAGTTGAATCGCGTTCTCGACATCACCGGGATGCAGAAGCTGTTCGCCGCCGGGTAGATCCTGACGCGAGCTGCCGCAGTCATCCAGGCAGCACCTCGGACTGCCACGTTCCTCTGTCCCTGGTGAACCGGACCCGCTGGGACGGCCCCTGGGTGTCGGCGCGCCAGAATGTGATTACGCGCAGTTCCACTCCGAAGCCGGTCCACGTGGCCGGTGGCTGCAGAGTGGCGTTCGCGATGTCGAAATCGGCCCATCGGCGGTGTCGCTCCGACGTGGGAAGTTCCGCCATGTCGGTGTCATTGAGCCACGCCAGAAGTTGCAGATAGCGTGGGCGCCGGCTGAAGGTGCGGGCCAGTTCGGCGACCGGCGCTGGGTGCACGTCACCGTGCGCCACCACTTGCCGCCCGTGTAGCGGCCACGCCAGTGCGAGCGCGGCGCGCGGACGGGCTGTCAGTTCGGCCACCTTCGCGGATCTGCTGTCGGTGTGGAAGTAGACGGCGCGGTCATCGGCCTCGCTGAGCAGCACGTGCCGCACCCGCGGGTAGTCGTCGCCGGCGCACGTGGCCAGCGCCATCAGCGGTGGTGGGCTGTCCTGTCCGGGAAGCCACCGGCGCAACAGCTTCATCGGGTCGACCGTCCGGTATTCGTCGGGGTCGCAATCGGTTCCGAACTCGACGCCACTGGTGGTGATCACCGGGCCACCCGTCCTGGGTCGAAGGTGGAGATCTCCGCCAGAGCCGCCACCAGTGTGTCGACGCGCTCCTCGAACAGGCGGGCGCCGCTGTCGGCGTCGGCGCCGGTGGGGTCCCCGATCACCCCGGATTCGGTGAAATCGGTTGCCAGCCAGCCGAACCGAACGGTTTTGGTGAATCCCACATGGACGGCGTCGGCCACCGCGTCGGCCACTGCTGCGGTGGCTTTGTCCAGCTGCACCAGATCGGGGCGCAGGTGCAGCATCATCGACGTCTCCGCCCAGCCGGCATGGATGCCGAGGCCACGTTCGGTGGGGCCGGCCGCCCCCGGTCCGGCGGTGAAGAAGGTCTGCAGATCAAAACGGCGCCGCAGTTCCCGCGCCGCGACCTCCAGCAGCGCCGAGTTGCCGCCGTGCGCGTTGAGGAACAGCACCCGACGCGCCGGAGTGGCGCCGAGTGCGGATCCGATGTCGACGATGGTGTCGAACAAGGTGGAGGCGCGCAGCCAGATGGTGCCGGGCAGGTGAGCGTGCTCGTCGGACTTGGTGTAGCCCAGCGCGGGCAGCAGCCAGACATCATGCCCGGCAGCGGCTCCCCGTTCGACGACGGCGCTCGACAGGGCCTCGGCGACGATCAGATCGGTGGCCAGCGGTAGGTGCGGACCGTGCGGTTCGATCGCACCGGTGGGCAACACCAGCACCGAGTCCCGCGACAGTACCTGGCCCACCTGCTCGGTGGTGAGTTCGGCGTACCGCCGGGTCACATCCACCTGCCCGGGTTCAGCAACCCCTTGGGGTCGGTGACAGCGGCCAGCGCGCGGACCCGCTCGGCGTCCAGGTCGACATACCACTGATGCGGTGAGTGCACCCCGACCCCGAGCTCCTCGAGCGCCGCGACGCCGGCGATCACCTGCTCGGGGCTGTGGTAGATGCCGTTGAGCATCCCGAACATCATCTGATGCCCGACCTCCAGATGCAGCATGCCGCCGTCGTAGACGCGCTCCACTTCGTCGAGCCGGGTGACCAGCGCATTGCCGCGGACCTCCATGTGGAACCACTTGTGCGGCTGCGCTTTCTGCAGCCACCACGTGGGGTGGTTGTAGGACAGGGTGGACAGCTTGACGGTCTCGGCGAGACCGTCGCGGACCGCTTCCACCCGTCCTCCTGCGCTGGTCAGCAGATTGGCGACCTCATCGATCACCCGAGCGTCGAAGATCCCGCGCACGCTGGCGCGACCGGTCACCAGCGCCGGGTCGTTCGGGAGGGCGTCGACGATCATGGGGCCGTCGGCAGACAGCAGCCGTGGTTTCGGTTCGACGTTCGCGGCCTGAAATGCTGCCTCGAACGCGGCGCGATGGGTGTCGAAACTGGCATACAGGCATCGCCATTGCTGCAGCGGCTCCACCCGGACGGTTGCGCCGACGATGACGCCGGCCACCCCGTAGGTATGCACAAAAGGCTGTGCCTCGTCGCCTTCGAGGTGGACCAGGGTGGCGTCCTCGGTGCCGTAGACGACATCCAGCGCGTCGACGAACCCTTCGTGGTTGCGCCCGTGCACGATGGTTCCGGTGCCGGCCGATCCGCCGCCCAGAAACCCGCCCAGCGTGGATTGCACGGTGGAGGGATACATCCACAGTTGGCGGCCCTGAGCCCACGCGGCCTGTTCGAGGTTGATCATGCGGGCTCCGGCTGCGGCGGTGATGTTGCGCTCTGTGACCGAACCGATCTCGGTCAGCGACGTCATGTCCAGCACCAGCCCGCCGAAGCGCGGGATCACCTGTCCGTAGTTGCCGGTGCCCTTGCCGCGGGTGGTGATCGGCACCCCGCGGCGCACCGCCGCCCGCACGATCGCCGGTACGACGTCGGCGCTGCGGGGGTAGCAGACCAGGTCCGGGGTGCCGAGATCCTGGGCGGAGAGAATTGGGCTCATGCTGGAACCGTCGCGTCCGGCCCGCGCCAAGGCGCGGGGCAACTCACTGATCCCGCGCGGACCCAGCAGCGCCAACAGGTCGTCGGAGAGGGCGTCGACGTCATCGGGGCCGAAATCGGGCCGCCCCTCGTCGGTGTTGACCGCGATGACGGGGGCCGTCATGACGCCAGGCTCACCGAGGTGTCGATGAATCGGTTGGTCGCCACCGTCTCCGGTGACAATCCGTCCGCGGGCGCGGTGCCCTGATCGGTGAAGATCGGGGTGGTGATGTCGATGACGCGTTGCACGCGTTCGGCATCGAAGTCACCGATGGTGGCGTTGGGTCCGTTGCCCATCAGTCCGAGGTCCACCATCGCCTCCTTGGCGAAGTCGGCGTTGCGCTGGGAGTAGACCCAGCCGGTGTTGTACTGGCCGACCGCATCCAGGATCACCGCGTCGGCGGCCTGAGGTGCGGCCAGATAGTCGACGGCACCGCGCTGCAGCACCGGGACCAGCTGCTCGAGGCAGGCGCTGTTGGCTTCCAGGTCAGCTGAGCGCACCGCCATCGCCGACTTGTAGATGGGGTAGCCGACGTCGTGGATGAGCTGGTAGTCGATGGGCTTGTTCCAGCCTTCGACCTCCTCGAGGTAGAGCTGCGGCTCCGAACTGGCGTACCCCTGTTGCGCGGCCTTGCCGGCGTCGGCGACAAAATTGGCCGGGCTGCCGTCATAGCTGCCGTCCACCTGGTCCGGCGAAAGAATGCCTGCGCCGGTCAGATAACTCATGTAGGTGGCGCCTTCGAAGTAGAGCACCCGCGCGTTGGTGGCTTTGAGGTCGGCGATGGCCTGCACCTGGGGGTAGGTGGCAGGGTCCCACATGATGATCTGCGGGCTGATGTCCAGTGGTGCCATCACCGCCGTGGTCGGGTTGGATTCGGAGTTCTGGATGGCCTGGTCGGTGTCCACGTACCCGAGCAAGATGTCCGGGTCGGCGTACATCTGGGAGGTGACCGACTGGAATCCGATTGCCGGACCGCCGGCGCGGATCTCGATGTCGACGCCGGTGTACTGGCCCCGGTCGAACAACGGCCCGGAGACCCGCTTGTTCTCGGCGTTGATCTGCGGGTCGGGGCCGAGCAACTGGTAGAGGTGGCCGTGCTCGGCCTCGGGGTTCCAGTCGGTCTGGATGACGACCTTCGCCGGACAGTCGGTGCTGAGGTCGACGGGCCCGATCTCACCGGCGAAACCCGATGACTCGGTGCTTTCGCCGGAACTGCACGCTGCGGTCAGCGCCAGCGTCGCGAGCACAGCGGAGGTGGTGGACACGTGGCGCCAGGTGGGCCGGTGCATGGGTTGCCTTTCGTCGGCGGGGAGGGGTCAGCGGTGATACCAGCGGCCGACAACTCGGTTGCCGAGCCAGCCGAAGAACCAGAACACGAGGACTCCCAGCAGGGAGGCCAGCACGATGGAGGCGAACAGTTCCGGAGCTTGCAGGCGCGAGCGGTAGTTGTCGATCAGGATGCCGATACCGGCGCTGCCCTGTTTGAAGAAGAAGTCGCCCACGATGGCGCCCACCACGGACAACCCGGCTGAGATACGCAGTCCGGCGAAGATCGCCGGCATCGCCGCGGGGAATTCCAGCTTGCGCAGCACGGTCACCCGGCTCGGGTGGTGCAGGGCGAACAGGTCCCGCATCTGTCGGTCGACGGAACGCAAGCCGAACAGAGTGTTGGACACGATGGGGAACAGCGCGATCAGTACACAGACGAACACCCTTGCGGTGAAGCCGAATCCGAACCAGAAACCGACCAGCGGCACCAGGGCGAGAATCGGGATGCACTGCAAGATCACCGCATAGGGGAACAGTGCGTTCTCCATGATCTGTGACTGCGACATGATCACCGCCCAGGTGATCCCGATGACCGCCGCGATCGCCAGGCCGGTGAGCGCCACCGTGCCGGTGCGGCCGAGGGCCTCCAGCATGTCCGGTGCGGAGTCGCCCAGGATGCCGTCCAGGATGACCAGATGCGGCGGCGGCATGAGAAAGCGCCGGCCGGGATCCAGGACGACGTAGCTCACGAAGTACCACGCCCCGACCACCAGGACCAGGACGAACAACGGGGCGGCCAGCGCGGTGAACGGCCGGGGCCGTTGACCGGAATGGCTTGCAGCTGGGCTTTTCTGACCGGTGGTGGGCTGCTGCTGGTCGGTGGCGGTCATGCGTGGGCCTCCCGCAGTGCGCGGGAGATGCGGCCGGCAAGCTCGCCGAACTCCGGCGTGAACCGCAGGTCGAGCGGCCGGGGATAGGGGAAGGGGATCTCCACCTCGTCGACGATGGTGCCCGGACGCCCGGACATCACCAATACCCGGCTGGACAGGAAGGTCGCCTCCGACACCGAATGCGTGATGAACAATCCGGCAAAGCCTTTGACCGAGAACAGCTCACCGAGTTCCACGCCCAGACGTTCCCGGGTGATCTCGTCGAGTGCGGCGAACGGTTCGTCGAAGAGGAACAGGTCGGGATCCAGGGTCAGGGACCGGGCCAGTGACACCCGCATGCGCATCCCACCGGAGAGCATGTGCGGCAAGTGGTTCTCGAAGCCCTGCAACCCCACCGTGGCGATCGCCGCGGCGATCCGTTCGCGGCGTTCCTCCCGGGCCACACCGTCGAGTTCGCCGAACAACCCGACGTTGTCCTGCACGGAGCGCCAGGGCAGCAGGGTGGCGTCCTGGAAGACATAGCCGATGCGTTTGGCGCCGCACTGCAGGTAGCCGTCGGTGATGGTCTCCAGCCCGGCCGACAACCGCAGCAGGGTGGATTTCCCGCAACCGGAAGGTCCGACGACACTGACGAATTCGCCTTCGCGCACGGTCAGGCTGACGTCCTGCAGCGCGTGGGTGCCGTCCGGGTAGGTGAGGCTGCTGTGCTCGAAGCCGACGAGCGGGTGGCCCAGGCTGGGCCTGGTGGCGGTGTCCGACGAACTCATACGTTCTCCATCACACAGGGGGCGGGGATCTGCTGCTGCCGCGATGTCGGCAGGGCCGACCAGCTGGTGGTGGCGGTGCGCGCCACCACGGCCCCGTTGACGATCACAACTCGGTCGGCGGGTGCGGCGGCGATGACGTCCAGAAGATCGGATCCTTGCACCGCGAGAAAGTCGGCGCGGGCGCCGACCTGCGGTCCGGCCGGGTCGAGACCGAGTACCTTCCGGGCCGAACTTGTGACCAGTTCCGATGCAGCCGATGGGGTTTGGTGGGCGGCTGTGATCAGCAGCGAGGCGGTCTCCAGTGGGTCGGCGCGTCCCACCGGGTTGAAGGGGTCGCGGATGTTGTCGGCGCCGGCCGCTACCAGCACGCCGTGGTGGCGCAGCACGTCGATGGCGGTGATGCCGCGACGGCCGGTCGAGCTGCCGTGCCGGCCCAGCAGGTACAGATTGGTGATCGGTAGGGCGACCACCGACACCGCCGCGCGGGCCAGTTGGGCTGCCACCTTGTCCAGTTCTGTAGGGGGCAGAGTGGCCAGGCGGCTGCAGTGTCCCGCCGTCCGCGACATCGATGCGGGCCAGTCGGTGACGCGTTCTGCATAGGCGCTGACCGTCAGATGGTCCCCGTCGAGGAACTCGTCGACGTGTAGATCGATTCCCGTGCCGTGCTTTTCGGCGAGATCGACCAGGCGGATCACCTCATCGACAGGGCCATCGGCGATGTGCGGCGCGCCGCCGATGATCTGGGCGCCGGCCTCGAGTGCAGCTTCGATGTGGTGGGTCGGCGTGCCGGGGCCCGCCAGCACCGCGATCTCCAGGTCGACCAGACCGCGCAGGCGGTCGCGGACGTCACGCAGCGCCCGCACCCCGCGCAGGGGGTCCTCATCATCGAGCACGTCAACGTGGGTGCGGATGGCCGTGATGCCGTTGCGCAGCATTGCGGCAACTGCGGTCAGGGCGCGATGACGAAAGGAGTCTTCGGTGAGGCTCACGCTGCCGGCTCGCCAGCAGGCGATCGCGTCGTCGAGATCTCCCAGCGGTGGCGCAAGCTCCCTCCAGGACAGCGCTTTGTCGAGGTGGGCGTGGGGTTCGGCGGCCGGGGCGGTCAGAACATGACCGCGCAGATCAAGTCGGCCGTCCACCGTGGCTCCGGTGTCAGGGCGGTGCGACTGGATGGAGCGAACGCGCACCACCCCGTCGGCGCCGCTGGACAGGTGTAGGTCGGCGAGGGACCCGTCCGGTAGCGTGCCCGTGATGACGCGAGCAGGGTGAAGATCGTTGTCCTGCATGGGTGAACTCCATGATGGTTGGGTTCATCGTGTTGTGCTCAGTGGTTCGGCCGTGGCTGGAGTCGGCGGAGAGTGGTGTACTGGTCGGTGTTGACCACATCAACATCCCCCAACGTAACGGCACTGTGTTGCGGTGCAGTTAAGTCGGGCTGCCGATATGTAACCATTGCGCCGAGCGGTCGTTGGATCAGGGAGGAGGTGGCGCCACTGTGGCGCTCGACGAGCCCGACGCGGATCAGGCATCCCTGGGAGCCGAAATCCGACGACGCCGCAAACAACACGGCATGACCCTCAAAAACCTTGCCGCTGCTGCCGATATCTCCCATCCGTTCCTGTCACAACTCGAACGGGGATACGCCAGGCCCAGCATGACCACTCTGGAACGCATCGCCCGCGCGTTGGAGACCACGCAGGTGAGTCTGATGCTGGCCGCCAAACCGGCGCCCCGGCACACCGGTGCGCCCTCGGTGCCCGAGGGGGTGCAGCTGATCCGCTCCGATGAGGGCGCCATTCTGCCCCAGGCCGGTGACCGGGCCGGATATGCGCGTCTGCTGGTCGGCGAGAGCGCGGCGTTCTACCCCCAGGAGCAGGTGCTCAACCGGCGCGACTATGCCGAGTATTTCCAGCACCCGCAGGACGAGTGGGTCTACGTGGTGGCCGGTGAGATCGAAGTGGACCTGGGACGCCGGAAGTTCGTCCGATTGCGGAAAGGGGACAGCCTTTACTACGCTGGCGACACCCCTCATCGCTGGCGGCTTGTGAGCCCCGACGCAGCACATCTGATCGTGGTGCAAGCCGCGGTGTGAGAGTGGTTCCCTGGCTGGGAGCTCAGCGGAGACCGCGCGAAAGCGAGGCGACTCCGATGTCAGTGACCGATACCGTTGCGGACGCGATCCCGGTCCGGGTCAGCGCCCGGCGAACCGTGGCCCACAACATCGACGAGTTCATCCTGGTCGCCACGACCGGCCGACCGCTGCCCCCGTGGTCGGCCGGCGCGCACATCGACCTGGCCACCCCGGGCGGGCCTGTCAGGCAGTACTCCTTGTGCCCTTCGGAGGTGGGCAGCTATCGCATTCTGGTGGAGCGCCGGGGGGAGAGTCGAGGGGGTTCGGCCTCCGCGCACGCGGACCTTTCGGTGGGTTCATCGACCTGGATCAGCCGCCCGCGCAACCACTTTGCACTGACCCGCGCCCTGGCCTATGTCTTTGTTGCGGGCGGGATCGGCATCACGCCCGTCTTGTCACTGGTCGATCAGGCGTGCCACCTCGGGCGTCCCTGGCGCTTGATCTACCTGGGGCGCACCAGAGCGCAGATGGCCATGGCCGACGAGTTGGCCGTACGTCACCCGGATCGGGTGACGATTCACGAGTCGGGCCCCTCCGGTCGCCTCGACCTGGCATCGGAGCTCTCGGGTGCGGCCCGCGGCACCGCGGTCTATGTGTGCGGCCCTCCGGGCATGGTCGATACCGTGGCCCAGGTCTGCGCGCCCCAGCAGGCTGTGGACTGGTTCGCCGAACGCTTCACGGCCTGTGCACAGTCCGGTGCGCCGAATGCGGAGTTCGAAGTCTCCCTGGCCTTCTCCAGTCGTACGATCACGGTGCCGGCGGACCGCACCATTCTCGACGTGCTGGACGAACACGGCGTTGTGGTGCCTGCATCGTGCCGGGAAGGAATGTGCGGCACCTGCGAGACCGCGGTGGTCAGCGGCGAAGTGGATCATCGTGACGCGATCTTGTCGCCGGAGGAGCGCTCCGAAAACGAATCCATGATGATCTGCGTATCGCGGTGTACCAGCGGACGCCTGGTTCTCGAACTGTGACGGCGGTACTGCGCGGCGCTGCGGCTGTGGTCGTCGATGCGACGACGGTCACCCGTGACCCTCTTGTCGTCGTGGACGGGTGGGTGGCGGATGGCCTGCCGCCGGCCGGCGCCGAGACCATCGACGTCACCGACTGCATCGTCACTCCAGGACTGGTCAACGCACACCATCACCTGCTGCAGAGTGCCTTCCGCTCCACGCCCGCCACCCGCAATCTGCCCATGCGTGACTGGCTGCCTGCGATGGCCAACCGGTACGCCCAGGCGGCGGTGGATCCGGACCTGGTGGCCGCAGCGGCGGCCGTGGGGTCGGCGGAATCGCTGTTGTGCGGCGTGACCACGGTCGCCGACCACCATCTGACGTGGCCGCGCGGACAGGACCCCGTTGCACTGGCGGGTGCCACGATCACCGCGGCCCGTCGCATCGGTCTGCGGCTGGTCTTCGTCCGCGGTACTGCCGGTGATGACCCTGATGTGGCCGCTCAATCCGTGCTGGACATCCACACCGCGCATCTGCGGGATGCACGCGGCGGCGTCACCGCCGACGGATATCTACAACTGGCGGTGGGCCCGGCGGGGTTGCATGCCGACGGACCCGACACCTATGCCGCGCTCGCCGAGGTCGCGGGCCGGCTGGGCGTACGACGACGCACCCAGGCCAATGAACAGGTGGATGTCGAGGTGGCCCTGCTGCGTCACCGCCGGCGCCCGCTGGAGGTGCTCGAGGACTGGGGCTGGCTGGCGGCGGACGTGACGCTGGCCCATCTGTGCGACATCACCGAAGCAGAAGTGGATCTGGTTGCACAGAAACATGTTTCGGTGACCCACGCCCCGGCATGCGACGTCCCGATGGGCTGGGGCGTCGCGCGGGTTGCGGCGCTTCGGCGGGCCGGTGTCCACGTGGGGCTGGGCACCAGCGGAGGTGGGAGCAACGACGCCGGACATCTGCTGGCCGACGCGCGGCTGGCTGTGCAGCTCTCCGGTCTGATCGGCGAGCCGGTGTCGGCGCCGGAGATCCTGGGTGCGGCCACCGAGGGGTCCGCCGTCGGACTGGGCCGCGGCGAGTTGGGGCATCTGCGTCGCGGCGCGGCCGCCGATCTCTGCGTCTGGGATGCGGGCGACGTCTTCGATGCCGGTGCGCTCGACCCGGTGGGGTCCCTGCTCTGGTCTTCGCCCGGGCGTCGTCCGCGTGACGTGATGGTGGGCGGTCGATGGGTGGTGCGCGACGGGACGTTGCTCACCGCGGATTCCCGGCAGGTGGCAGCGGAACTCAACGCCGAAGTGCGACGACGGATCCGGTCAGCCGGAGGCGCCGATCATCTGTAGCGCCATCTGCGCATAACGTTCGGCGATCTCCTGGGCCGACGTGGGGCCCGAGGTGTCGAACCACTGCGGCAGTGACGTGCACATGGTGGAAATGGCGCGGCCGGTTTCCAGGGGAGTGGAGCAGAGCGCCGAGCCCTCGGCGATCGCCGCTCGGATGTCGCGGTCGATGAGGTGCTGGATCGCACTGCGGCGACCCGCTATTCGCGTTCGGTCCGGCTGCTCGAGGCTCCGCATCTCACTGGAACCGATGAACGCCAGGTCGGCGCGCAACGTGTGGAACAGTGCCAATGCCTCGACCTCGAATTGCAGCCGTCGCAATGGCTCGTCCGCTTCGGCGGCGGCTCCGTGGGTGCGCCACTCCACCTCGTCCATGGTGAGGTCGAGGATGGTGACGAGAATCAGTTGCTTGCTCGGGTAGTAGTGGTAGACCCCGGACAGGCTCATGCCTGCGCGTTGGGCGATGGTCCGCATGGTCGAGCCGTGGTAGCCGGTGTCGACGAACGTGGCGATGGCCGCCGCGGTGACCGCATCGAGGTCCATCGGTGGAAACGAACGCCAGTGCGCGGCGCCGGCGGTGTCGGCGGGCGCGGTCGCGGGAGTGTTTCTGCCGGGCTGTAACAACTCCGTGGGCGTGGTGCCGAGGGCATCGGCAAACTGCTCCAGCCGGGTCAGCGACAGCCCCGTGGTGCCCTTCTCCACCGCGCAGATGGTGCCGGGACTGACCTGCATCCGGCGGGCCAGCTCACGCATAGACCACCCCCGGTTTGAGCGCAGAACACGGATCCGCTCACCGACAGATTCCATGTGTTCAGTTTAGCTGAACGTCAATCAGGCTACTTCACCTGGTGATATGGACAATTGGCCGGTCGATCGATCTAGCATCGCCGGCATGACCGACGACTTGGCAGCGCGCACCGCGGCATTCATCGCCACCCACGTTCTCCCGATCGAAGACCGCCACGACGGCGACATCGAGGCCGCAGGCGGCGACGAGTTGCGCGTGCGGCTGCAGGACGGCGCCCGGGCCGCGGGAGTGTTCGCGCCGCAGGCGCCGGTGGACTGCGGCGGTCTCGGCCTTGGAATGGTCGCGCGCGCAACCGTGTTCGAAGAGGCGGGTTACTCTCTGTTCGGTCCGCTGGCCACCGGCATCGCCGCCCCGGACGAGGGAAACATCCATCTTCTGGACGCGGTGGCCACCGAAAGACAGCGCGCTCAGTATCTGCAGCCGCTGGCCCGCGGTGAGGTCCGGTCGGCGTTCGCGATGACCGAACCCGCTCCCGGGGCAGGCAGCGATCCCGCCGCCTTGAGCACCCGTGCGAACAAGGTCGACGGCGGCTGGATCATCAACGGCCGCAAGTGGTTCATCACCGGCGCCGACGGAGCGGCCTTCTTCATCACCATGGCCCGCTCCAGCGGCGAACCGGGTCAGGCAGGCGGCGCGACCATGTTCTTGATGCCGGTTCACGCCGAAGGGCTCGAGGTGGTGCGCCATGTCGGCACAGTGGACAAGTCGATGATCGGTGGCCACTGCGAGGTCACCTTCACCGACGTCTTCGTCCCGGACGCCGACGTGCTGGGTGGGGTTGACGAGGGCTTCCGCTACGCCCAGGTGCGGCTCGGACCCGCCAGAATGACCCACGTCATGCGCTGGACCGGCGCGGCTCGCCGCGCCCACGAGGTTGCCGTGCGGCATGTGGCCGGGCGCGAGGCATTCGGCGCGAGGCTGGCCGATCAGGGCATGATCCAGCAGATGATCGCCGACAACGAGATCGACCTGGCGGCCACCCGGGCACTGCTGACGGTCGCCTGCGAAGAGCTCGACCAAGGCGGGCGTGCCTCGGCCAGCACGTCCATCGCGAAGACGTTCGCCGCCGAGGCCCTGCACCGCGTGGCCGACCGAGCCACTCAGATGTGCGGCGGCCTGGGTGTCTCCACCGAGCTTCCGGTCGCGCGGATCGCCCGCGAGCTGCGACCGTTCCGGATCTACGACGGGCCGTCCGAAGTGCACCGCTGGTCGCTGGCCAAGCGCGCCATCCGCCGGATCGCCGGAGATCCGCAGTGACAACGACGCTGAGCGTCGGTGACCTCGATGCCGTGGCTGCCCACATGGGGGACGCGGGAGAAGCCCCGGCGGGCCCCCTGACCGCCACCCAGTTCAGCGGGGGCCGCTCGAATCTCACCTATCGCCTGGACGACGGGCACTCCAGCTGGGTGCTGCGCACCCCGCCCCGGCACGGACGTACGCCGTCGGCGCACGATGTCGCGCGGGAGTTCACCGTCACCAGTGCGTTGGCGTCCACCGACGTCCCGGTGCCGCATCCGGTGGTGTTCTGTCAGGACGAGTCGGTTCTCGGAGTGCCGTTCGTGGTGACCCGCTTCGTGCCCGGTGCCTGCATCCAGTCCCGCGCCGATCTCGACGAGGTGCCCGACCCGATCCTGGACGCGATGGTCAGCTCCCTCATCAGCACGCTGGCAGGGCTGCACGCCGTTGATCACGTGGCTGTCGGTCTCGGCGAGTTCGGCCGCGCCACCGGGTACGCCAGACGCCAGATCAGGCGGTGGACCGAGCAATGGGCTCTGGTGGGCGACCCTGAACTGACACCGCTGGCACAAGAACTCTCGCAGCGCCTGCGCGCGGTCGACTTCATCCAGGAGCGTGTCGCTGTGGTGCACGGCGACTACCGCATCGACAACACACTCATCAGCCAGGACGGCGCCCGGGTGCACGCGGTCGTCGACTGGGAGCTGTCCACCATCGGGGACCCCGTCGCGGACGTCGCCATGATGTGCGTATACCGCCATCCTGCACTGGATCTGGTGCTCGGAACGCCCAGCGCCTGGGCCAGTCCCCGGTTGCCTGCCCCGGACGTCATCGCCGGCTTGTACGAACGTGCCCGGGGTGAACCGCTGCGGCAGTGGGACGCACACATGGCCTTGGGCTACCTCAAGTTGGCGGTGATCGCCGCCGGCATCGATCACCGGTTCCGCTCGGGTGCGGCGTCCGGAACGGGATTCGACACCGCAGCGCACGCGGTGTCCCCATTGCTGGAGGCGGGGCTGGGCTGCTTGCCTGGTTGAGGGTCCAGGCGGGTGAGCACGCGGGTCGCCGACACCACCGCCGCGATGATCGACCAGACCAGGAACACCGCTACTCCCGCGGCCAACGCCGAGCCGTACTCGGCCACCAGTGCGGCCAGACCGATACCGGCCGGGGCGGCCACCTGCAGGCAGGCGTTCTGCAGGCTCAGCACCCTGCCGCGCACCGCGTCTGCAATCCGCTCGGCCTGCAAGACCCCCACCACGGCGCCCAAGCAGGCGTTGGCGACACCGAACACCGCGGCGCCCGCGAACACCGCGGCCGGCGTGGCCAGCGTGGCCATGGCGGCGAAGCCCGCGGTGCTGCCCATCAGGGTCGCACTGACCCACCGACGCCGCGCGACGCGGGTGCCGAACACGGCGAAAAAACCGGTGCCGGCGAGCATTCCGACAGCCAGCGCGGTCAGGACGAACCCGAGCAGATCGGGGCGCTCGATCTGAGTGAAGTACAACGGCAGCACCAGGCCCTGCAATCCGCCGAGAGCGATCGCCAGCCCCACGGTGAGGGTGATCGTGCCCATCAGAAACCGGCTGCGGTGCACCTCCACGGCGCCGCCCGCGAGCCGGCGCCACATCGACGTCTGTGACTGCTGACCGGGCTCATGGGCGCCGAGGCGGTGGGGCAGGGTTGCAGTCACCATGGCCGCTGCTGCGGATGTCGCGGCGGTGATCAGCAGCACCATGGTGCCGTCGAGCACCGACAGCAGGGTTCCCGCCGCGGCCGGACCGATCACCAAGGCCACCGAGATCATCGACTTCTGCAGGCCTACCAGACGTTCCAGCGACACCCCGGTGTGCCGGGCGACGGCAGGCACCATCACCTGCCGTGCCGTCAGCCCGGGCACATCCCCGAAGGCGCCGATGACCGCGAGTATCACCAGCGAGGTGAGGTCGAGGCCCCACATCAGGTCCACCACGGGAATCGCGGCCACCGCGGCCGCGGACACCGCGTCCGAGGCAATGGAACAACTCCGGCGGTTCACCCGGTCGATCACCACCCCGGCCGCCAGGCCTACCAGGAGTGCCGGGACCGCGGTGGCTGCCGAGATGATGCCCACGCTGGCCGGACTTCCGGTGGTCTGCAGCACGATCATCGGCAGTGCCACTGCCAGGATGCCGTTGCCGAGAAAACTCAGGAATTGGGAACCCAGGTAGGCGGCGACAACGGGTGTCACGTCCCGGTGAGCGCGCTGAGCTGCCGATCGGAGCGACGGATTGCCCACACGACCACCACCAGGGCCAGCGCCGTCAGTGGATATCCCATCGCGATGCGCGCCACGGCCAGCCAGCCCGTGGAATCTGTGTCATAGAGCCAGTTCTGCACCACGAACCGGGCAGCGAACACGGCCGCGACGAAGACGGTTGCGGTGTCGTAGGCGAACCGGGACGGGCTGTGGGCCCGCCACTGTGGTCCACGTCCGGACAGTGCCGCCCAGATGATGCCGACCAGCGGGCGTCGCACCACCACGGATGCGGCGAACAGCAGCATCAACACGAAGCTCGCCCAGATGCCGACCAGGAAATAGTCTTTCGCTTCACCGGTCTGGTAGGCGATGAAGGCGGCGATCGCGACCCCCAACAGACCCGACAGCGCGGGCTGGACGGGCTCCTTGCGGACCAGGCGCAGCAGCGCGATGCCCGCCCCGGCCCCCACCGCCAGCGCCACCGCCACGTGTAGTCCGGCCGCGGCGTCAGCGGCCACGAAGACGATGCTCGGAATGCTGGCGTAGATCAGCCCGGAGACACCGCCCATCTGCTGTAGCAGCGTCGGCTTCTGTTCTGACTCAGTGGTATTCATGCGCGTCCTCCCAGGTGCTTGCCGAGAAATGCCACGATGGCGTGCCACATCTCGATGACGTTCTCGGGGTTGACCGCCCCGTGGCCTTCGTTGCTCTGGACCAGGTACTCCACCTCGACGCCACGTGTGCGCAGTCCCTCGACCAGGTTGTCGGACTCGGCCGCCACCACGCGGACATCGTTGGCGCCCTGCACCACCAGCAGCGGGGTGCGGATCCGGTCAATTTTGGCGATGGGGGAGCGGGCCATCATGTCGGCCAGCTGATCGGGATCGTCGGGGTCACCGACGTAGAGATGCCAGTTGTTGGCCAGATGCGGGCGGGCGACCGCGGGCAGCGTCCGCATGAAGTTGGCGAGATCGGAGATGCCCACGTAATCCACGGCGGCCGCGAACACGTCGGGGGTGAACGTCACGCCGACCAGGGCGGCGTACCCGCCGTAGGAGCCACCCAGGATCGCCACCCGCTCGCGGTCGGCGTAGCCCTGCTCGACCGCCCAGTTCACCCCGTCGATGAGATCGTCGTGCATGGCGCCGGCGAATTCGCCGATGGCGGCCTTCATGTGCGCCTTGCCGTATCCCGTGGATCCGCGAAAGTTGACCTGCAGCACCGCATATCCGCGGTTGGCCAACAGCTGCACGCCGATGGCGTACTCCCAGCTGTCGCGGTGCCAGGGGCCCCCGTGTACGGCCAGCACCAGCGGAAGCCCGGTGGGCTGCACACCCAGAGGCAGGGTCAGGTAGCCGTGCAGGGGCAGACCGTCGCGGGCAGTGAAGCTGACCGGCCGCATCGGCGCCAACTGCCCGGGGTCCAGGTGCGGGAAGGGCTGGAACAGCAGCCGGCTCTCGCCGGTGTGGTGGTCGTACAGATAGGTCGCGCCGGGGTCGCGGTCATGGCTGAAACTGATCACCCAGTGTCGGCCGTCGTTGTCCGAGGAGATGTGCGACAGGTCGCCGTCGGACAGCGTGGAGACGGCGTCCAGTACCTTCTGGAAATCAGGGTCGAAAGCGTGGATCACCTGGCGCTCCCCGATGTAGCGCGCTCCCAGCAGTTCCCCGGTCCGTCGGTGCAGGATCAGTGCCGACGGCATGGTGCCGATGACCGTGCCTCGCGGATCCAGGTCGAATTCAGGATGTCCGCCCATCTCGGTCTCCTCTCCGGTGGTCAGATCGAGGCGCACCAGGCGGGTGCGGTCGGTTCCGCGGTTGGATCCGATCCACACGCCGGTGCCGTCGGGGGTGAGGATCAACGGTTGGACCCCCAACGGGTAGTCCTTTCCGTTCCAACGGACGATGGGTTCCGCTGCGCCTGTCGAGCGGTCCCACCGCGATAGTTCGAGGTCGCCGTCGGCGCTGAGTGCGGTGGCGAACAGCGCACCGTCATCGCTGCACAGCCAGCCGCTGAGGTGGCCGGGGTTCTCGGCCAGCGTGCTCACTGTCCCAGTGGTGATGTCGAGCTCGAGGAGGTCCATGTGGGCGGGAATGCGGCGGTTGCTGACGACGAACGTCGTGCCGTTGCGGACTTCGCGCAGTGGTACGGCCATGGCTCCCGGGAACGGCGTGAGGTCGACGGCTTCGGCGTCGGGATCGTCGAGGTCGACACGATGGATGTGCCAGTTCTCGTCGCCGTCGTTGTCCTGCAGATAGATCATCCAGCGCGGGTCGTCGGTCCACTCGTAATGGTGCACGCTGCGGTTGGCGTCGGCGGTGACGCAGCGGGGTTCCAGACGGCCGTCGAGGTCCTGGATCCACACATTGAGCCGGTTCTTCCACGGTGCCAGGAAAGCCAGTCGGGTGCCGTCGGGGGAGATGGTCGCCCCCGTGCGGACGGGAGGATCGAAGAAGTCCTCAACGGAGATCGGTGCGGGCAGAGCCATGGAAACCTTCCTGCGTTCGGGCGTGCGGAGTCGCGCCGCCCGGATGTCGATTCCGGGCCGCGTGGTTATGTGGTTGGGAGAAAGCTGGTGTCGTTACCGGACGGGGCCGCCGAGTCGTCCGTTGGTGGCATCGAGGATGGCCCGGTCGACGAGGTCGAGTGCCTCCTGTTGTGACACCTTGTGCTTCTCGAGGATGACCCGCCGGCCCACGTCCTCGTCGACCACGCGGAAAGCGCCGGTGACGGCTGCAGCGCACAGTCGGACGGTGAGGTGGTCCTGCGGCAGGTTCAGCCGCCGGGCGATCACGGGAATGAAGTCGCGCTCCATCTGGTCGTGCACCATCAGCAGGGCGGTTCGCAGCGCCGGTTCCTCGAGCGAGAGCACCATCATCTGCAAGGAACTCACTTCGTCGGCGAGTTCCTCTGGAGTCAAGGGATTTTCGCGCATGTCCAGGGCCAGATGATCGGCCAGTGAGAGCTCGTCCGGCCACCGGTTGGCGAGGTCGATGAACCGCTGGGCCGACTGCGCCAGCACCGGTTCGACGCAACTCTCCTTGCTGCGAAAGTACCGCCAGATGGTGCGGGTGGACAGGTCCGCGGCTGCAGCAATGTCGGCGCCGCTGGTACCGGCGACCCCTCGTTCCCAGAACAGCGCGCAGGCATGGCGGGACACCCGGAGTCGAGCTTGGGCCTGCTTGTCCATGATCACCGCCTCTCTGTCACTTAGTGACAGGACAACTGTGTCACTAAGTGACACGGGAGTCAAGGAGCAGTGGCTCGAATGCCGGCCAGGACGACGCTGACGATGCGTTCGGCGTCAGCGCGAGTGAATGTTCGGACTCCGCGATTGATGATCAGATGTACCGGGCCGGAGATCATTTCGCCGAGGAAGGCGCTGTCGACGGAAGGGATCTCGCCCCGCTGCACGGCGGCGTCCAGACGGTCCCGGAGCTCGGCGACCCGCTGATCGAGCACCTTGGTCAACGTCTGGATTGCGGCGGCATCGGGGGCCGGCTGAAGGGCGCGTTCGAGCGTTCGCCCGAAAGGTGTCTGCAACCCGGCGGCCAGCGCCGTGAGGAAATCCACCAGATCGGTCTGCAGATCGCCGCTGTCGGCCACGGAGGCCAGCTCCTGGGCGTAACGCAGCAGCGCTGCCACCGCCAGGTCGTCACGGTCCGGCCAGTTGCGGTAGACGCTGGCCTTGTGGACGCCTGCTTTCTCTGCCACCTCTTCGTAGCGGAAGCCGGAGAGTCCGTCCCGAGCCACCAATTCTGCCGTCGCGTCGAGGATCTGCTCGCGGACGCGAGCGGTGCGGCCGCCCGGGCGTCGCGTGGTCTCTCTGGTCATGGATCTGCTCGCGCCTCCTCTCGATGCCGATTGTCCCCAGCGCTGTTCTTGCAGAGCAAGTGGGCTTGTGCGTAGGCTCCATTAAAGCAACACATCGTCGCTTTAGTGGAGGTCTGGTGAGAGTTCTGGTGTCGGGGGCGGGGATCGCCGGTTTGGCGTGCGCCATCGAGTTCGGGGCCCGCGGCCACGACGTCACCGTCGTCGAACGTGGCGGCGGGCTGCGGACCTCGGGAACTCCTGTGGACATCCGCGGTGACGCCATCGAAGCGGTGTCCGACCTGGGGTTGCTTGCACGACTCCAGGCCCGACGGGTGCGGATGTCGGAAAACACCCGATTCGTCGACAGGTACGGGGTGCCCGTCGCACCCATTCCGATCGACGAAGTCAACGAGACTGCCGACGACTTCGAGATCCTGCGCGGCGACCTCGTGCAGACCCTCGCCGACGCGGTCGCGGACCGTGTCGACCTCCGGTTCGACCAGTGGATCACCCACCTGACCGACGAAGGCGACGTCACGTTCTGCACCGGCGAGGATGGCCGGTACGACCTCGTGATCGGCGCCGACGGCCAGCACTCAACGGTTCGGCGGCAGATGTTCGGACCCGACCGCGATCACGTGCGTCACCTCGGGGTGTACTTCGCGCTCGCCCACCTCGGCGGGGCGGACGAGGAGGTCAACTCGGTGTACAACGTCCCGGGCCGGCTGGTGGGGACCTTCCGGTACGGCGGTGCCACCATGGTCAACTTCCAATTCCGTTCGCAGGAACTGGTTTACGACCACCGGGATGTGGACGCCCAGAAGCAGTTGCTCATCGCCGCGTTCGCGGGTCACGACTCGTGGCGGATCCCGGAGTTGCTCGAGGCGGCCCGGGCGGATCCGGATTTCTACTTCACCTCCGCGAGCCAGGTCCACCTGCCGACCTGGCGGCGTGGCCGCGTGGTCCTGGTCGGTGACGCCGGATACTGCCCGGCATTCCTGTCCGGACGGGGCACCTCGCTGGCGTTGCTGGGCGCCCGCCTGCTCGCCCAGGAATGGCACCGCGACGCAGACCCCACCAGAGCGCTGGCGAACTACGAGGCGCGGCAACGCCCGTACGTCGTCGCCGCGCAGGCCGCCGTGCACGCCGGAGCGGACCGGCTGCTACCGCCAACCTGGGCCGCCATCGCCGCCCGCAACACCGCGCTGCAACAGCGGTGAGGGTCATCAGGTGGGCGGTGGTCCTGACCCTGGCCAACGTCCTCGCCGACATGGCGGTGGGTTCGCCGATGATGGTGCTGCCCCAGCTGCTCGAGCAGTTCCGGACCGATCAGGCCGCGTGGCTGAGCACCAGCGCCCTGCTCGCCGGGGCGATCTGGTCCCCGCTCCTGGCCAAGGCCTCCGACGTCGCCGGAAAACGCCGCGTCCTCATCACCACGCTGGGGCTGGCCTGCGTCGGAGCCGTGGTGTGCCTGGTAGCGCCCAACCTCTGGATCTTCTTGGTGGGACGGTTCTTTCAAGGCGCAGCCTTCGCGGCAGTGTTCCTCACAGTTGCACTGGTGCTGCAGATCTGCGCCCCCGCCACCGCAATGACGGTGGTGGGCGTCGTGACCTCGGGGTCGGCGGTGATCGGCATCGTCGAACCCTTCCTGATGCAGCCGGTGATCGATGCCTACGGACACCGCAGCGTGTTCCTGGTGGCTGCGACGCTGGCGGCGACAGCTGCGGTGGGCGTACGCCTGGTGGTTCCGGAGTCGCCCGTTCGCACCGCCGGTCATGTCGACGTGGCGGGTGCGCTGCTGCTCGGCGGTGGGTTGGCCGCCCTGCTTGCCTACCTGAGCCTCGGCGGCGACGCCGGTTGGTTCAGCGGGGGGATGGTGGCGCTCGCGGCGGCCGGGATGACCGCACTGGCCTGCTGGATGGTGCTGGCGCGCACCCTCGACGAGCCCATCATCGATCTGCGGGCGCTCACCCGGCCCATCCTGCTGACATTGTTGGCGGTGGTGCTGGCGGCGGGAGCGTTCCGCAGCATGCTCCAGCTCACCAGCATCATCGCTCAGGTGCCGGCAGAAGCCCGCCTCGGCTATGGCCTGGGGGACGGGAACGCGGTGGCAGTGCTGCTCGCGGCGCCCAACCTGGGCATCGTGGTCGGCGGGGCTGCCGCGGGCTGGCTGGCCGGACGGGTGGGCCCGGCGTGGCCGTTGCTCGCCGGTGTGGCCCTCGGAACGGTTGCCACCTTCGCGATGGTGGTGGGGGCATCCGTGCTGTCGGTGGCCGTCGCCTGCGGCGTCACCATCGGTGTCGCGGCCGGTGCGGTGGGGGCCTCCGGTTACAACCTGGCAACCAGCCTGCAGACGCCGCAGCGTCAGGGGGTCACCGCCGGGATGGTGTCGGTTGTGATGGCGCTGGGTTCGGTGGTGGTCACCTTCGCCGGTGGTGAAGTGCTGAAGGCCACCCGCCTCCCGGGTGGCGCGGCCAGCTCTGCCGCGGGCGTGACGACCTACATCGTGCTGGCCGGTGTGGTGTTCGCCCTGGCTGCTATTCCGGCCGCGATGGTGGTGATCACCCGTCGCCGGGACGCCCGGGTGTGATGTTGCCCGGTTCTCGCGGTACCACATACTGTTGCGCAAATGGAGCCCGTGCCCGGTGATGCCGGACGTGACGAGGTGACCCCCGGTGAGGTTGTGCCCCGGGACGGGTCGCGAGGCCTCGCCGATTGGCTCAAGGACACCAACGTCCACCCCGGCGTCGTGGGCTTCATCCGGCGGGCCCGTCGGTCGCTGCCGGGTGACCCGGAATTCGGGGACCCGCTGTCCATGGCCGGCGACGGAGGGCCACGCGTCGCGGCGCGAGCGGCCGACCGGCTGCTGGGCGCGCGCGCCGCAGCCACCCGAGAGGTGAGTCTGGCCGGGCTTCAGGTGTGGCAGGCGCTCACCGAGCGGGTGTCCCGCAAGCCCGCCAACCCCGAGGTCACCATCGTGTTCACCGATCTGGTCGGGTTCTCGGAGTGGTCGCTGCAGGCCGGCGACGATGCCACACTGCGGATGCTGCGCCAGGTGTCGGCGGCGGTGGAGCCCCCGCTGCTCGATCGCGGCGGTCACATCGTCAAGCGGATGGGCGACGGGTTGATGGCGGTGTTCCGGGATCCCCAGGTGGCGGTAGCGGCCGTGTTGTTGGCCCGCGACGCGGTCAAAGCTGTTGAGGTGGATGGCTATACGCCGAGAATTCGATGTGGTCTGCACACCGGCCGCCCGCAGCGTCTCGGCGGGGACTGGCTGGGTGTGGACGTCAACATCGCCGCCCGGGTGATGGCACGGGCGGTACGGGGCGGGGTGATGGTCTCCGGGCCGACACTGGAGCGCATCGAACCCACCGAACTCGCAGCGCTGGGCGTCACACCGAAACGCATGCGCAAGCAGGTGTTCGGGCCCAGGCCCTCCGGTGTCCCGGCCGATCTGGTGATGTATCAGCTGCGTTCCCAACGCGACGTCACAGACGACGCCCAGCAGTAAGCCGGGTCACACCCGGTGAGGTGAAATTGCCTGTGGTGTAACCAAACTCATAGTCCGAAACTTGATTAACGCAGAATTAACACGGAGCATGTGGGCGTTCCCCTATGTGGTGCCACCTCCGGCGCCACGTGATCAAGGAGTAGAAACCCATGTCGTCCCTGTCGAAGTACCGTGCCTCCTACAAGCGGAACCGGCAGGTGCGCCGTCTCTACGCGCGAATCAACGAGCTGCCGCAGTCGACCGTGCGTGAGGAGTTGCTCGCGATTGCCCAGCGCCACGAATTCGGGGAGCGCTGACGCCTCAACGGAACTGGTCGGCGCTGGCTGCGATCCAGTCCGAGCGCCACGATTCCGGCGGGTCGTCCAGTAGTTCGCCCGGCATCAGCCACTCGTAGATCTCGGCGTAGGTACGGGTGCGCTGGCCCTCGATGCGGCGGTTGAGCATGGCAGGGGAGAGTTCATCGAACCCGCCGAGCCCCATCGACGCCACGATCTGGGCGGCGCTGGCCACTGTCGCGCGCTGGAAGTTGAACACGCGTTGCGTCTTGTCGGGCACCGACAGGGCCCGGGCCCGGCCCGGGTCCTGAGTGGCCACCCCGGTGGGGCAGCGGTTGGTGTGGCAGGACAGCGCCTGGATGCAACCGACGGCGAACATCATCGCCCGCGCCGACATGGTGAAGTCCGCGCCCTGGATGATCCGGCGCACGATGTCGACGCCGCTGGCGACCTTGCCCGAGGCGCCCACCCGCACCCGGTCCCGCACGCCCACGCCGACCAGGGCGTTGTGCACCAGCATCAGCCCCTCCGTGAGGGGCATGCCCATGTGGTCCTCGAATTCTTGCGGTGCGGCCCCGGTGCCGCCCTCGGAACCGTCGACGATCACGAAGTCCGGCGTGACACCGGTGGCGAGCATGGCCTTGCAGATGGACAGGAATTCGGTGCGTGCGCCCACGCAGAGCTTGAACCCGACGGGTTTCCCGCCGGACAGCCGTCGCAGCGTGGCCACGAAGTCGAGCAGTCCCACCGGGGTGTCGAAAGCGGTGTGTGCCGGGGGTGAGACCACCGTGTGTCCCACCGGCACACCGCGGGTTTCGGCGATCTCGGGGCTTACCTTGGCGCCGGGTAGCACCCCGCCGAGGCCGGGTTTGGCGCCCTGGGACAACTTGATCGAGATCGCTTTCACAGCAGGAAGTTTCGCCTTGTCGGCGAATTGTCGCGGATCGAATCGGCCGTCGGTGTCGCGGCAGCCGAAGTAGCCGGATCCGATCTCCCAGATCAAGTCGCCGCCCAGGCGCAGATGGTAGGGGCTGATGCCACCCTCGCCGGTGTCGTGGGCGAATCCCCCGCGGGCGGCACCGCCGTTGAGGGCTTCGATGGCGTTGGCGGACAGCGCACCGAAACTCATCGCCGATACGTTCAGCAGCGCGATGTCATAGGGCTGGGTGCATTCGGGGCCACCGAGTCGGACCCGTGGCGCCACGTCGGCGGCCACCGTTGCCCGCAGCGAGTGCCGCAGGAACTCATATCCCAGGGCATTGACGTCGCGCAGCGTCCCGAACGGCTCGTCGCCCTTGGTCCCCTTGGACCGTTCATAAACCAGATCGCGGGTCTCCCGGTCGAAGGGGGTGGCCTCGGTGTCGGATTCCACGAAGTACTGCCGGATCTCCGGCCGGATCCGCTCGGCCACGAACCGGGCGTGGCCCAGGATCGGATAGTTACGCAGGATGCTGTGCCGGGTCTGCAGCAGATCCACGGTTCCCACCGCCGCGAGGGCCGCGATCACCCCCGCCACCGGCCACCACCACGGGTTGACCACCGACGCTGCCAGCCCCGCGGCGGCCGCCAGCAGCCACACGGCGGCGACGATGACTCCCCTGACCACGGCGCGAGGGTATCTCGAGCGCATCACCTATGATCGGCACTTGCGTTCATGCCGGACAACAACACCGAGGAGTCGCGTCGCGTGGGTGAAGAGGGCCAGGTCCCCGACCTCTCCGAAGAGACCCTGACCAAAGCTGTCAGCGCGGCCGGTCATGCCTTCAGCCTGGCCGCTGACCTGGACGCACTGGCCCGCGCCAAGACCGAACACCTGGGTGACAAGTCCCCTCTCGCGCTGGCGCGGCAGGCGCTCGGGGCCCTGCCCAAGAGCGATCGAGCCGACGCCGGCAAGCGCGTCAACGTGGCGCGCTCAGCTGCTCAGCAGGCCTTCGACGACCGCCTCGCTGTGCTGCGCGCCGAGCGCGACGCCGCGGTGTTGGTGGCCGAGCGCATCGACGTCACCCTGCCCTCCACCCGCCAACCCACCGGCGCCCGGCATCCCATCACCATCCTGGCCGAGCACATCGCCGACACGTTCATCGCGATGGGCTGGGAGCTGGCCGAGGGCCCCGAGGTGGAGACCGAACAATTCAACTTCGACGCCCTGAACTTCCCGCCGGACCACCCGGCGCGCAGTGAGTCGGACACCTTCCACATTGCGCCGGAGGGATCGCGGCAGGTGCTGCGCACGCACACCTCGCCCGTCCAGGTGCGTTCGCTGCTGACCCGTGAGCTGCCGGTGTACATCCTGTCGATCGGCCGGACGTTCCGCACCGACGAGCTGGATTCCACCCACACCCCGGTGTTTCATCAGGTGGAGGGGCTCGCAGTGGACCGTGGCCTCACGATGGCCAACTTGAAGGGCACGCTGGACGCGCTGGCCCGCTCAGAGTTCGGTCCCGAGGCGCGCACCCGTATCCGTCCGCACTTCTTTCCCTTCACCGAGCCGTCCGCCGAGGTGGATGTCTGGTTCACCGGCAAGAAGGGCGGCCCCGGCTGGGTCGAATGGGGTGGCTGCGGCATGGTCAACCCCAACGTGCTGCGTGCAGCGGGCATCAATCCCGAGGTCTACAGCGGCTTTGCCTTCGGCATGGGACTCGAGCGCACCCTGCAGTTCCGCAACGGCATCCCCGACATGCGCGACATGGTGGAAGGCGACGTCCGCTTTTCGCTGCCGTTCGGGGTGGGTGCCTGATGAAGCTGCCCTACAGCTGGTTGCGTGAGGTCGTGCGCGCCGGAACTCCCGACTGGGACGTCTCGGCGGAGGTACTGGAACAGGCGCTGATCCGGGTCGGCCACGAAGTCGAGGACGTCATCACCCTTGGACCGGTCACCGGCCCGCTGGTGATCGGCAAAGTCACCGAGATCGAGGAACTGACCGAGTTCAAGAAGCCGATCCGCGCCTGCAAGGTGGACGTCGGCGAAGCTGATTTGCGCGATATCGTCTGCGGCGCACGTAATTTCGTCGCCGGCGACACCGTGGTGGTGGCGCTGCCCGGCGCGGTTCTGCCCGGCGATTTCGCCATCGCGACCCGCAAGACCTACGGGCGCATCTCCGACGGCATGATCTGCTCGGCCGCCGAACTGCGCTTCGGCGCCGACCATTCCGGCATCATGGTGCTACCGCCGGACACCGCAGCACCGGGGGATTCGGCCTACGACGTGCTGGGCCTCGACGACGTGGTGTTCGACCTGGCGATCACCCCCGACCGTGGCTACGGATTGTCGGTGCGCGGGATCGCCCGTGAGATCGCCTGCGCGTTCGACCTGCCCTTCGTCGACCCCGCCGATGTCGAACCGCTGCCCGTCGAGGGCGAGGCGTGGCCGTTGACGGTGCAGCCCGGCACCGGCGTGAGCCGCTTCGCGCTGCGCCCGGTGACCGGCATCGACCAGCATGCGCTCTCGCCGTGGTGGATGCGGCGGCGCCTGCTGCTGTCCGGTATCCGGCCGATCTCGCCCGCCGTCGACGTCACCAACTACGTGATGCTCGAACTCGGGCACCCGATGCATGCCCACGACCGCACCCGGATCACCGGCGCCTTCGACGTCCGCTTCGCGCGGCCGGGGGAGACGGTGGTGACCCTCGACGACGTCACACGCACCCTGGATCCCGGTGACGTGCTGATCGTCGACGACGCGGCCACTGCGGCCATCGGCGGGATCATGGGCGCAGGTACCACCGAGATCGACGACAACTCCACCGACATCTTGCTCGAAGCCGCGATCTGGGATCCGGCGACCGTGTCTCGTACCCAGCGCCGGCTGCACCTGGTCAGCGAAGCGGGCCGACGCTACGAGCGTTCGGTGGACCCGGCCATCTCGGTGGCGGCGATCGACCGGTGCTCCCGGCTGCTGGCTGAGATCGCCGGTGGCACAATCGAACCCACGCTGACCGATTGGCGTGGCGACCCACCGCGCGAGGATTGGTCGCCGGCGGCGGTGCGGATGCCCGCCGATCTGCCCGACCGCACGGCCGGAGTGCACTACCCCGAAGGCGCCTCGGTCGCACGGCTGCAACAGATCGGTGCGACGGTGAGCGTCGACGAGCGCAACGTGCTGACTGTGACTCCGCCGAGCTGGCGTCCCGACCTCAAACAACCCGCCGATCTGGTGGAGGAGGTGCTGCGCCTGGAGGGCCTGGACGTCATTCCGTCGGTGCTGCCCACCGCTCCCGCCGGCCGCGGGCTGACTCCCGAGCAGCAGCGTCGCCGCGCGGTCGGCAAGTCGCTGGCGCTGTCGGGATACGTCGAGATCCTGCCGACGCCGTTCCTGCCGGCCGGGGTGTTCGACCAGTGGGGGTTGCCGGCCGACGATCCGCGGCGTGCCACCACCCGGGTGCTCAACCCGCTCGAGGCCGACCGGCCGCACCTGGCCACCACATTGTTGCCGGGGCTGCTGGAGGCGTTGTCCCGCAACGTCTCCCGTGGTGCCGTCGACACCGCACTGTTTGCCATCGCCCAGGTGGTGCAGCCCACCGAGCGCACCGCGGCCGTCGAGCTGATCCCCACCGACCGGCGTCCCACCGACGAAGAGCTCGCGGGCCTGAACGCGTCGCTGCCGCTGCAGCCCCAGCACGTCGGCGTGGTGCTCTGCGGGCTGCGCGAGCCGCGGGGACCGTGGGGCGCGGGGCGTCCTGCCGAGGCCGCGGACGCGTTCGAGGCGGTCCGGGTGATCGCCCGCGCAGCCGGCGTCGACGTCACCTTCCAGGCGGCGGACAAGCTGCCGTGGCATCCGGGCCGTTGCGCCGAGGTGCTGGTGGACGGCGTGGCCGTCGGCTACGCCGGGCAACTGCACCCCGCGGTGATCGAGCGGGCCGGTCTGCCGAAGGGCACCTGCGCCGCCGAGCTGGATCTCACCGCGCTGCCCATCGACCAGCAACTGCCTGCACCGCGGGTGTCGCCGTTCCCAGCGGTGTTCCAGGACGTCAGCCTGGTGGTGGGCGCGGACGTGCCCGCGCAGACCGTGATCGATGCCGTCCGCGGGGGTGCCGGTGAACTGTTGGAGAGCGTGCAGCTGTTCGACGTCTACACCGGGCCTCAGGTCGGCGAGGATCGCAAGTCGCTGACCCTGGCCCTGCGGTTCCGGGCGTCGGACCGCACGCTCACCGAGGACGAGGCCAGCGCGGCCCGCGACGCCGCGGTGGCCGCCGCAGCCGCCGGGATCGGCGCCGAACTCCGGGGCTGAGGTTTTGCCGAGCAGACGCGAACTCGGCCTCTGAGCCCAGAGATTATCCGAGTTCGCGTCTGCTCGGCGTTAATGGGTTTGAGCTTGCGTGCATAAGCATGCAAAGATCGGTGCATGCCGAAAACTGTGGCGTTGGCGGGTGCCAGCGGATATGCCGGTGGTGAGATCCTGCGGCTGCTGCTCGGCCACCCGGCCGTGGCGGACGGTCGCCTGGCGATCGGCAACCTGACTGCGGCCGCCTCCGCGGGAACCAGCCTCGGCGAACATCATCCCCATCTGCTGCCGTTGGCCGACCGGGTGTTGCAGCCCACCGACCTCGAGCACCTCAGCGGACACGACATCGTCTTCCTGGCGCTCCCGCACGGGCACTCCGGCGCGATCGCCGAGCAGCTGGGCCCCGACACCGTTGTCATCGACTGCGGCGCGGACTTCCGCCTCACCGACGCCGACGCCTGGCTGAAGTTCTACGGCTCCGAGCATGCCGGCACCTGGCCCTACGGCCTGCCGGAGCTGCCCGGTGGTCGTGACGCGCTGGCCGGCGCCACCCGGATCGCGGTGCCCGGGTGTTATCCGACCGCCGCGCTACTGGCGCTGCTACCTGCCGTGGCCGCCGAGCTGGTGGACACCCACGTCACCGTGGTCGCCGTCAGTGGCACCTCGGGCGCGGGCCGGGCCGCGAAAGTGGACCTGCTGGGGTCCGAGGTCATGGGCTCGGCCCGCGCGTACAACGTCGGAGGTTTGCACCGGCACACGCCGGAGATCGCCCAAGGCCTGCGCGCGGTCACCGACAAGCCCGTCACCGTGTCGTTCACCCCGGTGCTCATCCCCACTTCGCGCGGCATCCTGGCCACCTGCACCGCCCGCACCACCGCCTCGGTGGCCGAGATCCGGGCCGCCTATGACAAGGCCTACGGCAGCGAACCGTTTGTGCACCTGCTGCCGGAAGGCCAACTGCCCAAGACCGGTTCGGTGATCGGCAGCAACGCCGCGCAGCTGCAGATCGCGGTGGACGCCGACGCCGGAACCTTCATCGCCGTCTGCGCCATCGACAACCTGACCAAAGGCACCGGCGGCGCCGCAGTGCAGTCGATGAATCTTGCGCTGGGCTGGACCGAAACCGAAGGACTGTCGACCGTGGGAGTGGCGCCGTGACCGAGACCGTGCAAGCCCGGATGGTGCGGACCCAGGGCGTCACCGCCCCCGCAGGCTTCCGCGCGGCCGGGATCTCGGCCGGCATCAAGGCATCCGGCAGACTGGACCTGGCGCTGGTGTTCAACGAGGGCCCCGACCACGCGGCCGCAGGCGTGTTCACCCGCAACCAGGTCAAGGCCGCCCCCGTGCTGTGGAGTCAGCAGGTGCTGACCACCGGCAGGTTGCGCGCAGTGGTGCTGAACTCCGGCGGCGCCAACGCCTGCACCGGCCCGGGTGGCTTCCAGGACACCCACGCCACCGCCGAGGCCGTGGCCGCCGCACTGTCGGCCTGGGGCACCGAGACCGGAGCCGTCGAGGTGGCGGTGTGCTCCACCGGCCTGATCGGCGACCGGCTGCCGATGGACAAGGTGCTGCCCGGTGTACGCGAGATCGTGCAGGAGATGGCCGGTGGTCTCTCCGGCGGCGAAGAGGCCGCCCGCGCCATCATGACCACCGACACGGTGCCCAAACAGGTGTCCCTGCACCACGGTGACAACTGGACCGTCGGCGGCATGGCCAAGGGTGCCGGCATGCTGGCCCCGTCGCTGGCCACCATGCTGGTGGTCATCACCACCGATGCCGTGGCCGATGCCGCTGCCCTGGACACCGCGCTGCGCAACGCCACCGCCAGGACCTTCGACCGCCTCGACGTCGACGGCAGCTGCTCGACCAACGACACCGTGCTGCTGCTGTCCTCCGGCGCCAGCGAGATCGCGCCGTCGCAGGACCAGCTGAACGAGGCCGTCCTGAAGGTCTGCGACGACTTGTGCGCCCAACTGCAGGCCGACGCCGAAGGGGTCACCAAGCGCATCGTCATCACCGTCGCCGGCGCGGCCAACGAGGACGACGCCGTGGTGGCCGCGCGGGTGATCGCCCGCGACAGCCTGGTCAAGACCGCCCTGTTCGGGTCCGACCCGAACTGGGGCCGGGTGCTGGCCGCCGTCGGCATGGCACCGGTGACGCTGGACGCCAACCGGATCTCGGTGTCGTTCAACGGTTCTGACGTCTGCATCGACGGTGTCGGCGCCCCCGGTGCGCGGGAGGTGGATCTCTCGGGTGAGGAGATCGTGGTGCGCGTTCACCTCGGCGCCGGCGACGCCGAGGCGTCCATCCGCACCACCGACCTCTCGCATGCGTACGTCGAAGAGAACTCGGCCTACAGCTCATGACCGCCATCACCACCAAGGCGCAGGTGCTCGCCGGCGCGCTGCCGTGGCTCAAGCAGCTGCACGGCAAGATCGTGGTGGTCAAGTACGGCGGCAACGCCATGACCGACGACACCCTGAAGAAGGCCTTCGCCGACGACATGGTGTTCCTGCGCAACTGCGGCATCCGTCCGGTGGTGGTGCATGGCGGCGGCCCGCAGATCTCGGCCATGCTCAAGAGGCTCGGCATCGCAGGCGATTTCAAGGGCGGCTTCCGGGTCACCACTCCCGAGGTGCTCGACGTCGCCCGCATGGTGCTCTTCGGCCAGGTGGGCCGTGAGCTGGTGGGCCTGATCAATGCCCACGGCCCCTACGCCGTCGGTGTCACCGGTGAAGATGCCCAGCTGTTCACCGCGGTGCGCCGCAGCGTCACCGTCGACGGCGTGGCCACCGACATCGGCCTGGTAGGGGACGTGGAGACCGTCAACGCCGGGTCGCTGCTGGACCTGATCGTCGCCGGGCGCATTCCGGTGGTCTCGACCATCGCCCCGGACATCACCGGCGTCGTGCACAACATCAACGCCGACACCGCCGCCGCGGCGCTGGCCGAGGCGCTGGGTGCCGAAAAGCTGCTGATGCTCACCGATGTCGAAGGTCTCTACACCGACTGGCCCGACCGCACCTCGCTGGTCAGCGAGATCGATACCGACGCGCTGACCGCGCTGCTGCCGCGGCTGGAATCAGGCATGGTGCCCAAGATCGAAGCCTGTCTGCGTGCGGTCAACGGCGGGGTGCCCAGCGCGCACGTCATCGACGGCCGGGTGCAGCATTGCGTGATCGCCGAACTGTTCACCGACGAAGGAGCAGGTACCAAGGTGGTCCCCTCATGACCAATACCGAAGCGCTGCAAGCACGTTGGCAATCGGTGATGATGAACAACTACGGCACCCCCGCCATGGCCCTGGCTGGCGGCGACGGCGCGATCGTGACCGATCCCGACGGCAAGACCTATCTCGACCTGCTCGGCGGTATCGCGGTGAACCTGCTGGGACACCGGCATCCGGCGATCATCGACGCCGTCACCACCCAGTTGAACACGCTGGGCCACGTGTCCAACTTCTACGCCACCGAACCCGGCATCGCACTGGCCGAGGGGCTGGTCGGGCATCTGGGCTCGCCGGCCAAGGTGTTCTTCTGCAACTCCGGCACCGAAGCCAATGAGGTGGCGTTCAAGATCACCCGGCTGACCGGTCGCACCAAAGTAGTGGCTGCCGAGGGTGGTTTCCACGGGCGCACCATGGGCTCGCTGGCCCTGACCGGGCAGCCGTCCAAGCGCGAACCCTTCGAACCGTTGCCCGCCGGTGTCACCCACGTGCCCTATGGCGACGTCGAGGCGCTGACAGTGGCCGTCGACGACGAGACCGCCGCGGTGTTCCTGGAGCCGATCATGGGGGAGGGCGGCGTCGTTGTCCCGCCGCCCGGATACCTTGCGGCAGCGCGGGAGATCACCAGCAGGCACGGCGCGCTGTTGGTGCTCGACGAGGTGCAGACCGGCGTGGGACGCACCGGAGCCTTCTACGCACACCTTCACGACGGCATCACCCCGGACGTGGTGACCCTGGCCAAGGGGCTGGGTGGCGGTCTACCGATCGGCGCCTGCCTGGCCGTCGGTGCCACTGCCGACCTGCTGACCCCCGGCCTGCACGGCAGCACCTTCGGCGGTAACCCGGTGTGCACCGCGGCGGCACTGGCCGTGCTGCGCACCCTGGCCGCCGAGGACCTGGTGGCGCGTGCCGCGGTGGCGGGCAAGCACCTCGGCACCGGTATCGAAGCACTGAAACATCCACTG
The DNA here is from genome assembly GCF_010725885.1 of Mycolicibacterium tokaiense. Lineage (NCBI taxonomy): Bacteria > Bacillati > Actinomycetota > Actinomycetes > Mycobacteriales > Mycobacteriaceae > Mycobacterium > Mycolicibacterium tokaiense. The sequence continues at coordinate 5,271,408 of NZ_AP022600.1, read as the reverse complement.
GTGAGCCATGTTCGGGGCAAGGGTCTGCTGCTGGGTGTGGTACTCACCGAGCCGACGGCCAAGGCTGTCGAAAACGCCGCCCGCGACGCCGGATTCCTGGTGAACGCCCCCGCCGCCGATGTGGTGCGACTGGCGCCACCGATGATCATCACCGATGAGCAGATCGACACCTTCCTGACCGCACTGCCCGCCATACTCGACACCGCCAAGGACACCCCATGATCCGCCATTTCCTGCGCGACGACGATCTGACGCCTGCGGAGCAGGCCGAGGTGCTGGCCCTGGCTGCCGAACTGAAGGCCGCTCCGATGAGCCGGCGCCCACTGGAGGGCCCCCGGGGGGTGGCCGTCATCTTCGAGAAGAACTCCACCCGCACCCGGTTCTCCTTCGAGATGGGCATCGCGCAGCTCGGCGGGCACGCCGTGGTGGTCGACGGCCGCAGCACCCAGCTGGGCCGGGAAGAGACCCTTGAAGACACCGGAAAGGTGTTGTCCCGCTACGTTGATGCCATTGTCTGGCGCACCTTCGCCCAGGAACGGTTGACCGCCATGGCGTCGGGCTCGACCGTGCCGATCGTCAATGCGCTCTCCGATGAGTTCCACCCCTGCCAGGTGCTGGCCGATCTGCAGACCCTCGCGGAGCGTAAGGGTTCGCTCAAGGGTCTGAAGATGACCTACTTCGGCGACGGCGCCAACAACATGGCGCACTCGCTGATGCTCGGCGGGGTCACCGCCGGCATCGACGTCACCATCGCCGCGCCGCGAGGTTTCGAGCCGCACCCGGCTTTCGTCGACGCCGCGCGCCGGCGTGCCGAGCAGACCGGCGCCACCGTCGCGCTGACCGGCAATGCCGATGAAGGTGCCCGTGGCGCCGATGTCCTGGTCACCGACACCTGGACCTCCATGGGGCAGGAGAACGACGGCCTGGACCGGGTGCGCCCGTTCCGGCCCTTCCAGGTCAACGCCGAGATGCTGAGCAAGGCGGACTCCGACGCCGTTGTGCTGCACTGCCTTCCGGCGCACCGGGGACACGAGATCACCGACGACGTACTCGACGGCGACCAGAGCGCCGTCTGGGACGAAGCCGAGAACCGGTTGCACGCCCAGAAGGCGCTGTTGGTGTGGTTGCTGGATCAGCGACGATGACGTCGGCGACCACCCGTGCCGGACGGCAGGCCCGCATCGTGGCCCTGCTGTCGGCGCAGTCGGTCCGCAGTCAGAGTGAACTGGCCGCCCTGCTGGCCGCCGAGGGCATCGACGTCACCCAGGCCACGCTGTCGCGTGACCTCGAGGAACTGGGTGCAGTCAAACTGCGCGGCGCCGACGGTGGTGTCGGCGCCTACGTCGTCCCCGAGGACGGCAGCCCCGTGCGCGGGGTCACTGGCGGCACCGAACGCGTCACCCGGCTGCTCGGCGACCTGCTGGTGTCCACCGACGCCAGCGGCAACCTCGCGGTGCTGCGCACGCCGCCGGGGGCGGCGCACTACCTGGCCAGCGCCATCGACCGGGCCGCCCTGCCTTACGTGGTGGGAACCATCGCCGGGGATGACACCATCTTCGTGATGGCGCGCGAACCGATGACCGGCGCGGAGCTGGCCATGACTTTCGAGAACCTGAAGTAAGACGAGCAAGGGAGAACAACACATGTCCGATCGCGTCATCTTGGCGTACTCCGGCGGGCTGGACACCTCGGTGGCCATCAGCTGGATCGGCAAGGAAACCGGCAAGGAGGTCGTTGCCGTCGCCATCGACCTCGGCCAAGGCGGCGAGGACATGGATGTGGTGCGCCAGCGCGCGCTGGATTGCGGCGCGGTCGAAGCCGTCGTCGTGGACGCCCGCGACGAGTTCGCCGACGAGTACTGCCTGCCGACCATCCAGTCCAACGCGCTCTACATGGACCGCTACCCGCTGGTGTCGGCCATCAGCCGCCCGTTGATCGTCAAGCACCTGGTCAAGGCCGCCCGGGACCACGGCGGCGGCATCGTCGCCCACGGCTGCACCGGCAAGGGCAACGACCAGGTGCGCTTCGAGGTCGGATTCGCCTCGCTGGCACCCGATCTCGAGGTGCTGGCCCCGGTGCGCGACTACGCGTGGACCCGCGAGAAGGCAATCGCGTTCGCCGAGGAGAACGCGATCCCGATCAACGTCACCAAGCGCTCACCGTTCTCGATCGACCAGAACGTCTGGGGCCGCGCCGTGGAAACCGGGTTTCTCGAGCACCTCTGGAACGCCCCCACCAAGGACGTCTACGACTACACCGAAGACCCCACCATCAACTGGAGCTCGCCGGACGAGGTGATCGTCGGGTTCGACAAGGGTGTGCCGGTCTCCATCGACGGGCGCCCGGTCACGGTGCTGCAGGCCATCGAGGAGCTCAACCGGCGCGCCGGTGCCCAGGGTGTCGGCCGGCTCGACGTCGTGGAGGACCGCCTGGTCGGCATCAAGAGCCGCGAGATCTACGAGGCGCCCGGCGCGATGGTGCTGATCACCGCCCACACCGAACTCGAGCACGTCACCCTCGAGCGCGAACTGGGCCGCTACAAGCGCGGCACCGACCAGAAGTGGGGCGAGCTGGTCTACGACGGCCTGTGGTACTCGCCGCTCAAGCGCGCGCTGGAGTCGTTCGTCGCGCATACCCAGGAGCACGTCACCGGCGAGATCCGGATGGTGCTGCACGGCGGGCACATCGCCGTCAACGGCCGGCGCAGCCCCACGTCGCTCTACGACTTCAACCTCGCCACCTACGACGAGGGCGACAGCTTCGACCAGTCCTCGGCGAAGGGCTTCGTGCACGTGCACGGCCTGTCGTCGAAGATCTCGGCCAAGCGCGACCTGAGCCTGTAATTGCCATGGCGAGCGTGCGTGTTCGTCCGGGAACACTCCGTGTTTCGCGGACGAACACGCACGCTCGCGCTTGACGAGGGAGCGATATGAGCACCAACGAAGGCGCGCTGTGGGGCGGCCGGTTCGCCGACGGGCCGTCGGCCGCGCTGGCGGCGCTGAGCAAGTCCACCCACTTCGACTGGGTGCTGGCGCCCTACGACGTCACCGCATCCAAAGCGCATGCCCGCGTGCTGTTCAATGCCGGACTGCTCACCGAAGAACAACGTGACGGCCTGCTCGCGGGCCTGGACTCCCTCGGCGAGGACGTGGCCGACGGCAGCTTCGGCCCCATCGCCACCGACGAGGACGTGCACGGTGCCCTGGAGCGCGGCCTGATCGACCGGGTGGGCCCCGACCTCGGTGGGCGGCTGCGGGCGGGGCGCTCCCGCAATGACCAGGTGGCCACGCTGTTTCGCATGTGGCTGCGCGACGCGCTGCGCCGGGTGGCCGACGGGGCACTGGCGGTGGTGGGTGCGCTCGCGGTCCAGGCTGCGGCGCATCCCACCGCCATCATGCCGGGCAAGACTCACCTGCAGAGCGCCCAACCGGTGCTGCTGGCCCACCATCTGCTGGCGCACGCCCACCCGTTGCTGCGCGACGTCGACCGCATCGTAGACTTCGACGTCCGCACCGCGGTGTCGCCCTATGGATCCGGGGCGCTGGCGGGTTCGTCGCTGGGCCTGGATCCCGATGCCATCGCCGCCGACCTGGGCTTCGCCCGCGCGGCCGACAATTCGATCGACGCCACCGCCGCACGGGATTTCGCCGCTGAGGCGGCCTTCATCCTGGCCATGATCGCCGTCGATCTGTCGCGCCTGGCCGAAGACATCATCCTGTGGAGCTCAACGGAATTCGGCTACGTCACGCTGCACGACTCCTGGTCGACCGGCAGTTCGATCATGCCGCAGAAGAAGAACCCTGACATCGCCGAGCTGGCGCGCGGTAAGTCCGGCCGGCTGATCGGCAACCTGGCCGGGCTGCTGGCCACCTTGAAGGCCCAGCCGCTGGCCTACAACCGGGACCTGCAAGAGGACAAGGAGCCGGTGTTCGACTCCGTGGCGCAGCTGGAGCTGCTCCTGCCGGCGATGGCGGGCCTGGTGGGCACGCTGACCTTCGACGAGCAGCGGATGGCCGAGTTGGCGCCGGCCGGCTACACCTTGGCCACCGACATCGCTGAATGGCTGGTGCGCCAAGGTGTTCCGTTCCGGGTAGCACACGAGGCGGCCGGTGCTGCCGTCAAGACCGCCGAAGGCCGCGGCGTCGGCCTCGACGAACTCACCGACGACGAACTGGCCGGCATCAGCCCAGCGCTGACCCCCGAGGTGCGCGACGTGCTGACGGTCGACGGCTCGGTGTCCGCCCGCGACGCCCGCGGCGGCACCGCGCCGGTCCAGGTGGCCGCCCAACTCGGCACTGTGCGCGACACGGTGGACTCCTTGCGACTGCGCCTGCGCCGCTGACCCGGCCAGTAGAGTTCGCGGCATGGGGGCTGGGGTCACCGCGAGTCTGACGGGCCGGGTGCGCCGGTGGTTTGCCGGGCTGGGCTTCGCGCAGATGTGGCGGCTGGCGGTGGTGCTTGTACTGGCCGCAACGGCCGCATTCGGTGGGCTGGACAACGTCAACACCGCGGTCACGGTCTTCGAACCCGGCGAGGAGTTCAATGACGGCCAGTACACCCTGACCGTCGAGCGGGCATCGGTGGTGGAGCGGATCGGGGGCGTGCTGTCGGACAATCTGGACACCCAATACCTGGGTGTGGTGGTCCAGATTCGCAATGACGGCGACACTCCCGGCAACCTGTTGCGCGCCATCGATCTGACCGGCTTCCCCCAGCAGAGGTTCTCAGGCGTCTACCGGATGGCCGACAGCACCTACAACGCGAACCTGGGGCCGGGCCTGGCCCAGCAGTCGGCGTTCTTCTGGGAGGTGCCGGCGGGCAGCATCGCCGACGGTGAGGAGGTGACGCTACGGGTCTGGAAGAAGAAGTTCACCGAGCTCATGGTCAGCTGGGGCCAGGCCTGGATCGACGACGCCACCGACTACGGCCAGATCAGTGTGCCGGTGAAGGTCCGTCCATGAACTGGCGCAGCACCGCTCACCTCCTGGCCGTCGCAGTGGTGATCGCGGCCGCGGCGTTCCTCTGGCACAACCTGCCGCGCAACAGTCAGATCTATGCCCCGTTCGACGTCACCGCCGACGCGGGTGTGCCGGCCACCGGCAGGAACATCACCGCCACCGTCGTGGGCACCCAGATCGCGCCGGTGGTGCAGCCGCCCTCGGGACGCCCGCCTCAGCTCGATGCCGCCGGGGTGTGGGTGGTGGTGACCGCCACGGTCGCCGCCGTCACCGAACCCGGGTTGCTGCGCACCGAACTGGAGGTGGGCCCGGACACCTACACCCCGACAGACCGGCTACCGCCGACGGCGACCGCCGGCGGCACCATGCAACCGGCCATCGACTACCACGGTGCGTGGGTGTTCGACGTCGCCCCCGACGTCCTCGACCGCGTCGACGAACTGCGTCTGCGGTTGTGGCTGGGCGACCCGCGACTGGATTCCCGACTGGTGATCCGTATCCCGTTGTCCGGGCCGCAGGTCGGTTTCGCCGACCGGGTGCGGCTGCCCCGCCCAGCGGTGAGCGCGTCGTGATCCGGCTGTGGCAGCGCAATCTGCTGGGCACCGCGGCGGCGGCGGCCGCACTGGCCGTCGCGACGGTCACCACGCTCTGGCCCAGTTGGTCGGACTACCGCGACATGACCGTTCCCGAATACGTGGTGCCGTCCGGTGAGTTGGGCACCGCGGCCGGGCAGCTCTGGCGGGTGGACCGGACCCGCTTCTACAGCTCGTCCCCGAACCGGTTGAACCCGGATCTGCCGCCGGGCACGCTGGTCCACGTGGTCGTCATCGAGTCCGAGGGGCCGGGACTGCCCGGGTGCTCGGCGGTGATCACCGACGGTCACCGGCGGTGGTCGGCGGAGCCCGTCGCGGGTTACGGGCCGCTGCCCCCCGGCGGCACGAATGCCGTCTGCGGGCGGCCGGGCCTGGCGCAGTTCAGTTTTCTGCTGCCCGCAGGCGTCTCGCCGACCGCGGTGGATCTCACGGACTGGATGGGGCGGATTCTGGTGCGTCTGATGTTGTAGCCGTGTGTGCCACCCGTTCGACGCAGTAGACGAAGGTGCTGGCGACCACGCAGATCCGCAGTGGCTCGATCAGCAGATGGGACGCCAGGCTCAGGGTGTCCAGCGTGTTGTTCCAGAAGGCCCAGGGTTGGGGTCCCGCCAGCCACGCCACCCCACGCACCAGGTAGCCGTCGCCCATCTGGGCGCGGTAGAAGCTGCCCGCCATGTCCAGCCAGGCCAGACCCAGGTATGCCAGCACGTACAGCGACAGCGCCAGCACTCCGCCGTGCAGGATCAGTCGCGCGGAGTCGACGATGGGGCGGAACTTTCCCAGCTGGCCCAGCGCGTGCTCGCGTGCCTTGTCCCGCAACGATTTCGGCATCAGTACCCACCGGCTGCTCAGTTGTTTCTGAACCGGTGCCGTTCGGTGGAACACCGACCATGCGCGCACGCCGCCCAGTCGGCGTACGGTGTCTCGCCAGTTGACCGTCAGGGCCACCCCGTAGACCACGCCGGCCACCGCAAGCCAGATCAGCGGAACTGCAGCGCCGCCGAACACCGTGCGCAGCGCCCACATCACAGTGTCCCAGGCGGCCTCGAGCGGCCGGAAGTGAGAGAACATCTCCGCGCGGGTTGTGGTGAACCACACGACTATTCGCCGCTCGGCGATCCAGCCGGCGGGGTTCAGCAGCAGCGTCAGCCCCTGATTCACCGAGAAGCTCAACGCCAGGAAAACCCAGAGGGTGTCGACATACACCCGGACCGCCACCATCCACCCGGGCAGGCGGTCCTTCGACCAGCTCAGCAGATAACGCAGCACCAGCGCGCAGCCGATCAGGACCACGGTGCTGGTGCCCACCGGGATCGACGCCGGGTCGAGCTCGGTGGGCTGCGGCGAGGTCACCGCCTCGTCGACGCGGTACACCAGGGCCCGGGCCTCGAAGGCCAGCCAGTCCTCCCGAAACATCTGCCAGGCCATGTAGATCGCCAGGAACGGCAACACGATGGTGGAGAACACGTCGACGTCGCGCAGCCTGCGAGTGGAGAAATTGGCCAGCACCGGAAATGCCGGCCGCAGTATCAGGAACATTCCGATGAACGACGCCAGCCGGGCCAGGCCGGCCAGCGGCATGATCACCGACGCCCACCATTTGTTGTCGTAGCCCGCCCATGCCGCCAGTTCGATGGCGCCGCGGCGGCCCAGATAGCCCAGCAGGTAACACGCTGCGAGCTGCGGGAAGTACCGCACCCACAGGGTCAGCGGCCGCAGCACGTAGCGCACAGGGTCAGGTTATTCGGCGGCTTCCGACAGTTCCAACCAGCGCTCTTCGAGGTCGGTGTTCTCGGTCTCCAGTGCCCGCAGCCGGGCGGTCAGCTCGGCCAGACCGGTGTAATCGCTCTGGTCGTGGTCGGCCATGGTGGTGTGCAGAGCGGTGATCTGCTCGCCGAGCCGGGTCAGCTTGCGTTCCACCGCCCCCAACTCCTTGCGGGCACTGTACTGGGCGGCGCCCCCACCGGTCTGAGCGGCAGCGGCGGGCGCCGGCGCGGCGGGGGTGCGGGCCAGCTGAAGGTACTGGTCGACGCCGCCGGGAAGGTGCCGAAGCGAACCGCCCAGCACGGCGTACTGCTGGTCGGTGACGCGCTCGAGCAGGTACCGGTCGTGGGAGACGACGATCAACGTGCCCGGCCACGAGTCCAGCAGGTCCTCCGTGGCGGTCAGCATCTCGGTGTCGACATCGTTGGTGGGCTCATCGAGCACCAGCACGTTCGGCTCGCTGAGTATGGTCAGCATCAGCTGCAGCCGGCGGCGCTGGCCACCGGAGAGTTCGCTGACCCGGGTGGAGAGCTGATCCCGGGCGAACCCCAGCCGCTCGAGCAACTGGGTCGGGGTGAGCTCGCGCCCGTCGACCTGATAGCCCTCGCGCAACCGGCCGATCACCTCACGCACCAGGTCACCTTCGACGTCTGCCAGGATCCCGGCCTGCTGATCGAGCATGGCCAACTGAACGGTCTTGCCCCGTTTGACCCGCCCGGAGCTCGGGGTCACCGTGCCGGCGATCAGCCCGAGCAAGGTGGACTTGCCTGCGCCGTTGGCGCCCAGGATCCCGGTGCGTTCACCCGGTCCGATGCGCCACTCGATGTCGTGCAGGATCTCGCGATCGCCGAACCGGACCGAGACGTCGAGTAGGTCGATGACGTCCTTGCCGAGCCGCGCCGTGGCCAGTTTGGCCAGTTCGATGCCGTTGCGGACCGGCGGCACGTCGGCGATCAGCGCGTTGGCGGCGTCGATGCGGAACTTCGGCTTCGACGTGCGCGCCGGCGCGCCGCGGCGCAGCCAGGCCAGCTCCTTGCGCATCAGGTTCTGCCGCTTGGCCTCCGATGCCGCCGCCATCCGGTCGCGCTCCACCCGCTGCAGGATGTAAGCGGCGTAGCCGCCTTCGAATGGCTCGACGATTCCATCGTGGACTTCCCACGTGGTGGTCGCCACCTCGTCGAGGAACCAGCGATCATGGGTGACCAGCAGCAGTCCGCCGGTGTTGCGCGCCCAGCGCTGCTGCAGATGCGCGGCCAGCCAGGTGATGCCTTCGACATCGAGGTGGTTGGTGGGCTCGTCGAGCGCGATCACGTCCCAGTCACCCATCAGCAGGGCGGCCAGTTGCACGCGCCGGCGCTGACCACCGGAGAGTGTGCCCACCGGGGCGTTCCAGTCCAGATCGGACACCAGACCGCCCACCACGTCGCGCACCCGCGCGTCCCCGGCCCACACGTGTTCGGCGGTGTCACCGACGAGGCTGAAGCCCACGGTCGCCTCCGCGTCGAGGACGTCGGCCTGGTCCAGCGCCCCCACCCGCAGCCCGCCCACCCGGGTGACCCGCCCCGCATCGGGGGTGATCCGTCCGGTCAGCATGTTCATCAGGCTGGACTTGCCGTCGCCGTTGCGGCCGACGATGCCAATCCGGTCGCCGTCGCTGACGCCGACGGTCACCGAGTCGAAGACGACCCTGGTCGGGTACTCGAGGCGCAACGATTCGGCGCCGAGTAGGTGTGCCACTGGGCCGACCCTATCGTGCCTGGCACTCTGGTTGCCTACGTGACCAAAGGTGACGGGTGTGACAGGGGTGTGTGGAATGATGTGCAGGCCGTCGGGGCGAGATGAGCAGGGCGTTCAGCAGGGGAGCACCGGATGGATCTGAACCTGACCGCAGTCACCAGACCGGTGGAGCGGCTGGTGGCCACTGCGCAGAACGGTCTCGAGGTGCTGCGACTGGGCGGCCTGGAGACGGGTTCGGTTCCGTCGCCGTATCAGATCGTCGAGAGCGTCGCGATGTACAAGCTGCGGCGCTACTTCCCGCCGGACAGCAGACCGGGCAAGGCCAAGGTAGGCGCCCCGGTGCTCATGGTGCACCCGATGATGATGTCGGCCAACATGTTCGACGTCACGCGCGAGGACGGCGCCGTCGGCATCCTGCACTTCGCCGGCCTGGACCCGTGGGTGATCGACTTCGGCGAGCCGGACAAGGTCGAGGGCGGCATGCGCCGCACGCTCACCGACCACATCGTCGCGCTCAACGACGCCATCGACACCATCAAGAAAACCACCGGCAACGATGTGCACCTCGCGGGCTATTCCCAAGGCGGCATGTTCTGCTACCAGGCAGCCGCGCTGCGGCACTCGAAGGACATCGCCAGCATCATTGCTTTCGGTTCACCGGTGGACACGCTTGCCGCACTGCCGATGGGCATTCCGCCGAACCTGGGCGTGCTGGCCGCCGATTTCATGGCCGACCACGTGTTCAACCGGTTCGACGTCACCGGATGGATGGCGCGCACCGGGTTCCAGATGCTGGACCCGCTCAAGACCGCCAAGGCACGCGTCGACTTCCTGCGCCAGCTGCATGACCGGGAGGCCCTGCTGCCGCGTGAGCAGCAACGTCGGTTCCTGGACTCCGAGGGGTGGATCGCGTGGTCGGGACCCGCGGTGCAAGAACTGCTCAAGCAGTTCATCTCGCACAACCGCATGATGACCGGCGGCTTCGCCATCGACGGTCAGCTGCTGACACTAAGCGACATCACCTGTCCGGTGCTGGCGTTCGTCGGTGAGGTCGACGACATCGGCCAGCCGGCCTCGGTGCGGGGCATCAAGCGAGCCGCGCCCACCGCCGACGTCTACGAGACCACGTTGCGAGCCGGGCATTTCGGGCTGGTGGTGGGGTCCAAGGCAGCCGAGATCACGTGGCCCACGGTCGCCGACTGGGTCTTGTGGCTCGGTGGGCTCGGACCCAAACCCGCCAACGTCGAACCCATGCCGGATCAGCCCGGCGAGCACACCGACAGCGGGGTGCCGCTGGCGTCCCGGGTGGCACACGGGGTGGGGGAGGCCTCGGAGGTGGCGTTGTCGCTGGCCCGCGGAGCCGCCGGGGCGGTGGTGGCCACCAATCGCTCACTGCGCACGCTGGCCATCGAGACCGCCCGTACGTTGCCCAGGCTGACCCGGCTGGGCCAGATCAACGATCACACCCGCATCTCTCTGGGGCGGATCGTCAGCGAGCAGGCCCGCGGCGCACCAGACGGGGAATTCCTGCTGTTCGACGGCCGGGTGCACACCTACCAGGCCGTCGATCGCCGGATCAACAACGTGGTGCGCGGTCTGATCAAGGTCGGCATCCGTCAGGGCGACCACGTGGGCGTCCTCATGGAGACCAGGCCCAGCGCGCTGGTGGCCATCGCCGCGTTGTCCCGCCTCGGAGCCGTCGCGGTGCTGATGCCCCCCGACGGTGATCTGGCCGCTGCGGCCCGCGTCGGCGGGGTCACCGAGATCCTCACCGATCCGCCCCACCTGGATGCCGCACTGCAGCTGTCGGTGCAGGTGCTGGTGCTCGGCGGCGGCGACCTGCGCAGTCTGGACCTGCCGGCCGACGCCGACGTGATCGACATGGAGCAGATAGACCCGGACGCCGTGGAACTGCCGGGCTGGTACCGACCCAACCCCGGTCTGGCCCGCGATCTGGCCTTCGTGGCATTCAGCACCGTCGGCGGACAATTGGTGGCCAAGCAGATTTCCAACTACCGCTGGGCCATGTCGGCCCTGGGCACCGCATCCACCGCCGCCCTGGGCCGCGGCGACACCGTCTATTGCCTGACACCGCTGCACCACCAGTCCGGCCTGCTGGTCGCTCTGGGCGGAGCTGTGGTCGGTGGTGCCCGCATCGCGTTGTCGCGCGGCCTGAATCCCCACACTTTTGTCCAGGAGGTCCGGCGGTACGGAGTCACCGTGGTGTCCTACACCTGGGCGATGCTGCGTGACGTGATCGACGATCCCGAATTCGCGCTGCACGGCAATCACCCGGTGCGACTGTTCATCGGTTCCGGCATGCCGTCCGGGCTGTGGCAGCGGGTCACCGATGCCTTCGCTCCGGCCCGGGTGGTCGAGTTCTTCGCCACCACCGACGGCCAGGCGGTACTGGCCAACGTGTCCGGTGCCAAGATCGGCAGCAAGGGTCGCCCGCTGCCCGGCAGCGGCCAGGTGGCACTGGCGGCCTACGACCCCGAGTCCGACCTCATCCAGGAAGACGAGCGGGGATTCGTCCGGCTCGCCGACACCGACGAAGTGGGCGTGCTCCTGGCCCGCCCGCGGGGTCCGATCGATCCGGCGGCCTCGGTCCGGCGCGGCGTCTTCGCCCCTGCCGACACCTGGATCTCCACCGAGTACCTGTTCCGCCGCGACGCCGACGGCGATTACTGGCTGGTGGACAACCGCCCCGGGCTGCTGCGCACGAAGCGGGGCGTGGTCTACGCCGAACCGATCACCAACGCGCTGAGCATGATCCCCGCGGTGGACCTGGCGGCCACCTACGGCGTAGAGGCAGGTGAGGGGCAACTGGCGGTGACGGCGTTGATGTTGCGGCCCGGCGCCACGGTGACGGCCGCCGACATCGGGGAGGCGCTGGCACACCTGGTGGTGGGTCTGCCGCCGGACATCGTGCACGTGGTGCCCGACCTGCCGCTGGCGGCCACCTACCGGCCGATGATCGGGGAGTTGCGCGCCGCGGGGGTGCCGAAAGCCGGGCGCACCACCTGGGTCCTGGACCCGGCGACCGGCCAGTACAAGCGGCTGACCGCGGCGGTGCGCGGGCGCTTGGAAGCGGCGGAGTAACACAGATGGTGCTACGTAGCGATAGCGCTGTTAGGCTCCCCGAGACAGCTGCGAGGCGTGGAACTCATCTGGGGCGCCTCCGACTCATGCTCACAGGCATCGCGCTGCTGGAGGATCTGCAATGACATCTCAGTCCGACACAACGGCTTCGCGCTGGCGTCGCGCCACGGTGACCGGCCTGGCCGGCGTGGGGCTGGCGGCATCGCTGATGCTGGGCCTGGCGGGGACCGCCAACGCCGACGTCCTCGACGACCTCGAGGCGCAGTACGGCACCGGTTCCGGCGGCGGCCAGGTCGCCAACCTCCTCAACGACGCGCTGGTGCTGCGTGCCCAGGGCATCCGACCCAAGCCGGCCGACCTGCAGCTGGTCCAGGCCGCAGCGGCCAACCGTGGCCCGAATCAGGCTCCGCTGGTGGGTGCGCTGCAGCAGACCGTCTCCAACCAGCAGAAGGTGCTGGCGCAGATGGGTCAGCAGAGCGGCCCCGGCGGCGTCGGCTTCTCCATCAACCAGGGGCCGTGGCAGCCGAACATGAACGGCAATCCGATGATCCGGGATGACAACCCGATCTTCCCGATGCCTGGTCGGTAAGTGCTCGACGAGAAGCTGCTGACCATCCTCGTGTGCCCGGCTGACCGGGGCCCGTTGATGTACACCGCCGATCTGCTCTACAACCCGAGGTTGCGGCGCGCCTACCGGATCGATGACGGTATTCCAGTGCTGTTGGTCGACGAGGCCCGCGACGTTGACGACGCCGAACACGCCCGACTTGTCGGCGAGGCTCAGTAACCGGGCAGTGCCCCGGTGAAGTAACGCTGCAGGGTCGGCGCGATGGTGTCGACGATCTGCTCGACGGGCAGCGACGCCATCGGTTCCAGCCGCAGGATGTGGCGCGCCATCACCACGCCCAGCACCTGGGTGGCCGCGAACTCGGCGCGCAGGACCCCTGTTCCGGCCGGCTCGTCCACGCGCGCCGCCAGATGATGCACCACCACGTCACGCAGGAACGACCGGAACATGGTGAGGTCGTCGCCGGTGATCGCCGAGCGCAGAGTGGCGACCATGCCGGCGCCCACCTCGGAATCCCAGAGCGGCAGGATCAGCGACGGCAGGGTGCGGCCCAACTCGGCCACCGGCACGGTGGCCAGGGGAACGAGGATCTGCGCAGGATCGAACGAGATGTTGATCGCGGCGGTGAACAACTTCTCCTTGGTGCCGAAGTAGTGATGCACCAGAGCTGAATCCACTCCCGCGTCGGCGGCGATGGCGCGGATGGAGGTGTTGCCGATGCCGTTGCGCGCGAACATCTCCCGAGCGCTGGCCAGGATCTTCTCGCGTGTGTCGGAGGCTCCTGTCGGGCGCCCCGGTCGCCGCCGGTTCTCAGTGGTCACCGGGTCTAGGGAGTCCGCCTGCGCAGAGTCACCGCTGCCAGAGCCAGCGCCGTCACCGCGAATGCCACGACCACCACGATGTCACGGACCGCGATCCCTGTCAGCTCAGGATGGGCGCCGACCTCGCGCAGTGCTTCCAACCCGTAACTGGCCGGCATGGCATTGCTGATCCACTGCAGCCACTCCGGCATCAAGGGCCGCGGCACGATGATGCCGCAGAGCAGCAGCTGGGGGACCACCACCACCGGCATGAACTGCACGGCCTGGAACTCGGTGCGGGCGAACGCGCTGCACAACAATCCGAGCCCGACACCCAGCACGGCGTTGACGATGGCGATGACGAACACCCACACCGGGCTGCCGGCGGTGTCGAATCCGAGCAACCAGAATGCCACCACACAAGCGATCGTGGCCTGAGCCGCCGCGGCGAGCGAGAACGCCGTCCCGTAGGCAGCCAGCAGGTCACCGCGGCGAAGTGGTGTGGTGAGAATCCGCTCTAGCGTGCCCGAGGCCCGCTCCCGCTGCATCGAGATCGACGTGATCAGGAACATCACCACTAGGGGCAGTAACCCGAGCAACATCAGGCAGGCGGCGTTGAACGACGCGGGCGTGTTGTCGAACATGAAATACATCAACACGATGACCAGCGTCGGAACCACCAGGATCATGGCGATGCTGCGGTGATCAGCGGCCAGTTGCCGCAGGATCCGTGCCGTGGTCGCGAGATACGGCCGGGCTGCGACGCGGCGGCGGCCGGTCAGGCTGCGGTGCTGTGCCTGATGACCGACAGGAACGCGTCCTCCAGCGAGTTGCATCTCGTGTCCTCTCTGAGTCGGGCCGGGGTGGTGTGCGCCAGCAGATGGCCGTCACGCATGAGCAGCAGGTCGCCGCAGTGGTCGGCTTCATCCATCACATGGCTGGAGACCAGCAGGGTGGTGCCGCGGCGGGTCAGATCGGCAAACCGGTCCCAGAGGTCCACCCGCAGAACCGGATCCAGACCCACAGTCGGCTCGTCGAGCACCAGGAGTTCTGGCGCGCCGACCAGCGCGCACGCCAGTGACACCCGGCTGCGCTGCCCGCCGGACAGGTCGGCGCAGTAGCTGTTGCGATGCTCGCCCAGTCCGACGGCCGAGACGGCCTCGGCAGCAACCGACGGCGCGACGCCGAACAGAGCTGCGAAGTACCGCACGTTGTCGATGACTCTGAGGTCGGCGTACACCGTCGGGTTCTGGGTGACGTAGCCGACGCGGTGGCGCAGTGCGCGAGATCCGGCCGGTCGGCCGAGCACGTCGACGCGACCCGCTGCAATCACCTGGGTGCCGACGATGCAGCGCATCAGGGTGGTCTTTCCGCAGCCGGAGGGGCCGAGGAGACCGGTGATGCTGCCACGGCGGATCGTGAGGTCGAGGTTGTGCAGCACGGTGTTGCTGCCGCGTACCACCCGCAACCCCACGATGTTCACGGCGTCGGCGCTGGTCAAAAATTCATCACCTGATGAACTCATCATGCGATGAATATCCTCCCGCCGAGCTGGGCCGTCAAGGGGTTGGGCAGAATCGGCTCATGCACCCGTTGGATGTTGATCCGGTCTCAGCCGCCCGCCGGCTCCTGGGAGCGTCGTTGTGGTGCCGTGGAGTGGAGGCGAAGATCGTCGAGGTCGAGGCGTACGGGGGCCCGGCCGACGGACCATGGCCCGATCCGGCGGCGCACTCCTTCCGCGGCCGCGGTGGGCGCAACACCGTGATGTTCGATCGGGCGGGCCTTCTCTACACCTATCGCAGCCACGGCATCCACACCTGCGCCAACGTGGTGTGTGGTCCCGATGGCGACGCAGCCGCGGTGTTGTTGCGCGCGGCGATGGTGGTCGATGGTGTTGAGATCGCCCAGCAGCGCCGGGGTATGGCAGTCACCACAGCGGCGTTGGCCCGGGGGCCGGGGAATCTGTGCTCGGCGCTGGGGATCGTGATGACGGACAACGGGACCGATCTGTTCTCCGATGAGTCGCCGGTGCGCCTCGAGCTCGCTACGGTCGCCGGTTCCACCGCGGGACCGCGGGTCGGAGTGAGCAAGGCCGCTGACCGGGCCTGGCGCTTCTGGCTCACCGGCCACCCCGAGGTTTCGGCTTTTCGGCGCAGCCCCCGGGCGCCTGCGATGGGGCTGTCGGACTGAGCGCAGGGCACGTGCGGGAAGATTCCTGCATGAGCACGACGATTCTCGATGAGTTGAACTGGCGCGGGCTGATCGCGCAGTCCACCGACCTCGATGCGCTGGCCGGGCAGCTCGCGGCCGGACCCGTGACCGTCTATTCGGGATTCGACCCCACTGCGCCCAGCCTGCATGCCGGGCATCTCGTGCCCCTGCTCACGTTGCGTCGCCTCCAGCAGGCCGG
Organism: Mycolicibacterium tokaiense; assembly: GCF_010725885.1. NCBI lineage: Bacteria > Bacillati > Actinomycetota > Actinomycetes > Mycobacteriales > Mycobacteriaceae > Mycobacterium > Mycolicibacterium tokaiense. The sequence goes on along the minus strand of NZ_AP022600.1, from coordinate 5,255,476 downwards.
CCACCGGCCCATCGTGCTGGCCGGGGGTGCGACCGGGATGATCGGCGACCCGCGCGACACCGGGGAGCGCACCTTGCACACCGCAGACGTGGTGTCCGAGTGGGCCGGCCGCATCCGTGGGCAGCTCGAGCGGTTTGTGGTGTTCGACGATTCCGCGACCGGCGCGGTGGTCGAGAACAACCTGAACTGGACCGGAGAGCTGTCGACCATCGAGTTCCTGCGTGACGTAGGTAAATACTTCTCGGTGAATGTGATGTTGGACCGGGACACGGTGCGGCGCCGCCTCGATGGTGAGGGCATCTCCTACACCGAGTTCAGCTACATGTTGTTGCAGGCCAACGATTTCGTGGAACTGCACAGCCGATACGGCTGCGGTCTGCAGGTCGGCGGTTCTGATCAGTGGGGCAACATCATCGCCGGGGTGCGACTGGTCCGCCAGAAGCTCGGCGCCACGGTGCACGCGTTGACCACCCCTTTGGTGACGGACTCCACCGGCGCCAAATTCGGCAAGTCCACCGGCGGTGGCAGCTTGTGGCTGGATCCCGAGATGACCAGTCCGTATGCCTGGTACCAGTACTTCGTCAACACCGCCGACGCGGACGTCATCCCGTACCTGAAGTGGTTCACCTTCCTGTCCCGTGACGAGATCGCCGAACTGGACGAGGCCACCCGGGAGCGTCCACACGAGCGCGCGGGGCAACGGCGCCTGGCCCGGGAGCTGACCACCCTGGTGCACGGCGAGGCCGCCACCGCTGCGGTGGAACACGCAAGTCAAGCCCTGTTCGGCCGAGGTGAACTCGACGTCCTCGATGAGTCGACGCTGGCTGCGGCGCTGCGGGAGACGTCGGTGGCGCAACTGGAGCCCAACGGTCCCGCCGGCATCACCGACCTGTTGGTCGCCACCGGGCTGGCAGCCAGCCGGGGTGCTGCCAAGCGCAACATCGCCGAGGGTGGGGTGTCGGTGAACAACGTTCGCGTCACCTCGGAGGAGTGGGAGCCGCAGGCGTCGGACTTCCTGCACGGGCAGTGGCTGGTGCTGCGGCGTGGGAAGCGGAACGTGGCGGGGGTGCAGCGGGTTTCATGAACATCCGGAGTCGCGAGCGCCGCTTGAAAATACGTATCTACCAGGCGATTTGACTCTGAGTTTCCAGAGACGTAACTTATTCCAGGTCAGAGCGACCCGGCCGAGCCGGAGAGCGCGAGACCTCCCCGGGAATCAACCTGGTAACAGATTGTTCCTGACAGTCCGTAGTACGAACCAGCGGCCGATGAGGCCGAAGATTTGTCGCGGGCCCGGGGGAGAACAGCAAGTCTGTTGTTTGAGAACTCAATAGTGTGTTTGGTGGTTTTTGTTTGTTGACCATGCCTGTGGGGGGACTCCCCGTCTTCCTGCTTGTGGGTGTGGTTGTTTTTTTGGATGCCAGTTTTGGTGTCTGTTGTTTGTGATCGGATTTTTCTGATTCGAATTCTGCCTGGCTTTGGCTGGGGGTTTTTGTTTGGAGAGTTTGATCCTGGCTCAGGACGAACGCTGGCGGCGTGCTTAACACATGCAAGTCGAACGGAAAGGCCCTTCGGGGTGCTCGAGTGGCGAACGGGTGAGTAACACGTGGGTGATCTGCCCTGCACTTTGGGATAAGCCTGGGAAACTGGGTCTAATACCGAATAGGACCACGGCATTCATGTGCTGTGGTGGAAAGCTTTTGCGGTGTGGGATGGGCCCGCGGCCTATCAGCTTGTTGGTGGGGTAATGGCCTACCAAGGCGACGACGGGTAGCCGGCCTGAGAGGGTGACCGGCCACACTGGGACTGAGATACGGCCCAGACTCCTACGGGAGGCAGCAGTGGGGAATATTGCACAATGGGCGCAAGCCTGATGCAGCGACGCCGCGTGAGGGATGACGGCCTTCGGGTTGTAAACCTCTTTCAGTACCGACGAAGCGCGAGTGACGGTAGGTACAGAAGAAGGACCGGCCAACTACGTGCCAGCAGCCGCGGTAATACGTAGGGTCCGAGCGTTGTCCGGAATTACTGGGCGTAAAGAGCTCGTAGGTGGTTTGTCGCGTTGTTCGTGAAAACTCACAGCTTAACTGTGGGCGTGCGGGCGATACGGGCAGACTGGAGTACTGCAGGGGAGACTGGAATTCCTGGTGTAGCGGTGGAATGCGCAGATATCAGGAGGAACACCGGTGGCGAAGGCGGGTCTCTGGGCAGTAACTGACGCTGAGGAGCGAAAGCGTGGGGAGCGAACAGGATTAGATACCCTGGTAGTCCACGCCGTAAACGGTGGGTACTAGGTGTGGGTTTCCTTCCTTGGGATCCGTGCCGTAGCTAACGCATTAAGTACCCCGCCTGGGGAGTACGGCCGCAAGGCTAAAACTCAAAGGAATTGACGGGGGCCCGCACAAGCGGCGGAGCATGTGGATTAATTCGATGCAACGCGAAGAACCTTACCTGGGTTTGACATGCACAGGACGTGCCTAGAGATAGGTATTCCCTTGTGGCCTGTGTGCAGGTGGTGCATGGCTGTCGTCAGCTCGTGTCGTGAGATGTTGGGTTAAGTCCCGCAACGAGCGCAACCCTTGTCTCATGTTGCCAGCACGTTATGGTGGGGACTCGTGAGAGACTGCCGGGGTCAACTCGGAGGAAGGTGGGGATGACGTCAAGTCATCATGCCCCTTATGTCCAGGGCTTCACACATGCTACAATGGCCGGTACAAAGGGCTGCGATGCCGTAAGGTGGAGCGAATCCTTTCAAAGCCGGTCTCAGTTCGGATCGGGGTCTGCAACTCGACCCCGTGAAGTCGGAGTCGCTAGTAATCGCAGATCAGCAACGCTGCGGTGAATACGTTCCCGGGCCTTGTACACACCGCCCGTCACGTCATGAAAGTCGGTAACACCCGAAGCCGGTGGCCTAACCCCTTGTGGGAGGGAGCCGTCGAAGGTGGGATCGGCGATTGGGACGAAGTCGTAACAAGGTAGCCGTACCGGAAGGTGCGGCTGGATCACCTCCTTTCTAAGGAGCACCACGAAACCCTGGCCGGTCCACATTGTGTGGGGTGCCGCGACCGTGGGTGAATCTGTGGATGGCCGTCGCCTGTAGTGGGTGATGGTCTGGTGCATAACGTTGTAGAGCAAACTCAAAAACCGTGTCCTGGTTGGTCTTTCGAGGCTGGGTGGGATGTTCGGGGTCATCAAGCACACTGTTGGGCTTTGAGGCAGCAGCCTTGCGGCGCCACTGTCATTGCGATGGTGTTGCGCCGGCCCGCATCGCGATGGGTGTCTGGTCCTGTTTGGGGTCAGGTGGTTGTCGGTGGTGGTGGGTGTTGTTGTCGCTCCATCTTGGTGGTGGGGTGTGGTGTTTGATTTGTGGATAGTGGTTGCGAGCATCTAGCGCGCAAGAGTGTTCTCGCTCTTTTCGGAGGGTGAGGGCTTTTGTGTGCATCTGATGTGCAATTTTGCTCATTTTTGGTTTTTGTAAGTGTTTAAGGGCGCATGGTGGATGCCTTGGCACTGGGAGCCGATGAAGGACGTGGGAGGCTGCGATATGCCTCGGGGAGGTGTCAACCGACCGGTGATCCGAGGATGTCCGAATGGGGAAACCCGGCACGAGTGATGTCGTGTCACCCAACGCTGAATGTATAGGCGTTGGGGGGGAACGCGGGGAAGTGAAACATCTCAGTACCCGTAGGAAGAGAAAACAATTGTGATTCCGTGAGTAGTGGCGAGCGAAAGCGGAGGATGGCTAAACCGTGCGCATGTGATACCCGGCGGGGGTTGTGTGTGCGGTGTTGTGGGGTCAACGTTCTCTGATCCGCCGATCAGGGCAACAGTGAGAAAACAATGTGTTAGGCGAAGTGGCTTGGGATGGCCTGCCGTAGACGGTGAGAGCCCGGTAGTTGAAAACATGTTGTCTGTTGTCGTTGTGTCCCCGAGTAGCAGCGGGCCCGTGGAATCTGCTGTGAATCTGCCGGGACCACCCGGTAAGCCTGAATACTTCTCAGTGACCGATAGCGGATTAGTACCGTGAGGGAATGGTGAAAAGTACCCCGGGAGGGGAGTGAAATAGTACCTGAAACCGTGCGCTTACAATCCGTCAGAGCCCTCCTTCGTGGTGGGGTGATGGCGTGCCTTTTGAAGAATGAGCCTGCGAGTCAGGGGCATGTCGCGAGGTTAACCCGGGTGGGGTAGCCGTAGCGAAAGCGAGTCTGAATAGGGCGTATCCCCGTGAGGGGTGTAGTGGCATGTTCTGGACCCGAAGCGGAGTGATCTACCCATGGCCAGGGTGAAGCGCGGGTAAGACCGTGTGGAGGCCCGAACCCACTTAGGTTGAAGACTGAGGGGATGAGTTGTGGGTAGGGGTGAAAGGCCAATCAAACTCCGTGATAGCTGGTTCTCCCCGAAATGCATTTAGGTGCAGCGTTGCGTGTTTCTTGCCGGAGGTAGAGCTACTGGATGGCCGATGGGCCTCACAAGGTTACTGACGTCAGCCAAACTCCGAATGCCGGTAAGTGTAAGCGTGGCAGTGAGACGGCGGGGGATAAGCTCCGTGCGTCGAGAGGGAAACAGCCCAGATCGCCGGCTAAGGCCCCTAAGCGTGTGCTAAGTGGAAAAGGATGTGCAGTCGCGAAGACAACCAGGAGGTTGGCTTAGAAGCAGCCACCCTTGAAAGAGTGCGTAATAGCTCACTGGTCAAGTGATTGTGCGCCGATAATGTAGCGGGGCTCAAGCACACCGCCGAAGCCGCGGCAATACGTAAGTATTGGGGAGCGTCCTGCATCCGGTGAAGCAGCCGAGTGATCGTGTTGTGGAGGGTGTGGGAGTGAGAATGCAGGCATGAGTAGCGATAAGGCAAGTGAGAACCTTGCCCGCCGAAAGACCAAGGGTTCCTGGGCCAGGCCAGTCCGCCCAGGGTGAGTCGGGACCTAAGGCGAGGCCGACAGGCGTAGTCGATGGACAACGGGTTGATATTCCCGTACCCGTGTGAGCGCGTCCCTGATGAATCAGTGGTACTAACCGCCCAAAAGGCGCTGGATCTAATCCTTCGGGAGAGGACCGGTGCTGGCTGCGCGGGACCTTCGCTGGTAGTAGTCAAGCGATGGGGTGACGCAGGAAGGTAGCCGTACCAGTCAGTGGTAATACTGGGGCAAGCCTGTAGGAGTCAGATAGGTAAATCCGTCTGGCATATATCCTGAGAGGTGATGCATAACCGTATGAGGTGAATTCGGTGATCCTATGCTGCCGAGAAAAGCCTCTAGCGAGCTCTCACACGGCCCGTACCCCAAACCAACACAGGTGGTCAGGTAGAGAATACCAAGGCGTACGAGTGAACTATGGTTAAGGAACTCGGCAAAATACCCCCGTAACTTCGGGAGAAGGGGCCCACATGTCGTGAACACCCTTGCGGTGGGAGCGGGAGTGGGTCGCAGAAACCAGTGAGAAGCGACTGTTTACTAAAACACAGGTCCGTGCGAAGTCGCAAGACGATGTATACGGACTGACGCCTGCCCGGTGCTGGAAGGTTAAGAGGACCCGTTAATCGTAAGGTGAAGCGGAGAATTTAAGCCCCAGTAAACGGCGGTGGTAACTATAACCATCCTAAGGTAGCGAAATTCCTTGTCGGGTAAGTTCCGACCTGCACGAATGGCGTAACGACTTCTCAACTGTCTCAACCATAGACTCGGCGAAATTGCACTACGAGTAAAGATGCTCGTTACGCGCGGCAGGACGAAAAGACCCCGGGACCTTCACTACAACTTGGTATTGGCGTTCGATACGGTTTGTGTAGGATAGGTGGGAGACTGTGAAGCGGTCACGCCAGTGATTGTGGAGTCATTGTTGAAATACCACTCTGATCGTATTGGACTTCTAACTTCGAACCGTATATCCGGTTCAGGGACAGTGCCTGGTGGGTAGTTTAACTGGGGCGGTTGCCTCCCAAAATGTAACGGAGGCGCCCAAAGGTTCCCTCAACCTGGACGGCAATCAGGTGTTGAGTGCAAGTGCACAAGGGAGCTTGACTGTGAGACTGACACGTCGAGCAGGGACGAAAGTCGGGACTAGTGATCCGGCACCCCCGAGTGGAAGGGGTGTCGCTCAACGGATAAAAGGTACCCCGGGGATAACAGGCTGATCTTCCCCAAGAGTCCATATCGACGGGATGGTTTGGCACCTCGATGTCGGCTCGTCGCATCCTGGGGCTGGAGCAGGTCCCAAGGGTTGGGCTGTTCGCCCATTAAAGCGGCACGCGAGCTGGGTTTAGAACGTCGTGAGACAGTTCGGTCTCTATCCGCCGCGCGCGTCAGAAACTTGAGGAAATCTGTCCCTAGTACGAGAGGACCGGGACGGACGAACCTCTGGTATACCAGTTGTTCCACCAGGAGCACGGCTGGATAGCCACGTTCGGACAGGATAACCGCTGAAAGCATCTAAGCGGGAAACCCCTTCCAAGACCAGGTTTCTCACCCTCTAGGAGGGATAAGGCCCCCCGCAGACCACGGGATCGATAGGCCAGACCTGTACACACAGCAATGTGTTAGGGAACTGGCACTAACCGGCCGAAAACTTACAACAACCTTGCTCGCAACCACACACCACATCTGCACATCGCACTCCACCACCAAAAACACCTGTTCTTGGACACCGACCGACACCCCGCCAACCCGGGTGTGCGGTCGACAAGAAAATAGAGTTACGGCGGTCATAGCGACAGGGAAACGCCCGGTCCCATCCCGAACCCGGAAGCTAAGCCTGTCAGCGCCGATGATACTGCCCTACCGGGCGGAAAAGTAGGACACCGCCGAACACACATTGAGAAATGCCCCCCACTCACGTGGGGGGCATTTCCATTTGTCCGGAATATGTCATCGCGCCTTAGAACAATGGCGAATTGTGTGGGTAAGAATGGCGAATTGTGAGGTAAACGCCGTTGCCCGTATCCTGACCTGGACGTAACGAGCCGGAAAGGCAGCAGTGGTCGAGAACAGAGGCGGCGGAGAACGCCGGTCAGGGCGCCCCGACCGTGATGGCGCCCCGCGGTGGAAAGACCGCGGCAAGCCACCGGCACGATCCGGCCCCGACCGGGCCCGGCGTGTGCAGCCGCGGCCCGAGCGTAGCGGCGACGCCGAGAACGGTCCCGCCGCTCCCCGGATTCCGGCTTCCGTGGATGCCAAGCAGTTGGCGCCCGACGTCCGCCGCGAACTGAGTACGTTGGACAAGACGACCGCCGACACCATCGCCCGACATCTGGTGGCCGCCGGCGAGCTGCTCGAGGAAGATCCCGAAGCCGCACTCGAACACGCCCGCGCCGCCCGGCAGCGCTCGGGTCGCATCGCGGCCATCCGTGAGGCCGTGGGTATCGCGGCGTATCACTGCGGTGACTGGGCGCAGGCTCTCTCCGAACTGCGCGCGGCCCGCCGGATGGGGGCCAAGTCCGAATTGCTCCCGCTCATCGCCGATTGTGAACGGGGCGTGGGCCGTCCCGAGCGCGCGGTCGAACTGTCGCGCAGCGCTGAGGCGCAGGCGCTCACCGGAGACGACGCCGACGAACTGCGCATCGTGGTCGCCGGTGCCCGTGCCGACCTGGGCCAGCTGGAGCAGGCGCTGGCGGTGCTGGCGTCACCGCCGCTGGACCCCACCCGCTCGGGACAGACCGCGGCACGGCTGTTCTACGCCTACGCCGAAGCTCTGCTGGCGCTGGGCCGCAACGACGAAGCGCTGCAGTGGTTCTTCCACGCCGCCAGCGCCGACACGGACGGCATCACCGACGCCGAGGATCGCATCAGTGAGCTTGCCTGAGGTGGCCACGTTCGTCGACGACTTCGACTGCCTGCTGCTCGACCTCGACGGAACGGTGTTCCGCGGACACGAGCCCACCGAGGGCGCCGTCGAGGCATTGGCACAGGCGCCGTCCCGCACGTTCTTCGTCACCAACAACGCGTCCCGCAGCGCTGCCGAGGTGGCCGCGCACCTGACCGAGCTCGGGTTCTCCGCCACCGACGCCGACGTGGTCACCAGCGCGCAGGGCGCCGCTCGTCTCCTGAAGAATCAACTACCGCCGAACGCTGCGGTGTTGGTGGTTGGCACCGAGGCGCTGGCTCACGAGGTCGCCGCGGTGGGGCTGGCACCGGTCCGCTCCTTCGACGACCGACCGGTGGCCGTCGTGCAGGGACACAACCCCGAGACCGGATGGGCTGATCTGGCCGAGGCGGCTCTGGCGATCCGGTCCGGGGCACTGTGGGTGGCCGCCAACGTCGACCGGACACTGCCGACCGAGCGTGGGCTGCTGCCGGGTAACGGGTCGATGGTGGCAGCCGTGCAAGCCGCGACCGACAGCCAGCCTCAGGTGGCCGGCAAGCCCGCCCCCACGCTGATGCAGGACGCCCTGTCGCGCGGGGAGTTCCGGGCCGCGCTGGTGGTCGGTGACCGCCTCGACACCGACATCGCCGGCGCCAATGCCGCCCAGCTGCCGAGCCTGATGGTGCTCACCGGGGTCAACAACGCCAACGATGCGGTGCATGCCGTGCCGGACCAACGACCCACCTACATCGCCCATGACCTCCGCTGGCTGCATACCGACACCGAAGCGTGTGCAGTGGCAGCCCACCCCGCGTGGCGTGTGCGCATCGATGGCCAGGCCGTCACCGTGGAGGCCACCGGGGAGGACGCCGGCGACGACGGATTGTCGATCGTGCGCGCCACGGCCAGGGCGGTCTGGGATGCCGGCGCCGGCGAGACCCGGTACTCGGTGCGGGCCGGGGATGACACCGCGGCGGAGGCGCTGCAGCGTTGGTCCATCAGCTAGCGTTGGTGCCGATATGAGTACCGATGCCGACCAGATCCGAGCGCAGTTCGACGCGCTGCTGGCCGAGGTTCCTGATGTGACCCACGGCGGGGCGGACCTCGATGATGTCGCCACCCGGCTCGAGCAGGCGCACGACGTTCTGGTGCAGGCACTGGAATCGGTGGAGAAGGGCTGAGGTGACACGGCGCGCGCGCGTCGACGCCGAGTTGGTTCGTCGCGGTCTGGCCCGGTCGCGTCAACAGGCGGCCGAACTGATCGAGGCCGGGCGCGTCCTGGTGGACGGTATGCCCGCGACCAAGCCCGCGACGGCGGTCGCGCTGACGGCCACCCTCAAGGTCGAAGCCGGTGACCGCAGCTGGGTCTCGCGTGGTGCGCACAAACTGATCGGGGCGCTCGACGCGTTCGGCGTCGAGGTCAGCGGTCGGCGCTGTCTCGATGCCGGCGCGTCCACCGGTGGATTCACCGAGGTACTGCTCGACCGCGGTGCGCGCGAAGTGGTTGCCGTCGATGTCGGCTACGGCCAGCTGGCGTGGCCGGTGCGTTCCGACGAACGGGTCGCGGTGTACGAACGCACCAACGTCCGCGATCTCACTCCCGAGGTCATCGGCGGCAGCGTGCAGGTGGTGGTCGCGGACCTGTCGTTCATCTCGCTGTCCACAGTGCTGCCCGCGCTGACCGCGTGTTCGTCGGCGGACGCCGATATCGTTCCCATGGTGAAGCCCCAGTTCGAAGTCGGTAAGGGTCTGGTCGGCGCCGGCGGCGTGGTCTCGGATCCGCTGCTGCGTCAGTCCGCTGTTCGCGGCGTGGCCGAGCGGGCCGTCGGATTGAACTGGCACCCCGTCGGGGTGGTGGCCAGCCCGCTGCCGGGGCCATCTGGCAACGTGGAGTACTTCCTGTGGTTGCGTGCCGACACCGATCGGGCCCTGCGTGGGGCCGATCTCGACGCAGCCATCCGCACTGCCGTCGACGAGGGGCCGCAATGACGTGCGACCGCACGATCCTGCTGGTGGTACACACCGGCCGTACGGAAGCCACCGAAGTGGCCCGCCGCGTGGAAAAGGTGATGGGCGAGAACGGCATCGGGCTCAAGATGCTCTCCGCCGAAGCCGTCGACCGTGGATCGCTGCACCTGAACCCGGAGGACATGCGGGCGCTCGGGGTCGAGATCGAGGTGGTGGACGCCGACGAAAACGCCGCCGCGGGCTGCGAGATGGTGCTGGTGCTCGGTGGCGACGGCACTTTCCTGCGGGCCGCCGAGCTGGCCCGTAACGTCAACATCCCGGTGCTCGGGGTGAACCTCGGGCGCATCGGCTTTCTGGCCGAGGCCGAGGCCGACAACCTCGACACCGTGCTGGAGCACGTCATCCAGCGCAACTACCGGGTCGAGACGCGGATGACGCTGGACGTCGCGATCCGTGTGGACGGTGAGATCGTCGAGCGTGGCTGGGCGCTCAACGAGGCCAGCCTGGAGAAGAGCCCGCGTCTCGGGGTGCTCGGTGTGGTGGTCGAGATCGACGGCCGGCCGGTGTCGGCGTTCGGCTGCGACGGGGTGCTGATCGCCACGCCCACCGGCTCCACGGCGTACGCATTCTCGTCGGGTGGCCCGGTGGTGTGGCCGGATCTGGAGGCCATCCTCGTGGTGCCGAACAACGCGCACGCCCTGTTCGCGCGTCCGATGGTCACCAGTCCCAACGCCACCATCGCCGTGGAGATCGAATCCACCGGCTACGACGCCCTGGTGTTCTGCGACGGCCGCAGGCAGATGAAGCTGCCTGCCGGCGGGCGCCTGGAGGCCACCCGCTGCGGCACACCGGTGAAATGGGTGCGACTGGACAGTGCCCCCTTCACCGACCGCCTGGTGCGCAAGTTCCGGCTGCCGGTCACCGGTTGGCGCGGACAGTAACGACGTGCTGGCCGAGATTCGTATCCAGGCCTTGGGCGCCATCAGCGCGGCCAACGCCGAGTTCGACCGGGGACTGACGGTGCTCACCGGTGAGACCGGCACCGGCAAGACCATGGTGGTGACGGGACTGCATCTGCTGGGTGGCGCACGTGCCGATGCCAACCGGGTGCGCTCGGGTGCCGAGAAGGCGGTGGTGGAGGGGCGTTTCACCACCACCGAGCTGGACGCAGCGGTGACGGCGCAGATCGACGACATCCTCGACTCGTCGGGTTCCGAGCGCGACGACGACGGCAGTGTCATCGCGCTGCGCTCGGTCAGCCGCGAGGGGCCCTCACGGGCCTACCTGGGCGGCCGCAGTGTGCCGGCGAAATCGCTGAGCACCTTCACCACGCAGCTGTTGACCCTGCACGGGCAGAACGACCAGCTGCGCTTGATGCGCCCCGACGAGCAGCGCGGCGCCCTGGACCGGTACGCCGACGTCGATGCCAAGCTGGCGCGTTACCGGGCGGTGCGCCGGGAGTGGCTGGCCGCGCGCCGCGATCTCACCGAGCGGACCGAGCGGGCTCGCGACCTGGCCCAGGAGGCCGACCGCCTGCAGTTCGCGCTCAATGAAATAGACACCGTCGACCCCCAGCCCGGGGAGGACGAAGCTCTGGTCGCCGACATCCGGCGGCTCTCGGAGCTGGATGCGGTGCGCGACGGTGCGGCAACCGCGCGGGCCGCGTTGTCCGGGGTCCTCGACGACGCCGACGGTGGTACCGAGGTGTCGGCCAGCAGCGCCATCGGCACTGCCGTTAGTGCGCTCGAGTCCTGTGACGACGCCGCCCTGCAGGCGTTGGGACGCCAGCTCACCGAAGCGCTGACGGTGGTCGGTGATGTGTCCCGGGAGATCGGTGCCTTCCTCTCGGAACTGCCCACCGACGCCAGCGCGCTGGAGACCAAGCTGGCCCGCCAGGCCGAGTTGCGGTCGCTGACCCGGAAGTACGCCGCGGACGTCGACGGGGTGCTGAGTTGGGCGGCCGAATCCCGTTCCCGGCTGGCCCAGCTGGACGTCTCCGAAGAGACGCTGGCGGCGTTGGCGGCACAGGTCGACGAGTTGGCCGCCAAGGTCGCCAAGGCGGCCGCCGATCTGACGGCCGTGCGGACCAAGGCCGCCAAGGGGCTCGCGAAGGCCGTCACCGCGGAATTGGCCGGGTTGGCCATGGCCAACGCCGAGTTCACCATCACGGTCTCGTCGTTGCCGGCCCGCGAGGACGACACCGCTCCGCTGACCCTGGCCAAGGGGCAGCGGGTGCATGCCGGTTCACACGGCGTGGATCTGGTGGAGTTCGGCTTCACAGCCCACAAGGGCGGGGGCGTGCTTCCGCTGGGCAAGAGTGCTTCCGGCGGCGAGCTGTCGCGGGTGATGCTGGCGGTCGAGGTGGTTCTGTCCGCTTCAGCCGAGGGCACCACCATGGTCTTCGACGAGGTGGACGCCGGTGTCGGCGGACGGGCTGCCGTCCAGATCGGGCGTCGGCTGGCCCGGTTGGCGCGGACCCACCAGGTCATCGTCGTCACCCACCTGCCCCAGGTGGCGGCCTACGCCGACACCCATCTGGTGGTGGCGCCGGTGGGCAAGAACGGAACCAGCAGTGTGCACCGGCTCGGCGACGAGGACCGGGTGGCCGAGCTGGCTCGCATGCTGGCCGGACTGGGGGAGTCCGACACCGGGCGGGCGCATGCCAAAGAGCTGCTGGAGGCCGCGCAGCAGGATCGGGAACCCGTCTAGCAACCTGTTACTGATGTGACGGGATGTGACTCGTGGGGCTGGTGTTACGGCGCGCCTCCCGTCCAACGCTGCAATTCGGTTACAGAATCACGCCATGCGGATGGCAGCGCTTCTCTCACGTAACGGCAGCTCTCGACCCGGCATCACGGGCACCGCCCGCGTCGACCGCGACGTCGACCGGCTGTTGCGCCGGGTCGAGCCCGGCGACATCGTCGTCCTCGATGTGCTGGACCTCGACCGGGCCACCGCCGACGCCCTCGTTGATGCCAACATCGCCGGCGTCGTCAACGCGTCGCCATCCATCTCCGGCCGGTACCCGAACCTGGGCCCCGAGGTGCTGGTGGGCAACGGGATCACGCTGATCGACGAGACGGGCCCCGAGGTCTTCAAGAAGGTCAAGGACGGCGCCAAGATCCGCCTGCACAACGGGGGCGTCTACTCCGGTGACCGGCGCCTGGCGCTCGGGGCCGAACGGTCCGACGAAGACATCAACGAGATGATGCACGAGGCCAAGAGCGGTCTGGTGGCTCACCTGGAATCGTTTGCCGGCAACACCATCGAGTTCATCCGCAGTGAGAGCCCGCTGCTGATCGACGGCATCGGCATCCCGGACATCGATGTGGACCTGCGTCGCCGCCACGTCGTTGTGGTGGCCGAAGAATCTTGCGCAGCAGAGGATCTCAAAGCACTCAAACCCTTCATCAAGGAGTATCAGCCGGTACTGATCGGCGTCGGCACCGGCGCGGACCTGATCCGCAAAGCCGGCTACCGGCCGCAGCTGATCGTCGGCGACCCTGAGCAGATCAGCGCCGAGGCCCTCAAATCCGGCGCCCAGGTGGTGCTGCCGGCCGACGCCGACGGCCACGCCCAGGGCCTGGAGCGCATTCAGGACCTCGGAGTGGGGGCCATGACCTTCCCGGCCGCCGGCTCGGCTGCCGACCTGGCGCTGCTGCTGGCCGACCACCACGGCGCCGCCCTCATCGTCACCGCCGGACACACCGCCAGCATCGAGGAGTTCTTCGACCGCACCCGGCAGCGCTCCAACCCGTCCACCTTCCTGACCCGGCTCAAGGTGGGCGAGAAGTTGGTGGATGCCAAGGCCGTCGCCACGCTGTACCGCAGCCGCATCTCCGGTGGCTCCATCGCGATGCTGGTGTTGGCCATGCTCGTCGCGGTCATCGTGGCCCTGATGGTCTCCCAGACCGACGCGGTGGTGATCGACTGGGTGACGCAGTACTGGCACAAGTTCTCGCAGTGGGTCCAGCACTGGGTGACGTCGTGATCACTCTGCGCTCGCATGCCATCTCGCTGGCCGCGGTGTTCCTGGCGCTGGCCATCGGGGTGGTGCTGGGTTCCGGCCTGTTGTCCGACACGCTGCTGTCGGGACTGCGGGAGGAGAAGCGCGATCTGCACGCCCAGATCGACGACCTCACCGACGAGAAGAATGCGCTCAACGAAAAGCTGAGCGCCGCCGATGATTTCGACACCCAGGTAGCCGGGCGCATCGTCGGATCGGCGCTGGCCGACACCTCGGTGGTGGTCTTCCGCACCCCTGACGCCGACCCCGGCGATGTCGACGCCGTGACCCGCATCATCGGTCAGGCCGGCGGTAGTGTCACCGCAACCCTCGACTTGACCCAGGAGTTCGTCGACGCCAACTCCGCCGAGAAGCTCCGGACGGTCGTCGGATCCTCGGTCCTCCCCGCCGGCACCCAACTGAGCACCACGCTGGTGGACCAGGGCTCGCAGGCCGGCGACCTGCTGGGTATCGCGCTGTTGAGGCCCCGTGATCCGGCCGCGCCGGTGGTCAACGACGAGCAGCGGGAAACCGTGTTGGCGTCGCTGCGTGAGACCGGCTTCCTGTCCTACCCGGATGGCGCCATCGGTGCCGCTGACGCCGCGGTGGTCGTCACCGGCGGCGGTCTCGGTGACGACGCCGGCAACCAGGGCGCGACGGTGGCGAGGTTCGCCGCGGCGCTGGCTCCCCATGGCTCCGGGGTGGTGCTCGCGGGGCGCGACGGTGCGGCCAGCGGCACCGCAGCCGTCGCCGTGGTCCGATCCGATCCGAGCCTGAGCGGCGTGGTCAGCACCGTCGACGACATCGGCGCGGAGTCCGGACGCATCACCACGGTGCTGAGTGTCCAGGAACTCGCAGGCGGCGGTCCACCCGGGCAGTACGGCGTCGGCCAGGGCGCGGCGGCCGTCACCGTCGCCCAGTAACGGGTCGAACCGGCGCGTTGGCGACAGCTTGTCGCCGTCGGTGTTAAGGTGAACTTCCGTGGGTCAGCAGGCCCCAGCCGCTTTTCTGCTGCGTTGATCTTCCACGGAAAGGATGCACTTGCCATCGTTACGCAAGCACCCGCAAACCGCCACCAAGCACATTTTCGTCAGCGGCGGCGTGGTGTCCTCGCTGGGCAAGGGATTGACCGCCAGTAGCCTCGGCCAGTTGCTCACCGCGCGGGGTCTGTACGTGACGATGCAGAAGCTCGATCCGTACCTCAACGTCGACCCCGGCACCATGAACCCGTTCCAGCACGGTGAGGTGTTCGTCACCGAGGACGGCGCGGAAACCGACCTCGATGTCGGCCACTACGAACGCTTCCTGGACCGCGATTTGTCGGGCTCGGCGAATGTGACGACCGGGCAGGTCTATTCGACGGTCATCGCCAAGGAGCGGCGCGGGGAGTACCTCGGTGACACCGTGCAGGTCATCCCGCACATCACCGACGAGATCAAGAACCGCATCCTGGCCATGGCCGTGCCGGACGCCAACGGCAACCGGCCCGACGTGGTGATCACCGAGATCGGCGGCACCGTCGGCGACATCGAGTCGTTGCCCTTCCTGGAGGCGGCCCGCCAGGTCCGCCACGAGGTCGGGCGGGAGAACTGCTTCTTCCTGCACGTGTCGCTGGTGCCGTATCTCAAGCCCTCGGGCGAGCTGAAGACCAAGCCCACCCAGCACTCGGTGGCGGCGCTGCGCAACATTGGCATCACCCCCGACGCGTTGATCCTGCGATGTGACCGCGACGTGCCGGAGTCCATGAAGGACAAGATCGCGCTGATGTGCGACGTCGACATCGACGGCGTGATCTCCACCCCCGATGCGCCGTCCATCTACGAGATCCCCAAGGTGCTGCACCGCGAGGAACTCGACGCCTACGTGATCCGCCGCCTCAACCTGCCCTTCCGGGACGTGGACTGGACACAGTGGAACGATCTGCTCAGCCGCGTGCACGATCCCCGGGAAACCGTGCGAATCGCGTTGGTGGGCAAGTACATCGACCTCTCGGATGCCTACCTCTCGGTGGCCGAGGCGCTGCGCGCCGGCGGTTTCAAGCACTACACCAAGGTCGAGATCCGCTGGGTGCCCTCCGACGACTGCGAGACGGCGACGGGTGCGGCGGCCGAACTGGACGACGTCCACGGTGTGCTGATCCCCGGCGGGTTCGGCATCCGCGGTATCGAAGGGAAGGTCGGGGCCATCAACTACGCCCGCAAGCGCGGCATCCCCGTGCTGGGCCTGTGCCTGGGCCTGCAGTGCATCGTGATCGAGGCGGCCCGCTCGGTCGGCCTGACCGAGGCCAGCTCAGCGGAGTTCGACCCTGACACCCCGGACCCGGTGATCTCCACCATGGCTGACCAGGAGTCCATCGTCGCCGGTGAGGCCGACCTGGGCGGGACCATGCGTCTGGGGTCCTATCCTGCTGTGCTGCAGAAGAATTCGATCGTCGCACAGGCCTACGGCAGCACCGAGGTCACCGAACGGCACCGGCACCGCTATGAGGTCAACAACGCTTACCGCGACAAGATCGCCGAGAGCGGGCTGCAGTTCTGCGGCACCTCGCCTGACGGTCACCTCGTCGAGTTCGTGGAGTACCCCAAAGACGTGCACCCGTTCCTGGTCGGCACGCAGGCGCACCCGGAACTCAAGAGCCGGCCCACCCGCCCGCACCCGTTGTTCGCCGCCTTCATCAAGGCGGCCATCGACTACAAGGTGGCCGAGCGGCTGCCGTTGGAAACGGGTGAGGCGACCGAACACACGAACGGGGCGCAGTTGGTGGCCGAGTCGACGTCGCATGGCGCCTGAACACAGCTTCGAGACCGTCGCCAGCGAGACGGTGTACACGGGCAAGATCTTCGCGCTGCGCGCCGATGAGGTGAGGATGCCCGGTGGTGGCACGGCCCGCCGTGAAGTGGTGGAACACTTCGGCGCCGTCGGGGTGGCCGCACTGGACGAAGAGGACCGGATTGTCCTGGTCTATCAGTACCGCCATCCACTGGGCCGACGGCTGTGGGAGCTGCCCGCAGGCTTGCTCGACATCGGTGGCGAAGACCCGGCCCTGACGGTGCAGCGCGAACTCGCCGAAGAGGCGGGGCTGGCGGCTGACACCTGGAGTGTGCTGGTCGACGTTGACTCCGCGCCGGGGTTCAGCGATGAAAGCGTCCGGATCTACCTGGCCACCGGACTGCGCGAGATCGAACAACCCGAGGCGCACGACGAAGAGGCCGACATGCGCACCGAGCGAGTGCCGCTGGACGAGGCCGTGCAACGCGTGTTCAGCGGAGAGATCGTCAATTCGCTTGCCGTGGCCGGGATCCTGGCCGCGTGGGCGGTGCGTCAGGGCGTTGCGAAACCCCGTCCGGTGCATACCGAATGGGTGGACCGGCCCACCCGGTTCGCCGCGCGTGTGGCCGGTCGATGACCACCGTCGCGACGTCGCTGGACCATCAACTGCAGGGGTACCTCGATCACCTGACGATCGAGCGCGGCGTCGCGGCCAACACACTGAGCTCCTACCGGCGTGATCTGCGGCGCTACCACGAGCACCTCAGCGCCCGCGGCATCGCCGACCTTGCCGATGTCACCGAAAACGACGTGAGCGAGTTCCTGGTGGCACTGCGCCGCGGTGACGAAGACGCCGGGGTGGTGGCGTTGTCCGCGGTCTCGGCGGCGCGGGCATTGATCGCGGTGCGCGGTCTACACAGATTCACCACCGCCGAGGGGGTCACCACCGTCGACGTCGCGCGCGCGGTGAAACCACCAACACCGGGACGTCGGCTGCCCAAGAGCCTGTCGCTGGACGAGGTGATCGCGCTGCTGGAGGGCGCCGGCGGGGACGATGCGGCTGATGGTCCACTGACCTTGCGTAACCGGGCGCTGCTGGAGCTGTTGTATTCGACCGGTGCCCGTATCTCCGAGGCCGTGGGACTGGACATCGACGACGTTGACACCGAAGCGCGCTCGGTGCTGCTGCGCGGCAAGGGCGGTAAGCAACGGTTGGTGCCGATCGGCAGGCCGGCGGTCGCCGCACTGGATGCCTATCTGGTGCGCGGGCGGCCCGATCTGGCCCGCCGCGGTCGCGGTACCCCGGCCATCTTCCTCAACGCCCGCGGCGGCCGGCTGTCGCGCCAGAGCGCATGGCAGGTTCTCCAGGACGCCGCCGACCGCGCCGGCATCTCGGCAGCGGTGTCTCCGCACACCCTGCGTCACAGCTTCGCCACCCATCTCCTCGACGGCGGCGCCGACGTGCGCGTCGTGCAGGAACTGCTGGGTCACGCGTCGGTCACCACGACCCAGATCTACACGCTGGTGACGGTGAACGCGCTACGCGAGGTGTGGGCCGGGGCCCATCCGCGGGCCCGGTGACCTCACCGCTGCATCGGCAAAGACGCAGGTAATGCCTGCGGGTCTCGCTGCGGGAGCGGGGCGACCCGTTAGACTTCTGCGGATGTCCGCCGACGATACTGCTGACGAGCTCCCGCTCGGGCTCACGGGTCGTCCGCCGCGGCCCATCCCGGAACCCGAGCCCCTGAACAGCCATGGCCCGGCGACCGTGATCGCGATGTGCAACCAGAAAGGCGGGGTGGGCAAGACCACCTCGACCATCAACCTGGGTGCGGCGCTGGCCGACTACGGCCGCCGTGTTCTGCTGGTGGACCTCGACCCCCAGGGCGCACTGTCGGCGGGCTTGGGGGTGCCGCACTACGAGCTGGACAACACCGTGCACAACCTGCTGGTGGAGCCGCGGGTGTCCATCGACGAGGTGATCATCAAGACCCGGGTGGCCGGGCTGGATCTGGTGCCCAGCAACATCGACTTGTCGGCCGCGGAGATCCAGCTGGTCAACGAGGTGGGCCGCGAACAGACCCTGGCCCGCGCGCTGTACCCGGTGCTCGATCGTTATGACTACGTACTGATCGACTGCCAGCCCTCCCTGGGTCTGCTGACCGTCAACGGGCTGGCCTGCTCCGACGGGGTGATCATCCCCACCGAGTGCGAGTACTTCTCGCTGCGCGGGCTGGCACTGCTCACCGACACCGTGGCCAAGGTGCACGACAGGCTCAACCCGCGGCTGTCGATCAGCGGCATCCTGATCACCCGTTACGACGCCCGCACCGTCAACGCCCGTGAGGTGATGGCCCGGGTGGTCGAGCGGTTCGGTGACCTGGTGTTCGACACCGTGATCACCCGCACCGTGCGCTTTCCCGAGACCAGCGTGGCCGGTGAGCCCATCACCACCTGGGCGCCCAAATCGACTGGCGCACAGGCGTACCGATCTCTGGCCCGCGAAGTGATCGCTCGCTTCGGCACGTGAGCTCGCACTCCGACGAAGCCCCCGAACAAGATGCCCCCGAACAGGACGCTGCGGCGGGCTTCAAGGTCAAGCTCACCAATTTCGAAGGCCCCTTCGATCTGCTGCTGCAGCTGATCTTCGCTCACCGCCTCGATGTCACCGAGGTGGCACTGCACCAGGTGACCGACGATTTCATCGCCTACACCAAGCAGTTCGGCGCGCAGCTCTCGCTGGAGGAGACCACCGCCTTCCTGGTGGTGGCCGCGACGCTGCTGGACCTCAAAGCCGCGCGGCTGCTGCCGGCCGGGCAGGTCGAGGACGACGAGGACATGGCTTTGTTGGAGGTGCGCGACCTGCTGTTCGCGCGGCTGCTGCAGTACCGCGCGTTCAAGCACGTCGCGCAGATGTTCGCCGAACTCGAAGCCGCCGCGCTGCGCAGCTATCCGCGTGCGGTCTCGTTGGAGGACCGGTTCGCCGACCTGTTGCCCGAGGTCATGTTGGGCGTCGACGGCGCTGCGTTCGCGCAGATCGCGGCCGCCGCGTTCACCCCGCGGCCGGTTCCCACCGTGGCCACCGACCACATCCACTACTCCCGGGTGTCGGTGCCCGAGCAGGCCGAGATCATGCTGCGCTTCCTGACCGAGCGGGGAACCGGGGAGTGGGCCAGTTTCACCGAATTGGTGGCCGACTGCGACACCCCGGTCCAGATCGTCGGTCGCTTCCTGGCGCTGCTCGAACTGTACCGGGCCAGGGCGGTAGCATTCGAGCAAGCAGAACCCCTTGGTGTGCTCCAGGTTGCCTGGACCGGAGACAGCCCGACCAGCCAAGAATTGCAGGTGGACGACGAGTCGGCGGAAGAACGGGATCACTCATGACCGACGAGGTTGCTGACGACCTCGGCCTCGATGTCCCCACCCCCGAACTCGACTCTCCCGAGCTCGACGACGACGAACTCGGCCGGGTGCTCGAGGCCCTGCTGTTGGTGGTCGATACGCCTGTCACCCTCGAGCAGCTGTCGTCGGCCACCGATCAGTCCGTCGAGCGGATCGCAGCGACACTGACGCAGATGGCCGCCGAACTGGCCGCGCGTGACAGCGGGATCGACCTGCGAGAGGCGGCAGGAGGTTGGCGGATGTACACCCGCTCGCGGTACGCGCCGTACGTCGAACGGCTGCTGCTCGACGGGGCCCGCTCCAAGCTGACCCGGGCCGCGCTCGAGACCCTGGCCGTGGTGGCCTACCGCCAGCCCGTGACTCGGGCCCGGGTCAGTGCGGTGCGCGGTGTCAACGTCGACGCGGTGATCCGCACCCTGGTGGCCCGCGGGTTGATCACCGAGGCGGGCACCGACGCCGACACCGGAGCCGTGACGTTCGCCACCACGGAATTGTTCCTGGAGCGGCTGGGGTTGAGTTCTCTGGCCGATCTGCCCGACATCGCGCCGTTGCTGCCCGGCGTCGACGTGATCGACGACATCAGCGAGAACCTCGATTCCGAACCTCGCTTCATGAAACTGAACCCGGCGGCCGCACCCGAAGTGCCGCCGGCAATCGAGATGGACGAGGACTGAGATGGCTGACGACGAGGGCATCCGCCTGCAGAAGGTGTTGTCACAGGCCGGGATCGCCTCCCGGCGGGTGGCCGAGCGCATGATCACCGACGGCCGTGTCGAGGTCGACGGGCACATCGTCACCGAGCTGGGCACCCGGGTTGATCCGGCCGTGTCGGTGATCCGCGTCGACGGGGCGCGCGTGCAGGTCGACGACGACCTGATGTACCTGGCGCTGAACAAGCCGGTGGGCATGTACTCGACGATGTCCGATGAGCTGGGCCGGCCGTGCATCGGCGATGTGGTCGAGCACCGGGTGCGGGGCACCAAAAAGCTCTTCCACGTCGGGCGCCTCGACGCCGACACCGAAGGTCTGATCCTGCTGACCAACGACGGCGAACTGGCACACCGACTCACCCACCCGTCCTACGAGGTGCCCAAGACCTACCTGGCCACGGTGACCGGCAAGGTGCCCAAAGGCCTGGGCAAGACGCTGCGTGAGGGAGTGGAGCTCGATGACGGGCCCGCCAGCGTCGACGACTTCGCCCTGGTCGACAACATCCCCGGCAAGTCCCTGGTGCGGGTGACGCTGCACGAGGGACGCAACCGCATCGTGCGACGCCTGCTCGAGCACGTCGGCTTCCCGGTGGAGGCACTGGTGCGCATCGCCATCGGTGAGGTGACACTGGGGGAGCAGAAGATCGAGACCATCCGGGTGCTGACGCGCAAGGAGATCGGCGAGTTGTACAAGGCGGTGGGCATGTGAGTGTGATTGCCATCGATGGGCCTGCGGGCACCGGAAAATCCTCGGTGTCAAGGGGTTTGGCGCGTGGTCTGCACGCCCGCTACCTCGACACCGGGGCGATGTACCGCATCGTGACCCTCGGCGTGCTGCGGTCCGGGGTCCCGCTGGATGATCCCGACGCCATCGCGGCGGTCGACGTGCCGGTCGCGGTGGGTCACGACCCGGACGAGGACCGTGCGTTCCTGGGCCACGAGGACGTCTCGGTGGAGATTCGCGGCGACGCGGTCACCCGGGCAGTGTCGGCGGTGTCCGCGGTTCCGCAGGTGCGTACCCGGCTGGTCGCGCTGCAGCGTGAATTGGCCGGTGAGGCAGGCGATGTGGTGGTCGAAGGACGTGACATCGGCACTGTCGTCCTCCCTGATGCGGACGTCAAGATCTTCCTCACCGCCTCGGCGGAGACCCGGGCGCGACGGCGCAACGACCAGAACGTCGCCGCCGGGTTGGCGGACGACTACGAGGGTGTGCTGGCCGATGTCCAGCGCCGCGATCACCTCGACTCCACCCGGGCGGTGTCGCCGTTGCGCGCCGCCGACGACGCGCTGGTGGTGGACACCAGTGACATGACGCAGGACCAGGTGATCGCGCACCTGCTCGATCTTGTGCACCAGAGCAGCGGAGCAATGCGATGACCGAAGAATCTCTGCCCAACGACGGCGTGTGGAGTGACGAAAGCGACTGGGATGTCGTCGATTCCGAGTTCGCCGAGGATCTCGAACAGTTCAGCGGCCCGCCGCCGGTGGTGGCCGTGGTGGGTCGCCCCAACGTCGGCAAGTCCACCCTGGTGAACCGGATCCTGGGCCGGCGCGAGGCCGTCGTACAGGATCTGCCCGGCGTCACCCGCGACCGGGTGTCCTACGAGGCGCTGTACACCGGCCGCCGGTTCATGGTCCAGGACACCGGCGGGTGGGAGCCCGACGCCAAGGGCCTGCAGCAGCTGGTGGCCGAGCAGGCGGCGGTGGCCATGCGCACCGCCGACGTGATCATCATGGTGGTCGACGCCCAGGTGGGCGCCACCTCCGGTGATGAGGCCGCGGCCAAGATCCTGCGGCGTTCCGGCAAGCCGGTGTTCCTGGCGGCCAACAAGATCGATGGTGAACGGCAGGAGCCGGACGCTGCCGCGCTGTGGTCGCTGGGGCTGGGTGAGCCGTACCCGGTGAGCGCGATGCACGGCCGGGGGGTCGCCGATCTGCTGGACGAAGTGCTCAAGGTGCTGCCCGAAGTGTCTGAGATCGCCGGTTCCGGCGCCGGTGGGCCGCGCCGGGTCGCGCTGGTGGGTAAGCCCAACGTCGGCAAGAGTTCGTTGCTGAACCGACTGGCCGGCGACGAGCGTTCGGTGGTGCACGACGTGGCGGGGACCACCGTCGACCCGGTGGACTCGATGATCGAACTGGGCGGCAAGACATGGCGTTTCGTCGACACCGCCGGTCTGCGGCGCAAGGTCGGCCAAGCCAGCGGCCATGAGTTCTACGCCTCGGTGCGCACCCACGGTGCCATCGACGCGGCCGAAGTGGCCATCATCTTGATCGACGCGTCGAAGCCGTTGACCGAGCAGGACCAACGGATTCTGTCCATGGTCATCGAGGCCGGCCGCGCGGTGGTGCTGGCGTTCAACAAGTGGGATCTGGTGGACGAGGACCGGCGCTACCTGCTGGAGAAGGAGATCGACCTCGACCTGGCGCAGGTGCAGTGGGCGCCGCGGGTGAACATCTCGGCCATGACGGGGCGCGCCGTGCAGAAGCTGGTACCCGCTCTGGAGACGTCGTTGGCGTCCTGGGACACCCGCATCTCGACCGGTCGCCTGAACACCTTCCTCAAAGAGGTCATCGCGGCCACACCGCCGCCGGTGCGCGGCGGGAAGCAGCCGCGCGTCCTGTTCGCCACTCAGGCTACCTCGCGCCCGCCCACCTTCGTGTTGTTCACCAGCGGCTTCCTCGAGGCCGGGTACCGCCGGTTCCTGGAACGACGTTTGCGGGAGACGTTCGGGTTCGAGGGCAGTCCCATCCGGATCAACGTCCGGGTGCGCGAGAAGCGGGGCGCGCGCTCGCGCTGATGCCGCCTCGTTAGGGTTGTGCGAGTGTCCGTTGCTCACATGATCTTGATTGCCCTTGCCGGTGTGGGAGCGGGAGCGATCAACGCGGTGGTCGGTTCGGGCACGCTGATCACCTTTCCGACGTTGGTGGCGTTGGGTTTCCCGCCGGTGACGGCCACGATGTCCAACGCCGTCGGGCTGGTGGCCGGTGGCGTGTCCGGGACCTGGGGTTATCGCCGTGAACTCAAGGGCCAGGGTCGGCTGCTGAAGTGGCAGATGCCGGCGTCGTTCCTGGGCGCACTGGTGGGGGCCTGGTTGCTGCTGCACCTGCCCGAGAAGGTTTTCATCCAGGTGGTGCCGGTGCTGCTGATCGCGGCGCTGCTGCTGGTGGTGTTGGGCCCGAAGATCCAGGGCTGGGCCCGCCGGCGGGCTGAGCGTTCCGGGCAAGCGCCGGGGCATGTACCGCCGGTGAAATTGACGCTGCTGGTGTTCGGCACCTTCGCCGTCGGCATCTACGGCGGCTATTTCACCGCGGCCCAGGGCATCTTGCTGGTGGGGGTGATGGGTGCTCTGCTCACCGAGTCGATGCAACGGATGAACGCGGCGAAGAACCTGTTGTCACTGATCGTGAATCTGGTTGCCGCGGTGTCCTACACCGTGGTGGCCTTCGACCGGATCAGCTGGCTGGTGGTCTTGTTGATCGCGGTGGGTTCGACCATCGGTGGGTTCCTGGGAGCGCACTACGGACGCAAATTGTCACCCGGAGTGCTACGCGCGGTGATCGTGGTGGTGGGCCTGATCGGGCTGTGGCGGTTGCTGACGGTCTAGAAGGTGCTGCGGTCGGCCTCCTGTTCCAGCACGGCCTCGAGGTCTTTGAGCCGGTCCATCGATGACACCATCCGCTGGGTGCGGTTGTTCTTCTCCAGCAGGTTGCGGTGGCGGTGGACGAACGCCCAATACCCGGCGGTGAACGGACAGGCGTCGTCGCCCAGGCGTTTCTTGGGATCGTAGGCGCAGCTGCCGCAGTGATCGCTCATCTTGTTGATGTAGGCCCCGCCGGAGGTGTACGGCTTGGTGGCCAGCAGGCCACCGTCGGCGTGCTGACTCATGCCGACCACGTTGGTGGGCATCACCCAGCGGAAGCCGTCGACGTAGGTGGTGGCGAACCATTCGGTCAGCTGGTCGGGTCGGTAACCGCGTTGCAGGGCGTGGCTGCCCAGGATCATCAGCCGCTGGATGTGATGGGTCCACCCGCGGTCGCGCACTCCTTCCAGCGCGTGGCGCAGGCACTCGGCGGTCACGGTGTCGGAGTCCAGTTCGGCCCACCAGTCCGGTAGTGGCGTGCGGGCATCGAGGGTGTTCTTGCGCGTGTAGTCGGGGCCGAAGTGCCAGTACAGATGCCACATGTACTCCCGCCAGCCCAGGATTTGGCGGATGAAGCCCTCGACGGCAGCCAGCGGCGCCTGTCCGTCGCGGTAGGCCTGCTCGGCGGCGTGCACGGCGTCGAGAGGATGCAACACACCGAGGTTCAGCGGCACCGAGAGCAGTGAGTGCGACATGGCCCAGTCCTGGCCCAGCATGGCGTCCTCGTAGCGACCGAAGGCGCCGAGTCGGTGCTCGATGAACCGCTGCAGCGCCCGTTTGGCCTCGGCGGGGGTGACCGCGAACAGGCGCGGCCCGTCGGCTCCCACGGTGTCGAGCTTCATGGCGTCCAGGTCCTTGCGAACCTGTTCGTCGATGTCGTCCTCCCGCGGCTGGTACGGCTTCGGAACCTCGAGGGTGGACTGCTTCTTGGGCGGTGGTTCCCGGTTGTCGTGGTCGTAGTTCCACGTGCCGCCCTCGGGTTCGCTACCGCGCATCAGGATGTCGAAGCGACGGCGTTGATCGCGGTAGAAGTCCTCCATGCGGAACTTGGTGCGTTCCCCGGCCCAGTCGGCGAAGTCGCTGCGGGGGAGTGCGAACGTCGGGGTGGGAAGAATGTCCGCGACCAGACCCTGCTTGCGCAGGCGGTGGACGAACTTCTCTGCGGCATGGGAGGTGGGTTCGTGCACCAGCACCGGGCGGTCGAACTGTTCCAGAGCGTCGGTGTAGGTATCGGCCCGGATCAGGGTGGCGCGGTCGCCGAGGTCCTTGTCCGCGTGGCGCAGTGCCGAGAGGACAAGGTGCAGTTTCTGGCGGTGGTAGCGCCGCTTGGCCAGGGCGGCCCTGGCCTCGACCAGCAGCACTTCACGGTGTGCGTGCTCGCCGCCGTGGACCACGGGGCCGAGTTGGTCGGCGAACAGCCACAGGGGAGTGTCATCCTTCGTCACCGAGTCGGTATGCCCCGATTCGGCGAACGTCCTCGCGGTTTCGGTTCCGGGGTCACGCTGATGTAAGCTTTCGACCGCTGCCGGCGATCCCGGCAGCGCCGCGGGCTGTGGCGCAGCTTGGTAGCGCACTTGACTGGGGGTCAAGTGGTCGCAGGTTCAAATCCTGTCAGCCCGACAGCAGGTCAGAGGCACTTTCTCACTTCGAGAGGGTGCCTTTTTCTTATCCTCACCCAAACCGCATACCCAAATTAATTCACAGTCCGAGAGACGTAGCCAAGCCGTCGATCGCTGCACGCGCGGTGTCGTCGGAGGTGTGACCATAGAGGTCGCCGGTTATCGAGATAGACGAGTGGCCCAGGAGGTCGGCTGCCGCCTTGATATGGACTCCGGATAGCAGCCACGCCACCGCTGCCGAGTGCCGCATGGTGTGGGCACCAACCTTCTCAAAGCCGGCCTTCTTCGCGGCCAACTCGACAGTTCGCGACATGTTGCGCGGGTCAACCATCGATCCCAACGGCGTGCAGAACACCATTCCGGTGTCGGTCCATTGGTCGCCGGCTGCGAGGCGTTCCCCCACCTGCTGCTTGCGCCAGTCCTTCAGGACAATCAATCACCATGCCACTGTGCACAGGTATGCGTCGGCGTGAGCGTTCCGTCTTGACTGTGTCGAGGACGAGACCGCCCGTCACCCGCGACAGCGTTCGACGCACTCGCAGCTCTCCAGCGACGAGGTCAACGTCCTCCCATGACAAGCCGCACACCTCGCCTCGGCGCAGTCCGGTGGTCGCCATCAACAACACCGCGACGTAGTACCGCAGCGGGCGAGCGGCTTCCAGGAGTCGTGCCACGTCGCCGGAGGGGAGGTACTTTGCCTCCCGGCGGGCGACGCCGGGACGCTTGACCTTGGCCGCCGGATTCGAGGCTAGTAGGCCGTCGCGCACCGCCACGTCCAGCGCCTGCCGAAGCACCGTATAGACCTGCCGCACGGTGGAGTCAGCGAGCCCCTTCATACGCAGGCCGACGATCATCGCCTCGACGTCGGACGGCTTCAGCCGGTCCAGTCGCTTCGCTCCGATGTCCCCACCCTCCAGATGTTTTCGGCACAGCGAGCTGTACAGGGACTTGGTGGTCACCTTGCGGTCCGATGCTTCCAGCGACGACTCCCGCCAGTGTTCCAGCCAGGACGCCACAGTGTCGGGGGAGTCCTTCGCGGGCTGCCCCTCCTCGATGCGCTTTCGGACGGGTCTTCAGTTCGTTGCGCGCCGCAGCGGCTGTCGCGCCGTACACCGAGACAGATTTCCGCTTGTCGGTGGTGGGATCGACGTAGGACACCCGCCCTTCCCAGAGTCCGTTTGAGCGCTGCCTGACGTTGCCCTCGCCGTTGGCACGCTTACCCACGGAGGTACCCCTCGTCTTTTGCCTTCGCGATGTAGCGCGGGGCGGTCCGCTCGTGAACGTTGAAGGCTGCCCTTACCGCTGCGGTGCGCCGGCCCTCCGGTGCCTTCCTATGGATGTCCGCGACTCGCCTCAGACGTTCATCCGTCATTGTGCGCCGAGACGCCGCATGGTTGACCGCCTTGCGCGTCTCGGCTGGTGTCAACTCGAACTCGTCGCCGTCTGAGTTGGACACGCCGATACCGACTGCCTCGTACACGATCTCGCGGACATCATCGAGGCGGATCGCATGAAGGTCCTTGGTGCGCAAACCGGAGTCGTCGGCACGTAAGACCACGGACGTACATAGGGGCACCCGGTCGCGAACTTCCCACGCGATCTCCATGCCGTCCCGGCGATACACAGCGTTTCGGGCCGCTGTGCCCTCACCCAATTCGACGAGGTCCTTGATGTCCGCGATCACCACCACTCCACCGTCACGAAGGCGAATCGTGAACTCCGACGAAACGGTCTCCCACTCGGGCTCCTCAGGTGACACTAGAAAACCTCTTCTGTCAGTTGTGAAATGTCATGTCAACATGACGGTGTAGGGGACAGCTCGCTAAATGCATAGCAGGAAGCAGACACATGGGACAGAAGTTGATCCCCTACAACACGGCCAGGTCGACACTCGGCAACATCGGGCGGACGACGCTTTACTCGCTCATCGACGCGGGGGAGTTGCAGCGCGTAAAGATCGGAAATCGTGCGTTCGTGACTGCGACATCGGTCGAGGCGTTTCTGACGCGCCTGTGCGGGTCGGACGATGCGCACTTGCATGGCGCCGCCTAGCGCGCCGCCCCGCCCCCAGCACCGATACACACAAGAACCCACTCCATCAGCAATCAGAAGCGAATCAATGAATCAACATCTCACTGCCCTCAATTCCACGTTCACGAAATGGCTGGGCGTTGACTACGACCTTGACGCCATCCACCTCACACTCGCCGCTGCGGCGATCGCTCAACATGACGGCGACCCGCTCTGGGTTCTCGTTGTGGCTGGCTCGGGAGCTGGAAAAACGGAGTCCACAGTCACTCCACTGGCGGGATGCGAAGGCGTGCATGAGGTTTGAACCATCTCATCAGAGGGTGCGCTACTCTCTGGCACTGTCGCGAAAGACCGCGCTGAGGATGCCACAGGTGGGCTCCTGCGCCAGGTCGGCGAGAATGGCATCGTTCTCATCAAGGATTTCACGTCGATCCTCTCCCTGGCTTCCAGCATCCGGCCGCAGATCCTCGGTGTGCTACGCGAGTGCTACGACGGCTCCCGGTCTCGGCAGGTCGGAGGCGACGGCGGACAGGAACTCAAATGGGTTGGGAGGCTGACCGTAATCGGTGCGGTGACCACTTCATGGGACCAGCACCAAGCCGTTGTCTCGGCAATGGGTGATCGCTTCGTCCTGCTGCGTCTCCGGGTAGATGAGTTGCAGGTGGGGAGACAGGCCATCGCGAATACCGGATTGGAAAAGATGATGCGTGCAGACCTCCATAAGCCAGCGGAGTCGGTGCTTGAGGCCGCAATTGACCCAGGTGTCGAGCTGAACCCGGCTGAGCGGGATTCCCTGCTGCAAGCCGCAAACATCACGACGTGGGCGCGGACTAGGGTCATCGTTGCCGGCGGCAAGGTTGTCGACGCACATGCACGGGAGGCACCCAGGCGGTTCGCCAAGCAACTTTTTCAGGTATTGCGTGGCAGCGTCGCGATCGGGGTGGAGCGGCATCAGGCGCTGCGTTTGGCGCTACGTGTCGCCGAAGATTCCATACCTCCGTTGCGACTCGAACTGCTGCGCTACTTCGCCGCGAACGGGTTCGATGCCGACCACCCGCGTGGCGGCGACGTGGCTAGCATTTCCCGCGCTCTCGACCGCGTGCACAACACCGTCGATGTCGCTTTGAATGCACTCCACATGCTGCGCATGATCGCGCTCGTGCCGGAGTCATCGCCGTGGCGGTACCGGCTAGCGCCGGGTGTCGACGTGGATGCTCTCAATCCGGGGAGGGTCTTTCAGGAAATGTATGGAGAGGGTGGAGCCAGTTTCGGAGAAGGTATGGAGACCCCTACCTCTAGTGAGTGTGTGCAACTTACTTCTACTGAAACAGGCTCGGAGAGTCTGGAAGATCAGTGGCTTCTCGATGCGCCCGAAGGACTTTTCAGTCATTGCGTCTGAGTCTGGCCACAACGCCGATGCTGGTGGGTTCCCGCTGTTCCGCGATCAGCGCCCACGCATGCGTCTTTGTTGTGGGCTGACTCACTGACCCGAAGAAAGGACACAAAGACTTCGCCTCGGCTCGCTGCAACGACCTTTGCTCCAGCCGAGGCAAGTCTCGTGACGCTTCTGCAGCAATCTCCCTCGCTTTTTGATTTTGCGGACCAATATTGTTGCTGGACATGCGATTACAATCCCCGCCAGATGTGACAGGGGCGGCCGAACTCCCCTAGGTGGATAGAACCGGCGACCTTCTCTCAGGTACTGAAATTCTTGGCCGTGCGTTCCTATGTTGAGTTCGATTCCCTGGAGAGCACGAATTGGGCTTGTTGTTCGGCACTGGCTCCACGGTGAACGTGGCAGGTCATGTCATGATCATCGGGTGGATTGGTTGGGAGATCTCTGGCACTACCCGATGTACGCATCTGTCTGGGGAACCGCCGGACAATGGGTTGGGTCGCTTTTGACTGCCGGGTCGCTGTTTCTTGCATTCCGAATAATGCGGACGAATCAGAAGGATAAGCGTCGTGAACAAGCGTCGTTGATCACCTTCCCCAGCCACTACACCAGCCTTATGAATGAAGACTTCTTCCTCACTTCGGTTCGGGGGAGGGTTCACAACCACTCGTCGGCACTCATTACGAATGCTGCAATCGTCATCGAAATGACTGACAGGACCGCTAGACAGCGACTTTCGCGATTTGATCGATGGTTTAGACCGCACAAAAGGACGGTTCTTTATCATCACCTGCGGGACGCAAAGGATATGGACATCACCGACACGATTCTCCCCGGTGAGGATCGGCGCTATTACGTAGAGATGCCCGACGACGCAGAACTCTGCGCTGAAGAAGTTTTGGTGAAGTTGACGTTCATGGACGCCAACAGTGTGGAGTGGGAACGCCCAATGCAGGGCGCACCTGTCGAGCCGAATTTGCCAGGCAGGATTCGGCAGAGGCTGATCAATCGTCTGTACTGGAAAGACTGGCTGAAGGAGCACCCCGAGACTCACGAGGACTCCAATCCCCAAGAAGACGAAGGCCCGAGGGCGCTGACGGCTGACTAATCACGCCATCACCCAAGCGATGGTGACAGAGCCGGAAATCTACGGCCAGTATCTTGCGATCGTCACGACAGGAGCCCGTGTGCGTCCGCTGGTTTCTCCAGCATCTACAAAGTGGGTGCAGATCGGTCAGCGTTGGCTCGTTGAATCTGGAGATTTTTACGGGGAACGTAGCACCACTTTTAAGTACTCCGATAGGTTGCTTAAGCTCGCTGGTTTTTCATATTGATCATTTGTTGTGACAACTTGATATTACATTCGTTTCTCTGGCTTTCTGTATCGGCGATTGACCAGTGCTGTGTCGCACACCTGAACTGTCAGAGCCTGCCATTAACATGACGGTCATGTGGTTCGAGATATTTACTACGCACCAGTTCTGGGCTGGCGTAGGTGGCACTGGCGTCGTTGGTGTGCTCGGAACCTTCCTAAACAACCGCTTCAGCGACAACCGGAAGTTCAAGCACGAGGACAAGAAGCTCGGTCGCCAGGAGGATCGCGAGGATACGACTCAGGCCCACAAGGAGACTCGCGAGGACAAACTGCGCGAGGAGCAGACGTTGATCGCAGCGGCAGACGAATTCGCGCAGATCTGCTCGGGCATCCTGGTCGACACAATCGATACGGAGGGAGCGTTCAATACGATCCGCGACCTAATGAATAACGTCCAAGGCAAGGACGATACAGCGGTCGAGAAGAAGATCGCACATGGGCAGAAGGTGGCCGACGCGCAGAAGCGGATCGCCGCTCCGCACTACAGGTTGAAGATGACGGCAAACTCGCCTGCAGTGTTGGCAGCATCGGACAGGGTCGTAGTGGCAATACTTGCCGTAGCTCGGATGACGGTCGAACCCTTCGCCGTGGTCATGACCCAGAAGGTCGCAGCAGACGAAATGAACAACTTTGCCATGGTGGTCCGTAAGGAACTCGGTAAGACCGAGTACACGTCTGACGACTCAAAGAAGGCGGTCCTGAGTTTCCTCGACACGTTGCAGCGGCAGACCGATGACTTTGTCGAACATGCCAGAGACGAGATGAAGTCCGCCGGCTTCAAGACGACGCCTTGGGACAACTACGTGCGGAAGACCCCGAAGGTGCCGCCCACCGTCATATAGCGACTTCGAGGAGACTTAACTAGCCCGTCTAGCTAGTGCGCCCCGATACGAATAGCTCTGTTCGACAACCTCTTCCGGTCAACTGTGACAGCGCGTCAAAGATGAGGGGTGGAGTCAAGAACCATGGAGCAGCCAAAGGACCCGTGAGAGTTTTCAGTCGATGTCCGCGCTATTGGCAATTGCACGGTAGATAGTCGCTCGGCTGACACCTAGCGCTTCGGCGATCGAGCTAGCCGTCTCACCGGCTGCGTGCATGCGCTGGGCAAGAGCAGCTTTGGAGCTGTTCAATGCCTTCGGCCGGCCAATGGACTGCCCACGTGCGCGACGCGCCTCACGGGCGGCGGAGCGACGCTCACACCCCAGTTCCAACTCTAATTCTGCGAGGCTGGCGAGGACCCCCGCGATCATTCGGCCAGTGGCATTTGAGGTGTCGATACCTTCGCGAAGGGACCTCAGAACTATCCCGCGCTCACCGAGGTCGCGGATGGTCACCATTACCTCAGCAGCGTTACGACCCAAGCGGTCAATGCCCACCACGACGATGGCGTCGCCCTGTCGTGCGTAGTCCAGTAGTGCGGCAAGGCCGGGACGCTGCTGCCGAGTTGAAGTCCCCGAGAACTTGTCCGTGTAGACGCGGTCGGCATCGACGCCCGCTGCGGTCAGCGCATCCGTCTGTTGGTCGAGCGATTGATGAGTGGTGCTAACGCGCGCGTAGCCAAGTTGGGTTCCGGTGACGGCGGGCGCGGTTTGGCTGACCATGCTTCTAGTGTCTCACAAGTATCACAACCTGTATATATGAGACAGCACTTTTGGAACGCCTTCTGAGACACCGCCAACTGGCAGTGCTTATCCGGCAGTCGCTCCCGCTCCTCATGTTGGAGAACTATAGAAATGAGACAGACGATTGCAAACGCGGACGGTTTAACCACAAGGCCGCCGCACGGTGAGGCAAAACACTGAGAGCGGCTAGCTATGCCACGCTTGCCCCGTGGTGTTGACGGCATGATCCCAAGCAGCTTTCAAGCACTTGGCGTTATTTTGCTGGTGCTTCTGCCGGGCGGACTGTACGAGTTAGCGCGTGAACAGCGTTCGGGCCGGTGGGGACTGCGCGGAACCGACCAGCTCGTGCGGATGCTCGGGTTCTCTGTCGCTTTCCAGGTTGCCATCGCACCGCTTACCTACTGGCTTTACGGACACTACGTAGTAACGGGCTACTTGGCGCGAGGCGAACCTGTCAGCGGATGGGTGTGGGTGCTCTGCGCTGGCTACTTATTGCTGCCGTTCGCGTTGGGGCGTGTGACCGCATTGGGCCATAAATATCGCCAATGTCCCGCAAATTGTTGGCAGCGCCTGTTAGTGCGAGTGGTGAGCACATATACCGACACTGCTCCCGCGCCCCGAGCGTGGGATCAACTGTTTACGGGTCGGAATCGTCCTGGTTGGATCGTTTTGCACCTGATCGACGGCTCGCGCCTGGCTGGCGCGTGGAATGACTCGTACGCCTCGGGGTACCCCGAGGAAGATAAGGATCTATTTCTGTCAGATCAGGTGGCGCTCACCGCAGACGGCCAGTTTGAGATAGCCGCCGATGGCCTTCCCCTCAGCCTGCAGAAAGCGCTCCTGATCAGCTGGGATCGAGTCCACCACCTGGACTTCTACGAGGCGTAGCCTGATGTCCATGGCCCGCAACAAAGAGAACGAGACCTTTGAACGCAGAGGCGGCTATGCCTCGCCGAGCGTTCCTCGGTCTCAGATGAAACCCCCGCCGGCGTCAGCGTCCGCTAGTCGCCCTAAACCCAGCCAGAGCGATTCGCACAACGATTCAAAACGCAAGTAACTGAGGAGCGAACGATCGCTCCCACCGAAGGCAAGAGGGTGGATCTGTCGGCACGAGATCGCCTCTTTTGCTCATTCTGTCGGTGTCCACGGATAGTCTTGTCTGTGAGTTCGCACGCAGCCAACACGTGGTTGCGACTCGGTTAAATGGGGGGCCCATCATCGTGTCTGGCGCCAAGGTCGTTTTTGTCGCGTTCGCCATTGAAGACGAACGGCAGCGGGATTTTCTGAAGGGGCAAACGCTGCATCCGCGTGCGCCATACGAATTCGTGGACATGTCTGTGAAAGAGCCGTACGACTCCGGGTGGAAGGACAAGGTTCGCACCCGCATCCGGCGGTCCGACGGAGTAATCGTGCTGGTCAGCAAGAACTCACTGACCTCAGAGGGCCAGCAGTGGGAAATCCAGTGCGCCCAGGAAGAAGACAAACCAATCCGGGGCATCTGGGCATATAAAGACGACCGTACCACGCTCCCAGGCGTCAACACGGTGGCTTGGAACGACGCGAACATCGCCGGCTTCATCGATTCGCTGTAGATCGACATGCGCAAGGCGTTGATCGTCGGTATCGACCACTACGACCATCTGTCACCGCTCAGCGGAGCGGTGAACGACGCATACAGCGTCAAAGGTGTGCTGGAACGCCACGCCGACGGTACCCTCAACTTCGCCACCCCGCTCCTGCTGACCGGCACCGGGCCCGCAAAGTCGGTCACCCGCGACGAGCTTCGTGACGCAGTAGAGGAACTGTTTAACGACGACGCAGACATCGCGTTGCTTTACTTCGCCGGGCACGGCTACATCGACGACACAGGCGGGTTTCTCTGCGCAAGCGACTGCAGGTCCGGCCACGACGGTCTTGCCCTGGCCGAGGTGATGGCCATGGCCAACCAGTCCAAGGCCAAGAACAAAGTCATCATCCTCGATAGCTGTCACGGCGGAATCGCGGCGAGCAACGCCGTCGCTAAGCAAGTCGCCGAAATCTCCGACGGCGTCACGATACTCACCGCCTCGACTGCCGATCAGTACGCCATGGAGACCGGCGGCGGGTCCGGAGTCTTCACCAGCCTGCTCGTCGACGCCCTCAGCGGCGCGGCCGCCAACCTCGTCGGCGCCATCACACCCGGCAGCGTGTACGCCCACATCGATCAGTCCCTCGGCAATTGGGCGCAGCGGCCGGTATTCAAGACCAACGTGAAGAAGTTCGTCTCGTTGCGCGAGACCGAGGCGCCCATCGAACTCGCAGACTTGCAGAAACTCACCACCCTGTTCGCGGACCCCACCACGCAGCTCGACCTTGATCCCAGCTATGAGCCTGAACGCTCAGGTAGCGAAGACCCGTCAGTGCCGCCCCCAGACCCAGCCCACACAGCAGATTTCGCGGTGCTACAAAACCTCGTCAAGGTGAACCTCGTCCGTCCCGTCAACGCGCCACACATGTGGCATGCCGCGATGGGATCGACAGCGTGCGAACTTACCGTTCTGGGTCAGCACTACTGGAAGCTCGTCCAGCAGAATCTCATCTGATGCCCACCAACGACCGCATTCGGAAAGTCCTCAACAGCGATGAGCTGATGCATCGTTTGGCGGCCGTGGAACACGAACGGTGGGGACACTGGCAGCAGTACGTACATGATCACGGCACGCGTCAGGATGATGGGTCACTGGTCATCCCCGCCGAACTGGTCGCTCGTTGGGACGCACAAATCGCCACCTTGTATCGAGATCTATCCTCGGACGAACAACGAAGCGATCAAGACCAAGTACGCCGGTACCTTCCGACCATCATCGACGCACTTACGCAGCCTGTCGACGAATCCGCCGCAGACACTAGCAGCGACTAGATCGGTCTTGCGTCGCCTGAGCCGGAGATCGCTCTGAAGAAGTTGCGCCAATCAC
Source organism: Mycolicibacterium tokaiense (assembly GCF_010725885.1). Lineage (NCBI taxonomy): Bacteria > Bacillati > Actinomycetota > Actinomycetes > Mycobacteriales > Mycobacteriaceae > Mycobacterium > Mycolicibacterium tokaiense. The sequence goes on along the minus strand of NZ_AP022600.1, from coordinate 5,220,189 downwards.
GGTGCTACCGGGGGAGGGGCAAAACTATGTTGCTCTTACGCGAGCGACATCCTGTCGCCGGAAGTTTTCGCCAAGAAGTCCGAGTTCAACACAATCTGGGTGTCGTTGGCGGGATCGACTTCAAGCGCCGCACACCCGAGCACCTCATACCCAAACCAGCCTGAAAATCCGTGCAAATCTACTCATGTGCCCATACGCCCGTTGGCGCCGAATTTGCATGCTACACAGCTTGATTACGGATTCCCACGAACACGCGCGAACGTGATCGCGATGCCGGGGGGTCAAGTGGTCGCAGGTTGAAATCCTGTCAGCCCGACCAAGGAAAACCCGCTCTGACCTCGGTCGGAGCGGGTTTTGTTTTCGGTTTGGTGCCCGTAGGGCATCTCCCGTGTCGGAGTGGGCCTGAAGTGTCCCGACGGTCTGCGCGGCGAGGCCGGGTCGTGACGCGGGGCGGTCAGCCGGCAGCTTCCGGGATGGTGAACTCACTGCGTTCCGGGGTCCAACTGGGTGGCGTGGCGGAAGTCAACGAGGTTCTCGCCGACCCGCCGCTGGTTCGCCCGCGCGGAGCTGAGGACGTCGGGAATCGGCATCTGCGTCGTTACAGCAGTCGCACCTCGCACGGGTCGGCTCGGATATGGCGGAAATGGGCGCCGTACAGCAGGTATCGCCCTTCCAGGCGTTGATCCCCTCGCGCACGGCGATGGCGGCGATCACCAGACCGGCGATGGGGTCGGCCCACGACCAACCGAAGAGGCTGTTGAGGGCCAGGCCGACGAGCAACACCGCCGACAGGTAGGTGCACAGCAGAGTCTGTTTGGAATCTGCCACCGCGGACAGTGATCCGAGTTCTCGCCCGGCCCGGCGCTGGGCGTAGGACAGCACCGGCATGATGACCAGGCTGAGCGCCGCCAGGACGATGCCAATGGTGGAGTGTTGGGCCTCGCCGACGCCGAGCAGGGCGCGGATGGCGTCCACGGTGACGTAGGTGGCGAGTCCGAAGAACGAGAACGCGATGATGCGCAAGGCGGTCTTCTCACGTGCCTCGGGTTTGCGCCCGGCGAACTGCCACGCGACCGCCGCCGCGGAGGAGACTTCGACGACTGAATCGAGGCCGAACCCGATGAGCGCGGTGGAGGACACCCGCGCGCCCTCGGTGAGCGCCACGATGGCCTCGATGACGTTGTAGGAGATCGTGGCCGCGACGAACAGTCGGATGCGGCGGGACAGCACTGCGCGCCGGTCGTCAGTGAGCGCCGCGCCGCGCGCCGTGGACGCCATCAGCCGCACCCGCAGACGGCACCTTCGGAACCGACGCACTGGCACCCGGGATCAACGTCTAGAACCAACCCCATCAGATCGTCGAGGGCGCGACCGATGCGCGCGTCGGCCAACTCGTACCGGGTGCGGCGACCTTCCGGCACGGCGACCACCAGGCCGCAGCCGCGCAGGCACGCCAGGTGGTTGGACAGCACTTGTCGGGAGACGCCGATACGGTCGGCCAGCTCGGCGGGATAGCTCGGGGCGGCGTTGAGGCTGAGCAGAACGCGGGTCCGCGTGACGTCGGACAGGGCGTGACCAAATCGAGCTAGCGCGTCTGTGTGGGCAAGTGTCTGCACTGCCCTACGATACATCGAAACGTGTATTCACAAAACTCTGTACAACGGCCTGCCGCTGGGTGATAGGTGACCGGTGCGCGGTCCACGCGATGGCATGGGCCCTCGAAGTTCCCAATGACTGCTGAAATCGCCTGTGGCACAACGGCTGGTCCGAGATGTCGAGCGTCGCAGCGTGACGTCATCGCCCCGGCCGACCAAGGTGGGCGCCGTTGGCCCGGTCGTGGAGCACGTCGGTGCCTCGGGGCCGGTGGTCGCTGCTGAGGATGTGGCCGGAGCCGCGCAGGTCCACCCACACGGATCGGACCCCTCTCCGCTACCCCGCCCCAAAATCATAGTCCTCCAATGCGATTTGTGCGCTAGACTCCGGGGTGAACCTCCGATTACGGGCATGCAGGCAGACATTGCGCACGAGGGCGTAGCGGTTCGACCGAAGATCGCTGTGCCGCCCGAAATGGATTGCCTTGCTTAAAAAATCATTGTTCCAGCCTCGCCTCGTTTGCGCCTTCTGAGATGGCCAATCAGCGAATCAAAGGTAGCCGCCTCGGCGCCATCAGCTACGAAACCGAACGTAACGTGGAACTGCCGCCCACCCAAGTGGCGCGCTACCGAACCGGAAATGGGCAGGAGTTCGACGTGCCCTTCGCCGACGACGCCGTTGTCCCCGGGGTCTGGGCCTGCCGCAACGGCCTGGAGGGCGTTCTGCTCAACGGCGAGGCACCGACCCCCAAAAAGGGCAAACGGGTGCGTACCCATTGGGACATGGTGCTCGAACGCCGATCCCTCCCCGAACTCGAGGCCTTGTTCGAGGAGCGGATGGCCGTCATCCAATCACTGCGCCGAGGCGGCTAGCCATGGACACGTCGCGGAAGGTGTGCTTTGACTGCTTCAGGAGATTGTTTCCCGGCCGGGTCATACGGAAGGTGACACTGGGGCGCGAGTGCACTGCGTGCCACACCGTGACGGTGGGCAGTGAACAGATGGTTCCCATCGAGTCAGAGGGCTGAGGCCGAGCTCGACGCCCCGGCGACTATCTGGTGCGCCGGAAACGGGCTCGGTGTGAGGGTTTTTCGTCACCGGAAACGGTGGTCCAGTCACCGGCTGAGTATGTGGTGGCATGCTGCGCGCCGACTCGGGTGATCTGCAGCGAGCCATCACCGAGCTTCACATAACGGTCGCCATAACGGGCGAACTCGTCGGTACCACCGTCGGAGCGGGTTACCAGAACGGTCATCAAAAGTCCTTGAGCGGCAGCTATTTTGGATCTATTGGGCGTCGTCTACCGTTTCTTGGAATGCACCGCGTCGTCGACGGCCGAGTGGGTCGCCTCGTCGGCACGCTTGGCGGCGCGCTTCTCCTTGATCGACTTACCGGACTTTTTGCTCATGCTCTGACGCGGTGATTTGTCGGCCATTGCGGCCCCTTCGATGTGGGGGGCCTGAGCGGTCCCTGTCACTCGACCATACACGTGGGCGACCGCCGTCTGGCCCAGGTGGAGTTGGCGCGCGGTGACACCGGCGGGACTGGCCGGTTTCGGGTGAACGATCTGAACCTGGCTTCGATATCGTGGGACGTGTGCGCCTTCGTGCTTTCACTGTCCATGCCGGTCACCGTCGGTGCAGGAACACCGCACAGTGAGCGAGGTCTACGGCGCCAACAACGCCTACCCGCCATTCGACGATGCGCAGGTGCAGCAGATCGACGGTTACGGCACCCGCGAGATGGTGGCGGTGGGCGATCGTCTGTTCGAGCCCGGCCAGTCGTACTACGACTTCTTCTACCTCGTCAGTGCCACCGTGGAGGTGGTGGGCACCAGCAGCAGCGGAGACGACGTCACCATCGCGGTGGACGGGCCCGGCAGGTTCCTGGGTGAGCTCAACATGCTCACCGGTCAAGCGACAGTGCTCACCGCGAACGTGGTGGCCGCGGGCGAGGTGATCCGCGTGCCGGCGAGTCGGTTCCGCGAGCTCCTCGACCGTGAAGTGGCATTGTCGGACATCATCTTTCGCGCGCTGCTGGCCCGGCGCAACATGATGCTCAGCGGCGCCGCCACGCAGAGCGTGCAGCTGGTCGGCACCAGCCTGTCGAGCGACACCTTGGCGATCCGCACCTGGCTGGCGCGGTCGGGCATCGCGCACACCTGGCTGGACGTCGAAGCCGGCGACGGCAATGCGCCGACAGAACTGCGTGGGTTCACCTCGGCGGAATTGCCGGTACTGGTGACACCGATGCAGACGGTGCGCTCGGCCACCGTCGAGTCGGTCGCCCGGGCGCTGGGCATGCCCGGCGTGCAGCATCCCACGGCGGGGACCCGGGTTCGGGACGTCATCATCGTCGGCGGGGGACCGGCGGGCCTGGCGGCGGCCGTGTACGCCGCCTCGGAGGGTCTCGACACCATGCTCCTGGAGGCCACCGCCATCGGCGGGCAGGCCGCCGCCAGCTCCCGCATCGAGAACTACCTCGGCTTTCCCGCCGGCATCTCAGGTGCCGATCTCACGACACGCGCCATGATCCAGTCCCAGAAGTTCGGAGCCGAACTCGTGAGTCCGGGTGGGGTCAGGGGGATCATGGTGGCGGGCCCCCATCTCGGCGTCACTCTCGCAGACGGAGTGACGGTGGACGCACGCACCGTTGTGATCGCCACCGGTGCCGCTTACCGCACCTTGCCGCTGCCGAGGTGGACGGACTTCGAAGGCGCCGGCATCTACTACGCCGCCACCAAGCTGGAGGCCGAGGCCTGCGCTGGGGCGCCAGTCGCGGTGATCGGCGGCGCGAATTCCGCGGGCCAGGCCGCGCTGCATCTGGCCGACAGCGGTTCGCGAGTCGACCTGATCGTGCGGGGCCGCGATCTGCGGGCCGGTATGTCCACGTACCTGGCCGATCGGATCGAGGAGCATCCTGCGATCACGACTAGGCTGGGCGCTGAGGTCACCGCCCTGCACGGCGACACGTACCTCGAAGCCATCACCGTCCGAGACGCCGCCGGTGACGAAGCGCAGCAATCCTGCCGCGGGTTGTTCTGCTTCATCGGGGCGCAACCGGCCACCCAGTGGTGCAAGGGCGTGTTGTGTGACAGCAAGGGCTTCATCCTCACCGATTCGGCGCTGCCGGAGACGGTGCTGCAGGACAGCAGTTGGCAAACGCTGGACCGTCGACCGCTCCCGTTCGAGACCTCACTGCCGGGGGTGTTCGCAGTGGGTGACGTGCACGCCGGCTCAATGAAGCGTGTTGCGGCCGCGGTGGGTGAAGGTGCGAGTGCGGTTCGGTCGGTGCATCGATCACTCGCCCGCTGACCCGATCGGTCGGTAAGGTCGTGATCACTGCCCGGTCGCGACGGCAATGGAGGTAGACCTCTTGGTTCTGTACGCATTTCGCTGTGTTCGAGGATGCGGGGACATCCAGCAGGACCATGCCATGGACCAGAGGCCGGATGCTGTGCCGTGCCCCCGTTGTGATGCCCAGGCCCGGCGCACCATCGGCTCACCTTCGCTCGGACGCGCCGATCCTGCAGCCATGGCGTTGCACGACGCCACCCGGGCCACCGCTGACCGACCCCAGGTGGTCAGCCAACTCCCGCCTGCATCGTCCGCTCGTCCGGTCACTCGCAACCCCGCCCATCGGAAATTGCCACGACCCTGAAAGGACCTCATGCCCGACGTCGTCTTTCCGCTCGATTCCACCAAGAAATTCGTCGACCAGGAGAAGCTCGGTCACAACCGCTGGCATCCGGACATTCCGCCGGCGGTGACGGTCAAGCAGGGCGACTCCTTCCGGGTGCACTGCCGCGAGTGGTTCGACGGCGCGATCGTCAACGACGACTCCGCCGACGACATCCTCAACGCGCCCCTGACCACCGTCCACGTTCTCTCCGGGCCCATCGCCGTCGAAGGCGCACGCCCCGGCGATTTGCTGATCGTCGACATCCTCGACGTCGGCCCCATCCCTCAGGAGGACTCGGGTCCGCTGGCCGGGCAGGGTTGGGGATACACAGGCATCTTCCCGACGCAGAACGGCGGCGGTTTTCTCACCGAGCAGTTCCCCGACGCCTACAAGGCCATCTGGGACTTCTCGGGCCAGAAGGCCACGTCCCGTCACGTGCCCGGTGTGGAATTCACCGGCATCGTGCATCCCGGGCTGATGGGGACCGCGCCCTCGGCCGAGCTGTTGTCCATCTGGAACACCCGGGAAGCGGCGCTGATCGCCACCGACCCTGATCGTGTTCCGCCGCTGGCACTTCCGCCCGAACCGCAGGATGCCATCCTGGGCGGGCTGGTGGGTGACGCGTTCACCAGGGCGGCATCCGAAGCCGCCAGGACCGCGCCGCCCCGCGAGAACGGCGGCAACCAGGACATCAAGAACCTGACCAAGGGCAGCCGCATCTTCTACCCCGTCTTCGTCGACGGCGCCAACCTGTCGGTGGGCGACCTGCACTTCTCGCAGGGCGACGGCGAGATCACTTTCTGCGGGGCCATCGAAATGGGCGGCTTCATCGATCTGCGGGTTGATGTCATCCCGGGTGGGATGCACACCTACGGCGTCTCGGAGAATGCGATCTTCATGCCGGGGAACACCGATCCGCAGTACTCGGAATGGCTGGCGTTCTCCGGCACCTCCGTCACCCTCGACGGCGAGCAGCGCTATTTGGACTCGCATTTGTCCTACCAGCGAGCCTGCCTGCACGCCATCGACTATCTGACGAAGTTCGGATACAGCCCCGAACAGGCCTACCTCCTGCTGGGTGCGGCACCCATCGAGGGCCGGCTCTCCGGAGTGGTCGATATCCCCAATGCCTGTGCCACGGTATACATTCCGACCGCCATCTTCGACTTCCCGGTGAGCCCGACCAAGGCGGGACCGCACCGCATCGATCCGGGCATCGGAGCTCCGCGCTCGTCGTTCTAGTTCGGGGACTTTGGCCTGAACACGAGAGTCCTTTGCCTCTGACGTCCGTGCGTGGCACCGGGCACCCTCGAGTGCGACGACGTGCCGAGGAGTCGGAATGAATGCACGAATGCGTGGGCTGGTCACCGCGCCGGAACACGACGAACGCGTTGCCGCCGAGGGGAAGCGGGTTACCACCGGGGTGGTGGTGGGGGTGGACGGATCGAAGAAGGCGCTGTCGGCGGTGCGGTGGGGTGCGGTCGAGGCTGCCAACCGACAGCTCCCGTTACATCTGGTCCACGCACTGGATCCCACTGACGCCGCCAATGCGCTGCCCTCGGCCCTGTCGTGCAGCCTCGACTCGGCCAGAACCTCCCTGCGTGAAGCGCGTGAGGTGGCACTGTCGACGCGGTCCGGGCTCGACGTCGACTGCATCCTGGCTCACGGCCGTCCTGCTGATGTGCTGGCCGGTACCGGGCATCCCTCGATGATCTGCGTAGGAGCGTCCAGCTCGAAGGCGCCGCATCCTGGTCACCACGCCAGCCTCACCACCGAGCTCATCGTGGCCGCGGACTGCCCGGTGACGCTGTTTCGTCGGGACCCGGTCGAGAGCGGCTGGGTGGTGGCCGAGGTCGGAGCGGAACCGCACGCCGACGACATCATCCGCACGGCAGTGGCGGAGTCTGTGCTGAGAGATCTGTCGCTGAGGCTGTTGCTGGACACTCCGCGTGACACCGACCAGGTGGGGATCAGCCGCGCTGACCTACGCTCGAGAGTAGAGATCGTGCTCGATCGGTGGCGGCGGGTGCATGCCGGTCTCGATTGTCGTGTGGTGCCTGAAATCTGGAGTCGCGATGACTTCTTGATGCATCACAAGACGAGAATCGCACTGTTCATCGCTCCGCCATGCCACGATCACGACATCGGCACGATCCTGCATCCCGCCGCAGACGCTGCACTGGACATACTCGACGGCCCGGTGATGCTCTATGTGGAGCCTGGCAGCACTCGGCGGTCGGCTGCTGCCGGCGGCGACGTACGCCCCTCGTGGCGCTAGGTGTCCCGCCCGTCAACCGACGGCAATTCTCCTCAGTCCTCACGCCAGCGCCATGAACAGCTTCTCCAGTTCAGCCTCCGTCATCGGCTGTTCGCCGTTGGCGGTCTCACCGGTGAGGCACTCACGCATTCCGGTGGCGACGATCTTGAAGCCCGCCCGGTCCAAGGCGCGCGACACTGCAGCGAGTTGGGTCACCACGTCCTTGCACTCACGTCCCTGTTCGATCATCGCGATGACGCCGGCGAGTTGGCCCTGTGCCCGTCGTAATCTGTTGAGAACCGCTGCAATTGCGTCTTCGTCACCGACCATCGGATTGTTCCTCGCTTTCTGCAGGTAGACCCATGGTACCGGCGGGGGTATCGGAACACGGGATGATGCCTGCGCGGGTCGGCGGACAACGCAGGAGCACTCGATCGGTGCGACACCCCCATCGTCCCCGGCCGCGAAGGTCCCTCAACCCGGGGTACTTCTGCTCTGTCCCGTAGCTGCCGGCCATGGTCGACTGAGCCGATGTCAACTACGGCAGCCTCGACCGACCGGCGCCGAGTGGTCCAGTCCGGGCGTCTGCGTGGTGCGCTGGAGCCTGCACTGGTGGTGGTCACCGTCGGAGCATTGGCATCAGGGGGCATCGCCTGGGCCGTCGGTGCCCGGGACGTCGCCAACGGCTGCTGGATCGGCGCAACGGCCATTGCTCTTGCGCCGGCGGCCTTCTGGGTTATCTTGGGGCTGCGCCGCGGACGACTGGGCGTGGATGTGATCGCGGTGCTGTCGCTGGTGGGCACGTTGTTGGTGGGGGAGTACCTCGCCGGTGCTCTGATCGCGGTGATGCTGGCCGGCGGGCGAGCTCTGGATGCGTCGGCCACACGTCGTGCCACACGCGATCTCACCGCGCTGCTCGCGCGGGCACCCCGCTTCGCCCGCCGGCGTCGCGGTGAATCTGTGGAGCAGATCCCCAACGACGAGGTCTGCATCGGCGATCTCCTGGTGGTTGCCGGTGGTGACGTCGTTCCGGTTGACGGTCGGGTTCTCGGCGGCGTGGCGACCCTTGATGAGTCTGCTCTGACGGGCGAGTCCCGGACTGTCGAGCGCAGCGGCGGCGATATGGTGCGCAGCGGGGTGGTCAATGCGGGAGCTGTTTTCGAACTCGAAGCGACGGCCACAGCGCGAGACAGCACCTACGCCGGCATCGTTCGTCTGGCCCAAGCGGCCGGTGCCGAGGATGCTCCAGTGGTCCGACTCGCCGATCGCTACGCTGCTGTCTTCCTGCCGGTGGCGCTGACGATTGCCGCGTTGGCGTGGGCCATTTCCGGATCGGCAGTGCGGGCTGTCGCGGTCCTGGTGGTGGCCACCCCGTGTCCACTGTTGCTGGCGGCGCCGGTGGCGATCGTATCCGGGTTGTCTCGCGCCTCCCGCATCGGCGTCGTCATCCGCAGTGGTGGCGCCCTTGAAAGTCTGGGCAAGGCAACCACGTTGGTGATGGACAAGACCGGTACCCTCACGGAGGGGCGGCCACGGGTCATCGGCGTGCTCGCAGAACCAGGAACTGACCCCGACCACGTGCTCCGGCTGGGCGCATCGGTCGACCAGGTTTCACCGCACGTGCTGGCCGAGGCGATCGTGGGCGAGGGGCTGGCCCGCGGTCTGCACCTCGCGGTACCCGACGAAGCCGTGGAGGTGGCTGGCCGCGGTGTCAGCGCCACGGTGTCCGGACGGCGGATCACCGTCGGAAAGCTCGGTAACACTGCCACCGCAGGGCCGTGGGCGCAGCAGGTGACCAACCGGGCGCGTCTGGACAATGCGGCAGTGGTGTGGGTGTGTGACAGCGGCCGCCCCGTCGGCGCCATCCTGCTACGGGATCCGCTGCGCCGGCAGGCTCCCCGCACGATGCGTCGACTGCGTGAGGCGGGTTTTCGGCGCCTGGTCATGCTGACCGGAGACCGTGTGGAGCCGGCCCGCGAGGTCGCCACCGTGCTCGGACTCGACGAGGTGTTGGCGCAGCAGAGTCCGCAGGACAAGGTGGCCGCAGTACGCCTGGAGCGCGCGCACGCTCCCACGGTGATGGTGGGGGACGGCATCAACGATGCACCCGCGCTGGCCTCGGCGACAGTGGGTGTGGCAATGGGTGCGCGCGGAGCGACGGCGTCCTCCGAAGCCGCCGACATCGTGCTGACCACCGACAGATTGGATCGGCTCGCGGACGCCATGGACATCGCGCGTTGGTCGCGCCGCATCGCAGTGCAGAGCGCAGTGGTGGGGATGAGTCTGTCCATGGCGGCCATGATCATTGCTGCGCTGGGATGGTTACCGCCTGCGGCGGGTGCCCTGCTGCAGGAAGGTATCGATATCGCGGTGATCGTCAATGCCATGCGGGCTCTCGGTGCGGATCCCGCCAGCCGGATGGCCGTGCCCGCGGACACCTCGACCCTGCTGCAGCGCTTCGCCGCCGAGCACGACGGTCTGCGGGATGCCGTCGAACAGCTTCGCGTGAGCGCCGACCGGTTGGCATCACATCGCGATGCCGCCGCGCTGCAGCAGGTGGCTGCGGCGCACGCAGCACTTGTCAGCCGGGTCTTGCCCCACGAGCAGGCAGAGGAGCGGGAACTTTACCCCGCCCTGGCCACGACGTTGCACAGTAGTGAGGCCACGGCGACCATGAGCCGCATGCACGCCGAGATACAGCGGCTTGCAGATCGGATCGGCGCCCAGGTGCGGTTGGCCGAGCTCGCCGGTGGCATCCAACCCGACCAGACCGAAGATCTGCTGGCCTGTCTGTACGGTCTGCATGCGTTGCTGCGACTGCACTTCGTCCAGGAAGAAGAAAACTACTTCACCTTGGTGAGCTGATGGCGACCTACGCATCGGCGGTGTCGGGGACCACGATCACGGGCACGGTGCTCGCGTGGATCATGGCGGTGCCGACGTGGCGATGGGCGAGCGACGCCGGCCCGACGCGCCGGCGCCTCCCGACCACCACCAATTGGGCGATGCGGGAGTGGTGCAGCAGCCGTTGCGTCGGATGACCAGGTTCCTGCACCAGATTGACGGCCACATTCGGGTAACGCTCGCTCCACCGAGCCAACCGCGCCCTCACGTCGGGGCCCGCCCCGCTGTTGCTCCTGGCGGTTCCGCAGCCCACCTGGAGTACCGTCAGCGGGACCCGCCGTTTCGAGGCCTCGTCGAAGGCAACCGCGGTCGCCTCATCGGGCGTCGGCGCGCCCGCTACGCCCAGCAGTACCGAATCACGTCGCCGACGATCGCGCCCGTCATCGGGAATGACGGCCACCGGCCGTGGAGACCGGCGAAGCATCCCGCCGCTGATCGAGTCGCGGCCCACCACCACCAGACGGTGGCGCTGTGCTGCCGAAACCATGGCGTCGACAGGTGCCGCAAAAATGATCTGCTCGGTGACCCAAGGGCTACCGCCTCCGCCGACGGCGCTTTCGGCGATGCAGTGAGCGTGCTCGAGCAATGTCACCGCGCTGCGCCGCTCCAGTTTTCGCAATCGTCGGACGACCTCGGGATTGCGGACTGTGAGATCGTCGCGCGGTAGCGTCATCAACAGGGTCAGGGATTCGCCATGCAGGGCGGCGTCTTCGGCGGCCCACCGCACCACGCAGTCGCGCACATCCGAAGCGTCGATGAGCACCACCACGCCCGCGGCGGACCTGGTGTGTGCGGTTTCGGGTTCGCGGGCGGCGCACATCAGACGAGTGTCCCGCCGCTCACGCGAGGTCGTCGATGATGTGTTCGGCGGCTTCTTCGGCGGATGCGGCGCCTCCACTGAATCCCACGTCTGTCGCTATCAGGTCGGCCTCGGTGTCCGCACCGAAACCCATGTCGGGAGCCACCAGGCGCCCGGCCCGCGCACCCCCCACCTCACGGCGCTGCGGAAACTCGCTCTCCCGTTCCGCGGCGTCCGCGCGTCTCTGCTCGGCATCGTCGAGGACGACGTTGAGACGGGCATCTGGGTCGGCTTCCAGCTCGCGGTCGGAATCGCGCTGTGCACCAACGAACAGCGTGGGAGCATAGGGCTGTTCGGGCGGCGACCAACCCTCGTCGAGCATGTCATCGACACCGCGGTCGATCAGGGAGTCCTGCGGTTGCAGTTGGTCACCGCCGTTTTGGTCGGCCTGGACCGGTGGCCGGTCAGCGGGCGCACTCATCAATGACCACTGGTGATCGCGGGTTGTGCGCATACCGCTTTGACGAACTCTGCCACGGCATGGTCGGGGAGATGGCGCGCGATGTCGGCCTCGCTCACCATGCCGATCAGTCGGTGATCGTCGATCACCGGCAGCCGCCGGACCTGGTGCTGCGCCATGGTCTCGAGCATCTGCTGAACATCTGCGTCGGCGTCGACGTGATAAGCGCTGCCCTGCGCCAACTCTGCCGCCGTCATGGAAGTCGGATCCCCACCGGTCGCCACACACTTGACCACTATGTCGCGATCGGTGAGCATGCCATGCAGTCGGTCGTCCTCACCGCAGATGGGCAATGCGCCGACACCCAGTTCGGCCATGTGTCGGGCGGCAGACGTCAAGGTCTCGTAGTACCGCACACAGGTGGCACCGGTGTGCATGATGTCCCGCGCGGTGGTCATGACGGCTCCTTCTCGGTGGATCAGACGAATGGACTTGGCGTGACTCGATTCTCGTGCGATGCGGAGGCGGCAGCTAGGGCCGTTCGTCCTCGCCGGCGATTGCCCGCCGCAGAGCACAAAGCCTCTATGTTGCCCGACCTAACGGCCTGTTCTCGGCGCCGTCGCTGTGGCACCGTGGTGTGATCCGGCGGAAGGACTGCGATGACGGCCGATCTCAGCCAAACCCCTTCGCTGCTACGCGCCGGGCGTGACCGCCCGGATGGCGCAGTGCACCCGGCCTGCGGGTTGACCCGCAGTGGGTTGGCTCAACTGGTCGGCGCAGGTGTGGAAACCGTCAGCAGGGTGTTGGCGCAGTTCGTGGAACGGGGCCGGATCATCACAGGTGAGGAAGAGGCGGACGTGCTCGATGCCGTGGCATTGCGTCGCGGCGCCCTGATCGGTCGCGTCGCGCCGACCGCAGCCGCGGGCCGAAATGGCCCATGCACGTCAAGCGCTGCACCGGGCCTGGCAGTGCATACGGGCGACGGGCGAGGAGCCGCTGGTGCAGACGGATGTGCGGGTGGGTGAACCTGCCGCCGAACTCGCCTCCGCGGCCCGGGGTGCTGCGTTGTTGTGTCTGGGGGCGGCGTCAGGGAAGAAGCACTCCCGCAGCGGTGCCCTGGCCCGCACACTCACCCGGCACGCGCACACACCGGTGGCGCTGATTCGGCGGCAGTCCGATGCACGCCGCAGCGACGGCACCGCGATCGTGAAGTGGATCGTCGCCATTCTCGATGAGTCTCACGGGGCAGAGGCTGCGCTGCGGGCGGCGCTCGACGAGGCACGGTCGCGCAATGCCCCGGTTCTGGCGCTGACATCGTGGTCGACGACCCTGAGAGGTGTCGGAGACGACAACGGTGCCGGTGTACGGCAGGAGGTGCAGCGACATCTGGACTCGAGCGAGGACAGCATCGACCTGTGTGCGTTGCCCCTCCCCGCGGACCCGGTCAGGTTGCTCGAGGATGCCGGCAACACCGTCCAGATGGTTGTCGTCGCCGGCGCCGATGCCGCTGACCTCCACACTTTGACCAGCAGGCGGGCGGAGAGGGTCCTGCGACAGAGGGGTTGCACAGTGCTCGTCGTCTGACCCGTTCGGTCGCGCAGTCAGGCCTCGAAGGTCAGCGTCTGGCCCGGCATCAGTGAGGCGACGCGACCCCGGCATTCGATCAGCACCGGCACTGCGTCCGGACGGAACTCCGCGCTGACCTGGGCGCCGCGTCCACTTACGCGGACATGCAGATGCTGCCCGCGATAGTGCAGTGACACGGCCAACGGAGGCTCCGTTTTCGGCCAGGACGGAGACAGCACCAAGCGGTCACAGCGGGTCTCCAGACCGGTGAAGCAGCGTTGCACCAGATCCACGCTTCCGGCCATCGCCGCGAGATGGATCCCTTCAGCGGTGGTGCCGCCCTGGATGTCCGCGACGTCGGAGGCCAGGACCTGATCGAAGAAGTCCAAGGCCCGATCACGGTTGGCCCGGGCCAGGACCCACGTGTTGACAACGGCACTCAAGGTGGATCCGTGCGAGGTCCTGGCCAGGTAGTAATCGACCATGGCCGGAATGCGGTCGGGATCCAATCGATATCTGAGCCTGCCGAGGATCTCCCGGAGTTCGTCGGATGACAGCAGATACAGGAGCATCAACACGTCGGCCTGCTTGGCAGCTCGATAGCGGTTCACGTCGTCGCCTTCTGCCTCCAGGATCCGATCCAGACGGCCGATGTTGTCGTAGCGGGTTCGGTAGGACGTCCAGTCGAGCTCCTGCAGATTTTCGTAACCCTCGAACTGGCTGATCATCTCCTCGTGGAAGGGCACAAAGATGTTCCGGCTGACGTCATCCCATCGGAGCAGCTCGGAATCGGTGATTCCGAGCCTCTCGCGCAGATCGAGCCGGGCGGGAAGCGGCAGGAGGTCGAGGGCCTCCCCGGCGCGGATGATCACCCACACCGCCATCACGTTGGTGTACGCGTTGTTGTTGATGCCTTCGAATGGGTGCTCGGCAGAGCCCGTGTGGAACTCGTCGGGACCGATGACACCATTGATGCAGTAACGCTTCCTGCCGACGTCGTAGGATGTGCGGCTCACCCAGAACCGGGCTATCTCGACGAGCATCTCGGCGCCGAAATCGATGAGATATGCCACGTCGGCGGTGGTCTGGTAGTACTGCCACACGTTGTAGGCCACCGCGATGCCCACATGATGAGCGCGGTGGCTGGGATCCGGATTCCAGTGTCCTGAACGTGGATTGAGGTGCATTCGCGGGCTTTCTTCCCGTCCGTCACTTCCGGACTGCCACGGGAACATTGCGCCCGCATACCCGGAGTTCCTGGCTGCCTGCCGGGCCTCACCCAGTCTCCGGTAGCGGTACCGGAGCGCAGATGCGGTGATGGCGGGGAAACGGAGGTTGAGCACGGGCAGGATGAACAGCTCGTCCCAGAACACGTGCCCCCGGTAGGCCTCGCCCGCCAGCCCACGCGCGGGAACACCGGCGTCGGAGTCAGCGGTGTTGGGGGAAACCGTCTGTAACAGATGCAACAGATGCAATCGGAGCACCCTCAATTGTTCGGCGTGACCGTCGAATTCGATGAGCATCCGTTCCCAGAGATGGTCCCAGCGTAGTTCGTGGGCGCGGCGGAGATCTCGGGGATCGACAAGTCGCTTCAACGCGCGTACCGCGTGGTCGGCAGGATCGGAGACCGCGACATCGCGGCTGGTCACGATGCAGACGACCTTGTCCACCGAGACCGCCCGATCAGCGGTCACCTCCGCGGCGAAGCAGTGCCCGACTTCGCGTGCCTCGCGGACGACATGACGTCTGCACGGCCCCACGTCGTCGCTGATGAAGGTCCGGGTGGCCAGCGCCACGGTCACCCCGGACTGCGTGGTCTTGACCACCGTGACGGCGATGTCGTCGTCACCGGACTCGGCACGAATCTGCGCGAGATGCACACTATTGAGTTCTCGATAGCGCTCGACGGCACCGTTGCGCACATCAGTGTCAATCGTCGATCGGAATTCCACTGTGCCAGACCAATTCTGGGGCGACAACCGCGTCGTCAGGACCGCGAGGTGAGCGTCATGCATCGAGACGAAGAGGTCCTGCTCCACCGAGGTCTCTCGACCCGCGGCGTCGCGGAATATCAGTTCCCTGCGCACCACCGCGGCACGGAGATCAAAACTCAGGCGGTAGGACAACACCGACACACTGTCGATGTCGAACCACGGCCCGTTTTCGATGCGGAACGTCAATCGCAACCAGTTGGGCAGGTTGACCGCGCTCTCGTGCTGCGTGGACTGCCCACCCACCCTGTCGTCGAGCCGGTTGAAGATGCCGGCGACATAGGTTCCCGGGTAGTGCAGACTGCCGGCGCGGCATTCGGGCGCAGCCGCGCGCGAGGCCACATAGCCGTTTCCGACGGCGCACAAGGCTTCGCGGAGCCGCTCGGCGGTGGGATCGTAGCCGTCGAATCCGAAGGTCCACGCCGAGTCTGTGTGTTGGGACTGCTCCAGCCAGTCGGCGAGCAATCGGAGGAACGCGTACACCTCAGTCGGCCCACCGACGGTGAACCGCGCTGCCGTCCGACGTCCATCGTCTTCGTTGTGGCACACGAGTACCGCGACTCCGCTCATCTGTACCGCGTCGAAAGCGTCCTCGTCGGTGAGGTCATCGCCGATGTAGATCGGCAGGACGCGTTCGCGGGAGGGCAGACGGCTGCACATCCAGCGCACCGCAGTACCTTTGGTCCAGTCCAGATCGCAGCGCAGATCGACGACCTTACGTCCGTGTACCTGGCGCAACCCCAGCTGCCGCGCGCACACCGCCGCCAACTCCAGCACCTCGTGGTGGTGACATCGCTCGACGGCGCGGTAGTGCACGGCAACGGAGTACCTCTTGGCTTCGACCAACGCTCCGGCAACGTGGGCCAAGCGGACCTGAAGCTGCGCAGCTGCCTCTGCCAGCTTGTGCTCGGCGACAGCCGCCACGGGTGGCCGGTAGGTCTGACCGTCGGGACCGGCCAACTCCATACCGTGGCTGCCTGCATACCAGAGACCGGGAACACCGACGCGTGAACGCACATCGTCGAGATCGCGCCCACTCACCACTGCCACGGAGCACAGCGACGCGAGATGTTCGAGCGTCTCGGCGGCCCCGTCGATCAGGGTGGCCGAGCCGGGGTCCGCCACGATGGACGACAACGTTCCGTCGAAATCCAAGCAGACCAGCGGCTTTCGGCGTGCGAGGAGGGGGAACAGTGCCACCCGCGACGACAGGGCGTCCGGCAGCCGCCCGGCGGGGACGTCGCCGGTGCGGATGTCGATCTCGGTGAGGTCACCGACGACGGAGTCGGCGTACTGCAGCAACTCGTCGGCTGCGCCGTCGTCGCACACGCCGATCACCAGTGCACACCCCCGTGACCGGCCGGCCGCCAGGATCTCGGGTGAGTCGCTGACCACGACGGTGCGTTCGACCGGAGCGGACGGGTGATCGCGCAACGAGCCCACCGTCAGACCGGTCCAGCACAGGTCCTGCACGAAGGTGGCGGCGGCAGCCGCGTTCGTCACCTCCAGAACCACCGCGTCGTGTCGGCGCGGATCGATGGTGACCACCGTGGTCAGTGGGTCGGCCCTGGGGTCACCGGGCCGTCCGGACTGCGGAGATGGGTGCGCAGAAAGCCGCAGGCCGCGTCGGCGACTGCGTCCAGAGTGCCGGGTTCCTCGAAGACATGTGTCGCCCCGGGCACCACGGTCAGCGCCGACGGGCCGCCCAAGAGGTTTCGCGCCGACCTGTTCAGTTCCAGCACCGGGTGATCGTCGCCACCCACGATCAGCAGGGTCGGCACCCGGACCCGGCCCAGCGCCGCCGCGCCGGCGAGATCGGGTCGGCCGCCACGCGACACGACCGCGGCCACGGGCACACGGGGGTCCGAGGCGGCGATCAGAGCGGCGCCTGCGCCGGTGCTCGCACCGAAGTACCCGATCGGCAGGTGCGCGAGCTCCGGCTGCTGGCGGGTCCACTCGGTCACCGCGATCAACCGGGAAGCCAACACGTCGACGTCGAACACACGTGCCCGGTCCCGCTCCTCCTCGATGGTGAGCAGATCGAACAGCAGGGTGGCGAAACCGGCCCGGTTCAAGACGGTGGCGACGAAGCGATTACGGGGGCTGTGCCGGCTGCTGCCACTGCCGTGTACGAAGATCACCGTGCCCGTGGCGCCGCGGGGTATGACCAGGTGCCCGGCAAGGGACACCGTCCCAGCGGACACGGAGACCTCGACGTCACGGATCGGTGCGTCCAGCGGCGTTGCCATCTTCCGAGTGTTCCGCGTCGTGGGGCCGGCCGATACGGTCTTTGGTCCCCTGTCAGGAGGACGGGACCAACGACCCTCGACCGCCGGACCAACGCCCTCAGCGGGGCCATGTGGAACGCCATAGTGTGACCAGAAGCTGAGTGTGCGGACAGTTCGGAGGCATTGTGATGAGCATGGGCACGATGCCGGTTGTCGTTGTCGTCGAAGGGTCGGCAGCGTCACTGGAAGCAGCGCAGTGGGCAGTCGACGAATCCGTCGGCCGCGGTACATGGCTGCTGCTCATGGCGGTCGTGGACCCGGATGCTCCGGAGCTCGACGAGCGGTTGGGCGCAGCACGGCTGCAGTTGCGTTCTGCCGCATCGCTGGTGAAGAACACGAATCCGCGTGCGTTGGTGAAGACCGAGGTCCGTGTGGAGGGTTGCGCAACCATGTGCGCCACGTTGTCCGGTTCGGCGTCGCTGGTGTGTCTGGGACGCACCGAGGCGATACGCGGTGGGCGGTTGCTGAAGGCGCTGCGCGGCGTGCCGGTGCCTGTGGCCATTGTCGGCCACCGGCCTGTCATGTGCTCCGATGACCGGTGGGTGCTCGCCGTGATGCACTCCCGCGACGCCGCAGAGGCGGTGTGGCGCGCGGCGGTGGCAGAGGCACGTCTGCGATCTGCGGCCGTGATGGTGCTGGCGCCACCCGGCCAGGATCCAGAGCAACTGGTGCTCGAGCTTGATCGGCGGGCGGGCGGCTCCGACCTCGAGGTGTGGGCCATGCCCTGGGCGGCGGATGTGGCAGTGCTGATTGCGCAGGCACCGAACGCCCGGCACGTTGTGGTGCTACAAGCGGACGCTGCCGAGATGATCGTGGATATCGTGGTGCGAACTCCAGTTGTGGCCCCCCGGGCGGACTTCGCGGTACTGGTGCTGCCCGATACGCCAGCGGTGGTGTCGAAAGAGCGTCCGGCCGCAGCGGACCTCACCGCCGTGGGCGCGTGAGTGCCACCGGCCGGCCGGTAGTGGTCGGTTTCGACGGATCACCCGGTTCGCGTGCCGCCTTGAAATGGGCGAGAGCGCAAGCGAATTGGCAACTCAGCGACCTGCTGGTGGTTCGTGTCATCGGTGCCGCAGAGAGGCGGACGGGCCGGCTGCTGGAGCTGTCGGATCCGGAGGATGTCACCGATGTCGGGGATCCGGTGGAGGTGCTGCTGGACCGGTCCATGCAGGCCTCGATGCTCTGCATCGGCGCCGGTGGCCGAGGTATGGGATACGCCCTGGGCCCGACAGCGACAGCACTGGCCCGACGTGCTGCGTGCACCGTGGCGGTCATCAGACCGGATATCGATGAAACCGACGGTGTGGTTTCGGTGGTGCTGAACGACGAATCGGACAATGACGTGGTGGTCTGCCAGGCCATGAATCAGGGCCGCATACGCGGTATGACCGTCCGCCAGATCGATCGCAGAATCGACAGCTGGATACGTCGATTCCCGGACGTATCCGTGGAATTGGTCTCCGCAGACCGCGGTGTGGCCCAGCACCGCAGTGAGGTGAGACCGACCCGGCTGGCTGTGGTGAGCGGACGTCACCTGGATCTCGGTGAGTCCGGCCACCCGGCTGATTCCCTCATCCACGGGTGCCCTTACCGGTGTTCGATGCTGGTGGTGAGGGCCGACGGTGAGCCGCGCTGCGGCGACGGCGATCGGTGACATACCGCTTCGTCACATCGGTCGGGATAGTCGCGAGGTGGCTGGCGGCCACGAGGTGATCGATGGCCCGCTGCAGGCGTGTGGTGAAGAGGTCGAGGTCCGGGCTGGTGTCCCAGTCGGCGGTGACTCCGAATGCCAACTCGTCGGCATACGTGAGCATGGCCACGCCCGTCCGAAGCCCCAGACCGATGGGTGGCATAGGCAGCAGGTGTTGCACTGTGTGCCCGTTGAGGGTGTGACGATCGCGCGGACCGGGGACGTTGGTGGTCAACGTGACGACGCCGCGCTGCGGCATCGCGGTCAGCAGTCGCACCAACCATCCCGACAAGGCGAACGGAACGAACCGGGACACCTGCATCAACATGGCGGTGGCCTGTGGCTGTCCACCGTGCTTGCCCACCGACAGGCGCCGGTGCACCTCGGCCAGCCGCAGAACCGGGTCGTCGATGTCGACAGGCAGATGCGCCAACATCGCTGAGACCCGATTGTCGATGCTGCCCAGGGCATCGAGGCGCCGGGTCGATATGGGAACCAGGCTGCGGATGGGCGCTTGTCCGGGTGATTCGTGGCGACTCAGCAGAACTGAGCGAAAGCCGTCGGTGACAGCTGCCAGCGCAACGTCGTTGACGGTCACCTCGAACGCCGCGCATATTTGCTCGATATCGGGCAGCGGCACCCGCACCGCTCGATACCGTCGCAGGGAACCGAGGGGACCGGTGAGGGAGGACTTCGACGGGCGCACGATCTCAGCCGTCAACCACAGTGCTCCAGAGCCCGCGCGGATCAGTTGGCGAGGGAGTCCGGTAGTCGTCTGCCATGCCGAGCGGAGCAGCCGAACCGGGTACGGATCCTTGTCGTTGCATTGAAGGGTGTCGTGCGCGGGACCCGCACCGTGGATCTGGTCGGCGAACGTTGCCGCTGAACCGTCGTCGAACAGTGCAGCCAGGGTGTTCGTGGCGGCAATGCCGTCGGCGATGCAGTGGTGCAGCTTCATCAGGATGGCCCAGCGATCGTGTTCCAACCCCTCGATGATCCAGCATTCCCACAACGGGTGTTCCCGATCCAACCTGTGCGCCATGATGTCGGCCGCGAGATCGAACAGTGCGCCGTCATCCCCCGGGGCGGGAACAGCGACGCGCCGGACGTGGCGGAGAATGTCGAAGTTCGGATCTGTTTCCCACTGCGGCGCTTTGTACTTCAGGGTGTGCACACGCAGCACCTGGGTGAATCGGGGAATGGCAGCCAGACGGTCGGTCAGCGACGCGACGAGCACATCCTGCGGTTCTACGGGCCCGTCCAGGATGGCGATCCCGCCGATGGCGAGGCTGATGTGTGGATCTGCGTCCTCGGCTTCGAGGAATCCTGCGTCGAGGGCAGACAACTGCTCCATGTCCCCCACTATCACTGCGGATGCGGTCATTCGGAAGATCCGAAAGACACTCGACCACGGGACCGGAGGCCTCCGTCGCCGCTCATCGGGCGACGACGGTGCAGCACCACGTCAGCGGGGCCGCGGGCGGGTGATCCCGCAGGCCTGCGGTCATGAGATCCGCCTCGTCGGCTCCGATGATCATCACCGTGTTCTGCTCACCCTGTGGCGCTCGGAGTTCGGACAGCGTGTCCGCGACGAGCACGCTTAATGCGTGCACATCCGGGTAACGCTTCCCGAAACGCCATCTCGACCGACAGCGCCGACGTCGGTGACCCCCCTCGCACCAGTACACGGAGCTGTGTGCTCGATGGGCGAGTGCGACTGCGATCGGCGACCCGTCCACGATTGCCACATCGAGATCAACCGGCTTGCCGCGGGCGCTGATGGCTGCACCCACGATCGCGTGCCTGGTCGACCGCGAACTCGGCCGCACACAGCGCGGCCTGCGAGTCGAGCACACCGCCCACCACGGGGCCGTGCGGTGGGCGCCTGTCATCGCTCATCCATGGGCAATCGCGGCGACGCGACACAAGTTCGTGGTGCTGTGGTCCCTGAGCACCCGTTCGCGAATACCACGCAGCATCTTCTGCTCCATGACGAAATGCGGTATGTCGAACCAGAATCGGCCGGCCAAACCACCGGTGCCTCGGACGATCAGGCGGGTGGCACCCCGGTCGGCGTGCAGGATGAATGCCCAGCACCCGGTGACCGGTTCACCCGAAGCCAGGCGCTCATAGTCCCCGGGTGAGACCAGCACCAGGTGCGAATTGACTTTGATGTCGGCGACGATTTGCCGCGCGTCCGGACCGTACTTGCTGGCCAACCACACGGTGTCCCCGGTACGCAGGTTCTGCCACTCCGGACGGATCTCACGGGCGTTGTGGATATCGGCTCCCACCATGTTCTCCAGCAGCGAGTAGCTGTAGAAACCGGCGCGGTTCTCACCGATCTGGATCAGCCACGGCCAGACTTCGCTCACGGGCGCCGGGATGGTGACAGCCCGGGTGGTTCGTATCGCCGCATCGCCGGCGATCAGTTCGTCCCCGGGCAGATCTGCGGCGATTTCGTCCGCGGTGGCACCCCAGGTGTACATCTCGGGCCGCAGGAAGCTGCGGTACACCGTGTCGACCCACAGAGCTGCCATGGCTGCTGCCAGAACCGGTCTGTACTTTCCCATTGGCCCACCCTGTCATCGTGATCCGGCACCGCGGGAGGGTCGAAAGACCTCAGCTCGCGGGTGTTCGGCGTTGCACTTCGATGGCCTCCGGATGCGGCGCGGTGTCGAAGAGGCGCTCGACGTCTTCGATTCGGCACACCTCGGTACCGGGTGTCAGTGTCATGGCGGCTCCCGCGGCGATGCCGAGGCGCATCGACTCCTCCATGGACCAGTCGCGGCTCAGGCCGGTGACCACCGCGGCCACCATGGCATCGCCCGCTCCCACACCGCTGCGGCCGGTGACAGGGACTGCAGCAAATCTCTGTGCGCGGTCGGCGCGGACCAGCAGGGCACCCGCCGCGCCGCAGGACATCAGGACCATCCGGGTGATACCCCGGTCGATGATCTCGCGCGCCGCCGTCACCCGCGTCTGATCGTCCGGCAGTTCGCGACCCATGAGATCCTCGATCTCCCGCACACTGGCCTTGAGCAGGAATACATTCGACCGGATGTTCCTCAGGCCCCGCCCGGAGGTGTCGAGGATCAGTGACACTCCGAGCGTCGCACAGAGCTCCGCCACCTGCTGATACAGGTCCGGCGACAGTCCGGGTGCCAAGCTGCCGCTTGCCACCACGTACCTCGCACCTTCCGCCGCTCCGCGGAGAGCGTTCAGGCAACGTTCCTGGTCATCGGCGGTCATGGCGGGTCCGGGCAGGACGAACCGGTACTGTTTGCCGGTCGACAGTTCGTTGACGGTGAAGCTCTCCCTGGTCGGGCGGTCGATCCACACCGGCCACGTCGGGGAGTCGCGCCGGCGGAGCAACTCGAGAATGTGGGTCCCAGCGGTGCCACCCGCCGGGAACACGGCCGTGGCGGTACCGCCCAGCGCCTGTATCACCCGGGCCACGTTGATGCCTCCACCGCCGGGGTCATAACGCGCTGTGCCGCAACGCATCTTCTCCGTGCATCGGACGGTCTCGGTCTCGGTGGTGATGTCGAGTGCGGGATTCATGGTCAGCGTGACGACTGAACCAGGTGCTGGGCTCACGTCACAGACCGGACGGGTAGGTTTCGGGCGTCTCACCGGCGGTCCAACGGCTGGTCGTTTCGAGGGGTTCCAGGGCGCAGGTCCGGTCGATGTGGATGATGGCATCGAACTGGTCGCTGGAACGAACATGGTAGTAGTGGCTCTGTCGTTCCGTTGCAGGCTGATAGATGACACCGATCGCCCGTCCGAGCCGCACCGTCGCCAAAGGTTCGTCGGCCGCTCGACTGATTCTGGGAGAGATCAGAAAGGCCTCCCGCCCCGTTTCGTGGAAAAGCTCCTCCACGCTGCCGTTGAGCGCCGGCCGGACGGCTTTCCGCTCGGCCGGTCCGCCCCATTCGCTGGCCGCAGTCACGGTCCCGGAGTAGGTCGTCATACCGATCAGACGGACGTCGTCTCCGTACGCCTCTCGGGCCAGCTGGCCGAGCGTGAGTTGGCCGTCGGCGGATACTTCGGTGGCCCTGGCGTCACCGACGTGGGAATTGTGGGCCCATACGACGATTCGGGGTGTCTGAGTGCCGCCGTTGCGCTCCAGGTGGGTCATCAGAGCCTGCAGCGTCTGGCCCATGTGTCGATCGCGTAGGTTCCACGAGGTCACCCGTCCGCCGAACATCGCACGGTAGTAGTGCTCCGCGTTGCGGACCGTCAGCGCGTTCTGGGTGGCGTAGAACAGTTCGTCCTGAGCCAACATGCCATCATGGCGTACAAATTCGAGAGCGTTGTGGTGCATGTCGGTCAGTTGGGCGACAACCTCCTTCTCGCACGACAGCCCGGCGCCGAACGCCGCAGCGAATCCGTACGTCTGGCCGTCATCACCGGCGGTGCGATCGAAGCAGGCGTATCGCGAACGAGCCCTTTCCGCAGCAACGGGATCCACGTTCTCGAGGTACCGGACCACCTCCTGCATCGACCTGTGGAGGCTGTAGAGGTCCAATCCGTAGAACCCGGTCAGTCCCGTACCGGCGGCTCGGCAGTGCATGTTGTGCCGGTGCAGCCAGTCGACGAAATCCCGCACCTCCGTGTTGCGCCACATCCACGCCGGGAATCGCTCGAAGCCGCGCAGCGCCTGTTCGGACGAACGGTCGGAGCCCAGGCCCCGCACGTATCGGTTGACCCGATAGGCGTCTGGCCAATCCGCCTCGGCCGCAACGGCGCTGAAGCCTTTGTGCTCGATCAGCCACTTCGTGACGGCAGCGCGTGCGGCATAGAATTCGTAGGTCCCGTGAGAGCTCTCACCGATGAGGACGATACGGGCATCGCCGATGAGTTCTTCCAGGGCCTCGGTGGGAGGCACCCCGTTGGGTGCGTCCACAGCACAGTCGGCGACGGCGTGTGCGGGGGTCCGGGTGAGGAGTCGTTCGGCTGTCGAGGCCCCCGTGGTGGGGGTGGCCAGCAGTCGCCGCACCTCGTCATCGCTGACCTGCCGAAAGTCCCAGAACGATTGGCCGACGGCGTTGAACGGGGTCGGCATGCTGGCACACACCACGTCGTCGACCACCTCGGCGAGTGCCCGGCAGGTCGACTCGGGAGCAACGGGGACCGCCACCACGAGCTCGGCCGGGTCGTCATCGCGGAGAGCCTGAACTGCGGCGAACATGCTGGATCCCGTCGCCAGTCCGTCGTCGACGAGAATGACCGTCTTGCCTGCCACGTCGGCAGGTGGTCGTTCGCCGCGGTACGCGGCCTCCCGCCGCAACAGTTCGCGGGCCTCGCGCTCGGAGACATCCCGCAGTTGCTGCGGGGTGATCCGCAGAGCACGGATCACGTCATCGTTGACCACCACCCGCCCACCCCGGGCCAGCGCGCCGATGGCGAATTCCTCGTGACCGGGGGCTCCCAGTTTGCGCACGATGAATGCGTCCAGGGGCGCCCGGAGCGCCGCCGCCACTTCCCACGCGACCGGAACACCCCCTCGCGCGAGGCCGAGGACCACCACGTCGGTTCGGTCGCGATATGCAGTGAGCAGGCCCGCCAGAATGCGACCGGCTTCCCGCCGGTCCTGAAAAACCCTTCGTGGTTCACCGCGGGTGGTGGGGTCTGTGGTGCGTGTCATGGTGTTCTCGTCTCAGCGCAATCCGTGGACGGGCGCATTGGTGGTGGCCTCGATGTGGTGCCGCGTGACATCAAGCAACTGTCCGGCGAGATCCGACAGCGCCCGCGCAGCAGCGAGTTCGGCGCCGATGTCCGCGACGTCGCGATCGGAGGGGTTGCAGCGCGCCACACCGTGACCCACCACGGTTCGCTCCGCCCAGTGCAGGCGGGCGGTTGCGGTGGTGCGCCCATCCTCTTCGTCGGTGCTGAGATGCACCTTCCAATAGTGTTGGTGCACAATGCCTCCGGATTCGAATCACTGCTGCGGGCGGTCCCGGTCCGGACGGGCCGGGACCACCGGCGGTATCACTTCGACGATTCGATGGTGACGTGCTTCTCGGGAATCGGGGATTCCTTCAGCGGTACCGTCACGGTCAGAATGCCTTTGTCGTAGCCGGCCTTGATGCCCTCGTCGTCGGCGCCGGCCGGCAGCGTCACAGACCGCATGAAGGAACCGTAGGAGAACTCCGACCGGCCGTTGGATTCCTTCTTCTCACTTCGCTCCGCTTTGATGGTGAGCACACCGTTGCGTACCGTGATCTCGACATCCTTGTCGGGGTCCATTCCGGGGAGCTCGGCCTGCAGTTGGTAATTGCCGTCTTTGACCTCGTCCTCGACCTTGATGAGGTGGCCGGCGAGAGTCGGTCGCAGGTTCGACCACGCCGGCAGGCCGGAGAAGAAGTCGGTGAGCTCGGGCCAGAACGAGCGGTGTTGCTGAACAGCAAGATTGCCCATGATCATTCCTTTCGGGTACGGGTGCTACCGAGAGAAATCAAACAATTCGGGCAGCGCGTAGCACTAGGGACAGAAGTCCTCGGCACACAGGTAGATAGTCCGGTGCGCTGACTTTGCGGCCGTGCGTAGCGTTTACGCGGTGGCCGGGTATCGCCGCCGTGCCGGCCCACACCTGCTACCCGGCTGGAAACAGATGCCCGACATCGATGCAACTGGGGGGCTGACCACAGCTGAGGCCTCACGTCTGTTGACCGAGCACGGGCCGAACCGCATGCCCTTGCCCCCGGCCACGCCCTGGATCGTGCGCCTGGCTGCACAGATGGGTCATCTCTTCGCGTTCTTGTTCTGGTGCGCGGCGGTGCTGGCATTCATCGCCGGAATGCCCCAGCTCGGTGCCGCGATCATCGTGGTGGTGGTGATCAACGGTCTGTTCGCCTTCGCGCAGGAAGAACGGGCTCAGCATGCCGCCGAAGGGTTGCGGCGCATGCTGCCGCGGCTCGCCCACGTGATCCGCGACGGCCGGCTACGGGACATCAACGCTGATGAGTTGGTGCCTGGCGATGTCGTCGTGCTTGCCGAGGGTGACCGGATATCTGCGGACATGAGTATCTGTGGGGTGACCGCGCTGTCTGTCGACACTTCGACGCTCACCGGTGAAAGTGTGCCGGAACATCCGGCGGTGGGCGAGACGGTGTTCGCCGGGTGCTTCGTGCTCGAGGGGGAGGCCCGAGCGCGTGTGACCGCGACCGGGGCCGACACCAGGTTGGCCGGAATCGCTCGGCTCACCGCACAGGAGCCATCCACGTTGACGCCGTTGCGGCGCGAGCTCTCCCGGATGTCGAGGCTGATCGCGGGCCTGGCCACCGCGGTGGGAGTCTGCTTCTTCGGGTTGGCCTGTCTGGTGGGCATGCCGGCCACAGACGGGTTCCTGTTCGCCGTGGGTGTGACGGTGGCGGTGGTTCCGGAAGGCCTGCTGCCCACGGTGACGCTGTCGTTGGCAATGGGCGCCCAGCGGATGGCCCGCAGGCATGCCCTGGTCCGGCATCTGGAGGCAGTCCAGACTCTGGGTTCGACGACATTCATCTGCACCGACAAGACCGGCACCTTGACCTTGAATCAGATGTCAGTGGTACAGGTTTGGACCGCGGCGGGCAGTGTCTGCATCGACGGTGCGGGTTACGCCCCGGTGGCGGCGGCAATTCGCGGTTCTCCCGAGTCGCGGCGGGCGCTTGCGCCGTTGGCCATGGCGTCGGTTTCCTGTTCAACGGGCCGGGTCCGCCTCGTCGACGGGATGTGGACTGCACATGGCGACCCCATGGAGGCGGCGCTGGACGCTTTTGCGCAGAGGGTGGGGGTGGATACGGCGATGATGGCAGAGCCATCGGTCCGGTTCCCGTTCGACCCGAGGCGGCGCCGAATGTCGGTCGTGGTCGATCGGCGGGTGTTCGTGAAGGGTGCACCCGAAGCAATCATCCCGTTGTGCCACAACACCTCCGGCTCCAGTGCGGCCCTGGCGCAACTGACCGGGTGCGGGCGGCGCGTGCTCGCGGTCGCCGGGCGGGACCTCGAGGCTGGGGAGGGACTGCCGGCCACGGCCGCCGAGGGGGAGCACGGTCTCGAACTGTTGGGGTTGATCGGGCTGGAAGACCCACCGCGGGACGGCGTCGAGGCTGTGCTGCATACGTGTCGGTCCGCCGGCATCCGGGTTGCCATGATCACCGGCGACCATCCCCACACTGCGGAAGCCATCGCCCGGGATGTGGGCCTGATGACGTCGGGCCGGGCTCTGCTGGGGCACGAACTTCCCACCGACCTCGGAGCTCTGGGAGAACTGCTGGACCGCGACGGGGTCGTGGTCGCCCGCGTTGAACCCGAGGTGAAGCTCGCGATCGCACGAGCACTGCAGCAACGTGGTCACGTGGTGGCGATGACCGGGGACGGGGTCAACGATGCGCCGGCGTTGCGGGAAGCTGCCATCGGTGTCGCGATGGGACGAAGCGGTACCGACGTCGCACGGGAGGCTGCAGATGTCGTGCTGCTCAACGACGATTTCACGACGATCGTCTCCGCCATCGAGCAGGGGCGGTCCACCTTCATAAATATTCGCCGATTCCTGACCTACCACTTGACCGACAATGTGGCCGAACTGGCTCCCTTTCTGGTGTGGGCGTTGTCGGCGGGTCACTTTCCGCTGGCGATCGGTGTGTTGCAAGTCCTCGCGCTCGACATCGGGACCGATGTGTTGCCTGCGCTTGCTCTTGGCGCCGAGCCCCCGGGTCCGCGAACGCTGCAGAGTCCACCCGTGGGTGGCCGCCTGCTGAACCGCTCGGTGTTGACACGTGCTTTCGGGGTGCTCGGGCCGGTTGAGGCCGTCATCGCTCTGGCGGCGTTCGTGGCAACGTTCGCAGCTGTCGGATGGCGGCCGGGTCTACCGTTCCCCGTCGGCAGTGTTGTGCTGTCGGCCTCGGGCTCCGCTTTTGCAGCCATTGTGTTCGGGCAGATGGCGAATGCCTACGTGTGCAGGAGTTCTCGCAGCCCGGCGTGGAAGCAGCCCGTGTCCACCAATCCGCTGTTGATGGTCGCCGTCGGCGTCGAACTCCTGCTGCTGCTGGTGATGCTCTACGTGCCGCCGGTAGCCAACCTGCTTCACCATGCGGGACCGACGGTGGTCGGCGGTGCGGTGGCAGTCTGTGCTGTGCCCGCGGTCTTGGTCGCCGACGCGCTCTACAAGCGCCTCGCGCTACGAAGAAAGTGACCACCGGCCCTAGGTGGATCCGTCGATTGTCGACATGCTGCAAGCATGGGAAACGTGACCGCGAAAACTCTTGCCGCGCTGGGTCTGTTGTATGTCGCTCGGCGTTACTACCGCAACTGGGGCACCACCAAGGAGGAGTGCAGCATGAGGCTGCCGGGCGACAACTTTGTGGGCGCGCCGGCGGTGCAGAGCACCGAAGGTATCTGGATCGACGCACCTGCGGGAGCGGTCTGGCCCTGGTTGGTGCAGATGGGCCAGGACCGGGGTGGTCTCTACAGCTATCAGCGGCTGGAGAACCTGGTGGGCCTGGATTACCACAACGCCGAGCAGATCCGCGAACAGTGGCAGCGGCTGGCGCCAGGGGACGTGGTTCGCCTCGCCCCACGGCACTGGCTGGGCCTACGGGACGGATTGGTGCTCGAGGTCATCGAGATCGTCGCCGGGCAGTCCATCGTGCTGCGGGCCACACCGGCTCGGCAGCACTGGGACGCGGTGTGGTCGTTTCATGTGTTTTCCCGATGGGATGACCGCTGCCGACTGCTCATACGGTCGCGCACAGGTCTGCGTCATCCCGGCGAGGTGTTGGCCACCGAGATCGCCGGGCCTGCACTGGCCATCTTCACCCGCGGAATTCTGATGGGCATCAAGCGGCGCGCCGAGAACGTGGTGCAGGCCGAAGCGGCAGCTGCGGCCGCGAGCGCTGACCTGCACCGCACCCGCTAGGGGCTGGATTCGAAGAGGAACCGCCTGCCGCTGACCCGCATCGGCTTGATCCGTACGAAGTGTTGTTTGTCCGTGGCCACCCACGGCCGCAGCCCCGTCTGCTCTGCTGCCGCGATGTCTTCGTCGGCGTGCAGAATCTGGGAGAAGCCCTTGACGATCACGCTCCACCCCTGAGCGTCGTCGTGGTCGTCGGCCTCGAAGACCACGTGGTGATTGATGGCAGTGCTCACCAACTTGGTGCCTTCGGCCGTTCGGAAGAGCAGAGTTCGGTTCTGCACCGCGAAGTTCACCGGGAACACCTCGGGCTGATTGTCGACACTGGTGATGAGCCGCCCCAGTGAGGTGCTGGAGAGCAGTTGCCAGCATTCACTCTCGGGCAGGACGCTGGCCAGCTGGGTTTGATTGGACATGGCGTGACGCTACCCGGTGGCGCCCGTACGGATATGCGGTCCAAAGTCCCGAATTGTAGGAGCACTTTGCCGCCCCGCTGTGGTCCTGCGCCGCTAGGAGTTCCGGGCGATGCCGAGCACAGTGTGCCCATGGACGCTGATCGCTACGTCAGGGACATCTGCGACCTACGCCTGGGCGACGCCGACGAGGCGGGCGGCAAGGGCGCCAACATGGGAGAGCTGGTGGCGGCGGGACTACCCGTTCCGCCTGGTTTCGTCTTGCTCCGCACGGCGTACCAGGATTCGATGCGCCATGCAGGTGTCGACACCGAACTGCGAACGCTGCACGGCGAAGCGCTGCACTCCGAGGGCGCACCACTGGACGAGCTGTGCACCCGGATGCAGGATCTGGTGGCCAAGGCGGGTCTGGCCGCGGCGGTACGGGAGGCTGTCCTGGTTGCCTACAAGGGACTGGAACCCGAATGCACCGTGGCGGTGCGGTCGTCGGCCACTGGGGAAGACGGGCGGGAGGCTTCGTTCGCCGGGATGAATGCGACGTTGACCAACGTCTCGGGCGCGGACGCGGTGTGCGACGCGGTGGTGCGCTGCTGGATGTCGCTGTTCTCCCCGCGCGTGATCAGCTACCGCGCTGGTCGTCACGTCACCGCCGAGCCGGCGATGGCGGTCGTGGTCCAGCAGATGGTCGAATCCGAGAAGGCAGGAGTAGCCTTCACCACCGATCCCAGCGCCGCCGCCGAGGACCGTGTGGTGATCGAGGCAGCGTACGGGCTGGGTGAGGTGGTGGTGTCCGGTGCCGTGGAGCCGGACACCTACCTGGTGGCCAAGGATTCCCTCGACGTGATACAGGTTCGCATCGGACACAAGGACTTCCAGATCGTGCGTGGTCCTGATGGCCGGGACCAGCACGTGTCCCTCGATGCTGCCCGCGCCGACGCGCGCGTGCTCGATGACGGCGAGGCGCGCCGCATCGCGGAACTGGCCATCGCGGTGGAGCGCCACCATGGCTGTCCACAGGACACCGAGTGGGCCATCGCCGAGGGCCGGACCTATCTCGTTCAGGCCAGGCCCATCACAACTCTGCATTCCCCGGCTTCACCGTCAGCCGACGAGTCGGCCGTTCTGGCGCGGGGACTGGCCGCCGCACCCGGATCGGGCACGGGACGGGTCCGCGTGCTCGCCGGGCCCGAACAGGGGCATCTTCTGCAGGACGGTGAGATCCTCGTTGCCCGGATGACCAACCCGGACTGGTTGCCCACCATCCGGCGGGCCGCCGGTCTGGTCACCGACACCGGTGGAATGACCTGCCACGCGGCCATCGTGGCCCGCGAGCTCGGAGTGCCGTGTGTGGTCGGAACCCGCACGGGCACCGTTGATCTGCGAGATGGCACGCTGGCGACCGTCGACGGTACACACGGACAGGTGGTCCGAGGGCGCGTCGGATCGCCGCGGTCAGCGGTGTCGAGGACCGTCGAGCAGACCGCCGGCGCCGCGACCGAGGTGACGGCCACCAAGGTCTACGTCAACCTTGCGCTACCGGACAACGTCGACTCGATCGCCGCATCGGACTGCGATGGTGTGGGCCTGCTGCGGGCAGAATTCATGCTGACCCAGGCTCTCGGTGGTAGGCATCCGAGTGATCTGATCGCCCGCGGCGACACGGCCACCCTGATGGACGCCATGGCCGCCTCGTTGGGCCGGATCGCTGCGGCCTTCGCGCCGCGGCCGGTCATCTACCGGGCCACGGATTTCCGCAGCAACGAGTTCCGCAACCTCACCGGCGGTGAGGAGTACGAGCCGCTCGAACACAACCCGATGATCGGCTACCGGGGCTGCTTCCGCTACATCAGCGATCCCAGCCTGTTCGACCTGGAACTGCAGACCTTGGCACGCGTGCGCGAGCAGTACCCGAACGTGCACCTGATGATCCCGTTCGTCCGTACCGGATGGGAGCTGCAGCGGTGTCTGGAACTGGTCGACGCCAGCCCGCTCGGTGGCCACCGCGGCCTGCACCGATGGGTGATGGCCGAGGTGCCCTCCGTGGTGCACTGGCTACCGGAGTACATCAAACTCGGCATCGACGGTGTGTCGATCGGTAGCAACGACCTGACCCAACTGGTTCTGGGCGTCGACCGGGATTCCGAGGTCTGCGCGGAACTCTTCGACGAATCCGACCCTGCCGTGCTGCACGCGATCCGACGGATCATCGACACCGCCAACGAGTTCGGCATCACGTCCTCGCTCTGTGGACAGGCGCCGTCGACCAATCCGGAATTCGCCGAGCATCTCGTCCGGATGGGCATCACGTCGGTCTCGGTCAATCCGGACGTCCTTCCACGCGCCCGGCACATGATCGCCGCCGCCGAGCGGCGGGTACTGCTCGACGCAGCACGCCACCATCGTCCGTGACCGCGCATCTGGTGTCGGCGGACGCCTGCAGCACTCCGGCGGCCGATGTCCTGACCCGGCTCGGATCGGCGGTGTCCGGGCTGACCAGTGACGAAGCCGCAGCCCGGCGGGCGCAGCTGGGCCCGAACTCGATCCGCACGCACGGGGTCAGCGGTGTGCGAATACTCATGCGACAACTGAACAACGCTGTCCTGGGCCTGCTGGCAGTGACCGCGGTGGTGTCGTTCTTCCTCGGTGACCGAACCCAGGCCATGATCATCGGGATCATCCTGGCCGTGAGCATCGGTTTGGGTTTCGTCAACGAGTACCGGGCGCAGCGGGCCACCGCGGCCCTGCATTCGCGAATACGCCACACGGCAACGGCGTTGCGCGACAACATCATGACCGAGGTCGACGTCACCGATCTGGTGCCCGGTGACGTCATCCGCCTCGAACTGGGTGAGTTGGTACCCGCCGACGTGCGGTTACTCGAGGTCAACGGCCTGGAGTGCAATGAAAGCATTCTGACCGGGGAGTCTGTCGCGGTGCAGAAGGCGACCGATGTGAACCCCGCCGCGGGGGGATCGGACGCGGCGAACCTGGCGTTCATGGGAACGGTGGTCAGCGCCGGCGATGCCATCGCGGTGGTGTATGCGACGGGCGCCGACGCGCAGTTCGGCAGAATCGCCGCCGGACTCAGTGACCGGGAACCGGAGACCGAGTTCCAACAAGGACTGCGACGTTTCTCCTATCTGCTGTTACGCGTGGCGTTGACCCTGACCGCACTCATCATCGTCATCAATCTGCTGCTGCACCGGCCGTTGATCGAGTCCGCACTGTTCGGTCTGGCGATTGCTGTCGGTATCACGCCCCAGTTGCTCCCCGCCGTGGTCAGCACCAGCCTCGCGGCCGGCACGCGCCGGCTGGCCAAGCTCAAGGTGCTGGTGAAACGCCTGGTCTGCATCGAGGACCTGGGCGACATCGACATCCTGGTCACCGACAAGACCGGAACCCTGACAGAAGGCCGGATCGAATTGATCGATGCGGTGGACGGCGGCGGCCGGCACGCTGATGAGGTGCTGCGGCTGGCCATGCTGGCCACCGAGGTGGATCCCGCCGTCGGCGGGACGAGCGCCAACGAACTCGATGCGGCGCTGTGGGCGGGACGGGCGACCGTGCGTGACGCCCGACGGGTAGCCCTGCTGCCTTTCGACCACCGCCGCAGAACCACCACGGCGTTGGTCGACGACGACTCGGCGGGCCGGATGGTGGTGTGCAAGGGAGCTCCCGAGCAGATCATGGCGAAGTGCGACGGGGTGACGCCGAGTGCACAACAGGTTCTGACCGCGTTGTTCGCCGAAGGCCGCCGGGTCGTGGCCGTCGCCACCAAGCCTGCTCCCGGTCTGACGAAGGTGTCGACGGCAGACGAGGTCGGGTTGACGTTCCGGGGCTTCGTGATCTTCGCCGACAGAGCCAAAAGCGCTGCCCGGCAATCGTTGCGGGACCTGTCGGCACTGGGTATAGAAGTCAAGGTGGCCACCGGAGACAATCCAGTGGTAGCCCAGAAGATCTGTGCCGAACTGGGTTTGGAGTCCGGGGGAACCCTCACCGGGTCTGAGCTGGCGGCGATGAGTGCCGCCGAACTCGACCGTGCGGTGGCAGAGTGCACCATCTTCGCCCGGGTCTCGCCGGAACAGAAGGCCCGGGTGATATCGGCACTTCGACGCCGGGGGAGGTCGGTGGGCTTCCTCGGCGACGGCGTGAACGACGCGCTGGCACTGCATTCCGCGGATGTCGGTATCTCGGTGGACAGCGCCACCGACGTGGCCAAGGACGCGGCTGATGTCGTCCTGCTCGACAAGGACCTGGGCGTGTTGGCCGCCGGAGTCGCCGAGGGACGCCGCATCTTCGCCAACACCATCAAATACGTGCTGATGGGCACGTCCAGCAACTTCGGCAACATGTTCAGTGCCGCAGCCGCTTCGGCGTTCCTGCCGTTTCTGCCGATGCTGCCCAGCCAGGTCCTGCTCAACAATCTGCTCTATGACACCTCTCAGCTCGCGATCCCCACCGATCGTGTCGACGACGAGCAGCTCCACGCGCCGTCGCACTGGAACATCGCCTTCATCCGCCGGTTCATGCTCACCTTCGGCCCGATCAGTTCGCTGTTCGACTTCGTGACCTTCGGCCTGATGCTGGGGATTCTGCAGGTCGGCCCCGTCGAGTTCCGTACCGGATGGTTCGTCGAGTCCCTGGCGACGCAGACCCTGATCATCTTCGCAGTGAGGACACGTCGGGTGCCGTTCATCCGCAGCAGGCCGAGCTGGCCGCTGACTGCGGCGGCGCTGACGGTGATCGCTGCCGGTATCGCGGTGACGATATCGCCGCTCGGGCACACCCTGGGGTTCACGCCGCTGCCGTGGCAGTACTTCGCCGCCCTTCTGGGTTTGGCTGCGGCATATCTGGTGTTGGTCGAAGCCACCAAGAAGGTGTTCTACGGTGAGTCCGCGCGGGATCTGACGACGCTTCGCACGCGGGGCCACGCTCATCGTGTTCATCGCCGCGCCGCGCGGTTCAGCTCACCCGGCCCCGTCACGACGGCGGACGCCGCCGTCAACCGATGAACAGACGTCTGCAGCCACGTACGGTGCGAGACCAACGGCAGTGTGTCGATCAAGGCGGTTCCCACCACCCGCGCCACCCCACCGGTCTACGGATGGCCCTCTGGCAGAAGCCGAGTGATTCTCAGCTGGTGAAGGCCGGCGGGAGTGATGGCGAATAACGCAACAGCGCGCCCACGCCGTCTGCCAGGGGGAGGTCGCCGCGTGCGCGGATGACGGTGGCGCCGGTGGCCAGCGCGACGAACGGCAGCGCCTCATCGGCCAGCACCACCGAATGCGGCGCCTGCCCGATCTCGGACAGGAAGTCCGCATCGGTGCCCAGCGTTGTCCGGTCCGCGCCGGAGAGCACGGTCGCAGTTCCCATCTCACCGACGAGCAGGGTGTCCACACAACGGTCCCGCAATGCCCGGCACACAGCGCCAAGACCCTCGACCGCAACTCCGCTGCCGCATGCGCGCTCCGCGACGAAACGATCCTGCACCCCGTCGAGTTGCCGGCGTCGATGCCGTTCGAGTTCGGCCTCCAGGTGTTCGCGCGCATGCAACTCGTCGGCCCGGTCCCCATCGGCGCCGCCGGGCAACTGGACGGTACGCGCTGCGATGCGCTCCGGGAGCTCGGCGATCACCGCGCTGCGTGCCCGCACTTCACCGCAGACGAACACGACCTCGCTGTCAGCCTGATCGGCCAGCGTGGTGATGGCCGAGGACACCAGCCGGATGTTGGTCCGAACTGCCTCCTCCGCACTGTGCGCCAGATCGCCGTACCCGTGCCACCCGGCGGTGGCCGGCTTGTGCACGGGAAACCCGGCACCCTCGATTGAGGTGTGCCGCCGGATCGACCCTTCGTGGACCGTGAGGTCGGCGCCCAGAGAATCCACGGCGGCGAAAAGATAGTCCGGCGGCTCCTGTTCGGGGGCCAGCAGCGGCAGGAGAAAAGGGTAATCCGACACCCGCAGCACTGTGGACGGCGGTGCGGCGTGCAGGCTCTCATCGACAACCACCCCGGAGCCCGCTGCCACGATGGCACGTCCGGGACGTCCAGGGACCGGTTGTCTGCTCAACAGAGCAGCCCCGATGTCGTCGACAACGCCGGAGTCGACCCCCATGTCGCGGAGATGCCGGCAAACGGCACTGCAGCGCGCGAGCGTGCGCTCGCGCGCGTCGGCTTCGTCGCGCCTGTCGTCGACGAACACCGATACGAAAGGGCCGGCCGCGTGGACCAGGGGCCGGAATCTCAGCGAGGGCTCGGTGCAGGTCATGATCGGACCGAGAACTTCACGAAATTCTTCCCGCCGAAACGGCTCAGCGCCCGCCCGCGTCTCGGGGGCAGCAGCGGTAGTACCTTCTCTGCTGCGACAATCTGAGGATCCGCCACCGTCATCGTCTGCCCGCGGGTGGTGATCGTCGCCGAGTTCGCAGTCATCACATTGCGCAGCCAGTCGACGTGCGTGCCGTAGGGAAGCGGCACGATGACGTCGGTACCGATCTGGTCGGCGACAACAGGCGTGGAGTATTTCGTCCCGGTCCTGCGCCCGACGTGTTGCAGCCGGGAGGCGTACCAGTATTTGCGGCCGGCCAGCAACAACATGAGCGGGTTGAGCACCCTCTTGTTGAAGGTGAGGACCGTGGCCTTGGCGGTGTGGGTCAGTTCGTTGGTCATCCGCCCATGCTCGGCACGGCGTGGCACCTCGACAAGGGTCCGTTGCATCGCACCGTTAGGGGCTTGTGTCACCGGCACAGAATGGTCGAGAACGTGGTGACTTTCGTCTCTATTGCACACCCGTCGTCGGGTCGAAGGATGGAGGAGATGGCACTCGGAAAGGACCGCCACGATGCCGGCTCTGAACAGTCACCGCGGATGCTGCGATCTGGACGCGGTTGCCTGGAGGTTCCTGGCGTCGGAGTTCGCCGGAGAGGCATATTCCTCGTCGTCGATGGACCGGCGGGTGGAACTGTTCCTGATGCGGTACGGACCGCGGTGTGTGCTCGAAAACGGAACGGCCCACGAGGATTTGATCCAGGCCGTGTTGGCGAATCTGCGACCTGCGCGGCGCACCGGCATCCTGGCGAATGCCGGTGAGACCACCGTGCCATGACCGACACCATGCACGCCTGGCGGGTGCGGGCTCCGGGCCCCATCGAAGCCGGGCCGCTGGTATTCGAGGCCACTGCGGTTCCCGAGCCCAGCGTGGGTGAAGTGTTGATCGCAGTCAAGGCGTGCGGTGTCTGCCGCACCGATCTCCACGTCAGTGAGGGGGATCTGGCGGTGCACCGGCCGATGGTCACACCCGGACACGAGGTGGTGGGGGAGGTGGTCGGCATCGGCCGGGGGGTCGGCGACCAGGTTCGCCCCGGCGATCGTGTCGGGGTGCCGTGGTTGCGCAGCACGTGCGGCCGATGCTCCTACTGTCTGGGACAGCGGGAGAACCTCTGCCCGGGTTCCCGTTACACCGGCTGGGACGCCGACGGCGGTTATGCAGAGTTCCTCACGGCACCTGCCGATTTCGTGCATCGGCTGCCGTCTGGGTACACCGATGCCGAACTGGCGCCTCTGCTGTGTGCAGGCATCATCGGGTACCGCTCGCTGATGCGGGCGCAACTGCCGCCCGGTGGCCGCCTCGGAATCTACGGTTTCGGCGGCAGCGCGCACATCACGGCCCAGGTGGCAATGGCTCAAGGGGCGGAGGTTCACGTCATGACCCGCGGACAGAATGCCCGGGAACTGGCGTCGGACCTCGGCGTGGCCTCGGTTCAGGGTCCTGCCGACCGTCCACCGGTGCCCCTGGACGCGGCGATCCTCTTCGCCCCGGTGGGAGAGCTGGTCCTGCCGGCCCTGGAGGCGCTCGATCGCGGGGGAACACTGGCCATCGCCGGGATCCACCTGAGCGACATCCCAGCGCTGAACTATCAACGGCACCTGTTCCAGGAACGTCAGCTCCGGTCGGTGACATCGAACACCCGTTCCGACGCCCGAAGCTTCCTCGACGTCGCCGCCGGCCACCACATCGAAGTCGCTGTGACGCCGTATCCGCTGGACCGCGCAGACCGTGCGCTGGGGGACCTCAAGGCCGGTTCCATCGCCGGAGCCGCGGTGCTGGTCCTGTGACGACCCGATGACCACCGGCACCGTCTCAGCGGGACCAACGGCCCTGGCTCGGCCCATGTCCCGGCAATAGCGTCGTCATCGACACGATCCCAGCTGGTAGGTCCGGAGGCGACATGACGAACAGCACAACCCGGTACGGCATCCTGGTCGGTGTCGACGGGTCTCGGGAATCGGATGCTGCCGTTCGGTGGGCCGCCGTCGAGGCGACGCGGCTGCACACGCCGATCACCTTGATGTATGCCGTGGAGCCGATCGTGATCAGCTGGCCGATGGCGCCGCTGCCCGACACGATTGCGCAGGCCGAACGAGAAGCTGCGGCGCTGGTGATCGAGCGAGCCCGAAAAGTGCTCAGCGACTGCGGGTCGCAGGCGGACGTGCACGTGGAGACGCCCTTCTCGGGTGCGGTCCCCGCGCTGGCCGACGCCTCCAAAGATGCCGCCATGGTGGTCGTCGGATGCCGCGGTATGGGGGGCGTGGGACGTGCTCTGCTCGGCTCGGTCAGCAGCGGGATGGTGCACTACGGATACGGCCCGATCGCCGTGATCCACGCCCAGAACGGCGAATTGCCGACCACCTCGGCGCCTGTGGTGGTGGGTATCGACGGATCACCGGCATCGGAGGCGGCCACCGCGCTGGCCTTCGCCGAAGCCGAGAGCCGCCATGTCGACCTGCTGGCAGTGCACGCGTGGAGCGACCTCGGCGCATTCCCCGCGGCGGGCTGGGACCGCGGCGCCCTCCAGGAACGCGGTGAGGAACTGCTGGGTGAACGCTTGGCCGGGTGGCAGGAGCAGCACCCCGACGTGACCGTGCGTCGCCGTGTGGTTCGCGACAAGCCGGCCAGGTGGCTGCTCGAGGAAGCGCAGCACGCGCAGTTGCTGGTGGTGGGCAGCCACGGGCGCGGTGGTTTCTCCGGAATGGTGCTGGGGTCGGTGGGCGCCGCCGTTGCACAGTCCGCTGACGTCCCGGTGATCGTGGTGCGACCGCGATGATGCGCGGCGTCAGAACCGCGGTACCGCCCGGTGGGGATGACGAGAGCTCCGCGATGGTGACGTGTCCTCAGGGACACGCCAATCCAGCGGAATGGACGAGTTGTGGCGAATGCGGACAACCTCTGCGGCGGCCATGGGGACCGCGGGGGTGGTTCACCGACGCCCGGCTGTGGGCCGTGTTCGCCGGCGCCATGGTGGTGATCGTCGGCGTCGGGGTCCTGGTCGGCTACCTCCTGCTGCGCCCGGACGGGTCGACCAACGAGACCGACGACCGGAGAGCGGTGCTCCAGGCCTGGTGGATCACTGCCCGACCCGACGTCGAAGACCTGCGAACGGCGCTGCGCGATTCGCAGCGCGCCATACAAACCTGGGACTCGTCAGGCTTCGACGACGCCTGCCGGCGCATCCACGATGCCGCGGCGGTGGGGGTAGCTGAACACCTGCCCGCGCCCGATGCCCACATCAGCGCGGAACTGTCGGCGGCCGCCGAGGATGCACACTCCGCGTCGCACATGTGTCTGGCTGTCATCGCGCAGAGCCACAACGACTACGACGGCGAGTTCAGCGCGGCGGTGGAGCAAGCCGATCAACACCTGGAGACGGCCAGAGCGCTGGTCGATCTGGGCATCACGGCCTGAGCCCTTATCGCAGAAAGGTCCGATCAATCATGGCGAAGACCAACGCACTCGATGCAATCACGCGGATTGTCGCTGCCGACTTCTACGCGCGCCGACAGCTCGAAGAGACCGAAACAGAGGGAAATCCGGCTCCGCCCGTAGAGCCCGCAGCTGAACAACCGGACACCCCGCGGTCTGACGGCACGGTCGAAGGCCGAAAGTCCTTTCACCGCACAGCCAAGCTGCCCTAGCAAACTGATGTACGAGCCGAGAAGCATGTAGCCATGGCTACTTCGAGCATCTCTCGCCCCGATGCGGCGCGCCCCGCCGGCAGCAGACCCGGCCTGGGTCTGGCTGCCCTGACAGCTCTGGTCGTCGGCTCGATGATCGGCAGCGGAATCTTCGCCCTGCCCTCGCAGATGGCCGGCAGCGCTGCGCCGGGACCTCTGCTCATCGGTTGGCTGATCACCGCCGTCGGCATGTTGATGCTGGCGTTCGTGTTCCAGTCGCTGGCACGTCGCAAGCCCGATGTCGACGGCGGCGTATACGGCTACGCACGAGCCGGTTTCGGCGACTACATCGGCTTCACGTCGGCGTTCGGCTACTGGGTGTCGGCATGGGTCGGCAACGTCGCCTACCTCGTGCTGCTGTTCGCCACCCTCGGATTCTTCTTCGACGGCTTCACCGACGGCGTCACCGTACCTGCCATCATCGGCGCCTCCATCCTGCTCTGGGTGGTCCACGCCGTGACCTTGCGAGGGGTCAAGACCGCGGCGCTTGTCAACACGGTGGTGACCGTCGCCAAGGTGATCCCGATCCTGACCTTCATCGCCATCGCTGCAGTGGGATTCGACGCAGGGCTGTTCAGTGCGGATTTCTGGGGTGCGGCCACCCAGATCGACGGCGCCCCACTGGGCGACACCCTGACCCAGGTGAAGAACATGATGCTTGTGACGGTATGGGTGTTCATCGGAATCGAAGGCGCTGCCGTGTACTCGCAGCGCGCAGCCAGACGCAAAGACGTGGGGCGGGCGACAGTGCTGGGGTTCGCAGCCGTCTTGGCGCTGCTGCTGCTGGTGAACCTGCTGTCCTACGGGCTCATGGCACAGGCGGAACTGGCCGGTGTGCCCGATCCCTCCATGGCCGGTGTGCTGGCCAGCCAGGTGGGCAACTGGGGTGCAGCATTCATCTCGGTCGGTCTGATCATCTCCCTCCTCGGGGCGCTGATCGCCTGGGTCATGCTCTGCGCCGAGATCCTGCGTCTGCCGGCGAAGGACAACGTAATGCCGAAAGCGTTGGGCCGGGACAACTCTCATGGCGCGCCGGCGAATGCGTTGTGGCTCACCAACATCTGCGTCCAGATCCTGCTGCTGTGGACGCTGGCGAACGAGAGCACCTATCTGGATCTGATCTTGCTGGCCACCTCGCTGATCCTGCTGCCGTACCTGTGGTCGGCGGGTTATCAACTGATGCTGGCGGTCCGCGGCGAGACCTATGAAGACGGCCGCGGCCGGACCCGGGACCTGCTCGTGGGCGCCGTGGCCCTGGTGTATGCCGGGTGGCTGCTCTACGCCGGAGGGTGGCAATACCTGCTGGTCGCCGCAGCGTTCTATCTGGTGGGCACCATCCTCTACGTCTGGGCCCGCCGGGAAGGCAAACTGCGCGTCTTCAGCCGAACCGAAGGGGTGATCGCGGCCGTGATCGCGGTGACCGCCGTGGCCGCCGTCGTCCTCATGGCCACTGGACAGTTGGCCGTCCTGTGAACACCGAACAGCCACAGCTGGGCGTCTGGTCAGAAGCCGGAACACTGCGGCGCACGCTGGTCTGCGCCCCCGGTCTGGCCCACCAGCGCCTCACCCCGCAGAACCAGCAGGAGTTGCTGTTCGACGACGTGGTGTGGCTGCAGCAGGCCCGCCGGGACCATTTCGATTTCGTCGCGAAAATGACCGACCGCGGTGTCGAAGTCCTCGACCTGCAGGATCTGCTCAGCGATGTACTGGACCTGCCGGACGGCCGCGCGTGGGTGTTGGACCGCAAGATCACCGACGATCTGGTGGGAGTCGGACTGGCCGACGATGTCCGGGCCTGGCTCGACGAGATGCCCGCACAACCACTGGCGGAGTTCCTGATCGGGGGAGTGGCGTACAGCGACCTGCCTTCCGGGGTGGGTGGTCAGCTCCTGATGGCCTTACGCGAACGTGATCCGGCAGGCTTTGTGCTGCGTCCGCTGCCGAACACGCAGTTCATGCGCGACAACAGTTCGTGGATCTTCGGCGGTGTCACGCTGAACCCGATGTACTGGCCGGCACGCCGCCAGGAGACCATGCTCACCGCCGCGGTCTACAACTTCCACCCCGTATTCGCCGATCAGAAGTTCGATGTCTGGTTCGGTGACCTCGATCAGTCGGCGCATGATCGCGGCGCGGCCACCCTCGAGGGTGGTGATGTGATGCCGGTGGGTAACGGCGTTGTCGTGATCGGCATGGGTGAGCGCTCCTCACACCAAGCGATCACTCAGGTCGCCCGGAACCTGTTCGCCGCCGGCGCCGCCGAACAGGTCATCGTCGCCGGACTTCCCCGCAGCAGGGCAGCCATGCACCTGGACACCGTGTTCACCTTCTGCGATCAGGACGTGGTGACGGCCTACCCGCCGGTGGTGGACGGTGTGGTGCCGTTCACCCTGCGGCCGGACGACTCGGCCCCCTCCGGGCTGGACATCCGACGTGAATCGCTCGGATTGGTCGACACCATCGGTCGGGCACTCGGGGTCAGCTTCACCGTGATCACCACCGCCGGCGACATCTACGGTGTGCAGCGTGAGCAGTGGGACGACGCGAACAATGTCGTGGCACTGTCACCCGGTGTGGTGATCGGCTACGACCGCAACACCCTGACCAACACCGCGTTGCGCAAGGCGGGCATCGAGGTGGTCACCATCGACGCCAGCGAGCTGGGCCGGGGCCGGGGCGGCGGGCGGTGCATGACATGCCCCGTTGCCCGAGACCCGCTGTACACCTGAGCATTCGACGAGGATGAGCTGACGTGGCATACAACAACCGAAACCGCAGTGTACTGAGCCTGGTCCACCACACCGACCGTGACCTGCTCTATCTGCTGGAGCTGGCCCGCGACCTCAAGCGCGCCAAGTACTCGGGTCTGCGCGCACAACGGCTGTCGGGCAAGACCATCGCGTTGATCTTCGAGAAGACCTCGACACGCACCAGGTGTGCTTTCGAGGTCGCAGCCTACGACGAAGGCGCGCACGTCACCTACATCGATCCGGCGTCCTCGCAGATCGGCCACAAGGAGTCGATGAAAGACACTGCGCGGGTACTGGGACGCATGTACGACGCCATCGAGTACCGGGGTTCCTCCCAGGACACGGTGGAGGAGCTGGCCGAGTATGCCTGCGTTCCGGTGTTCAACGGCCTCACCGACGATTACCACCCCACCCAGATGCTCGCCGACGTGATGACGATGACAGAACACTGCGCCAACGCGTTGACGGACATCAGGTTTGCCTTCGTCGGCGACGGCCGCAACAATGTGGCCAACTCGCTGCTGCTGGTCGGGGCCAAGCTGGGCATGGATGTCCGGATCGGTGCGCCCCAGGCGCTCTGGCCCGCCGCGGACCATGTGGAGATGTGCGAACGGTTCGCAGCTCAGTCGGGTGCCAGGCTGGCCATCAGCGATGATCCGGTCAAGGCGGTGACCGACGTCGATTTCATCTACACCGACGTGTGGGTATCCATGGGCGAGCCGGTGGAAACCTGGTCCGAACGTATAGCGATGCTGTTGCCGTTCCAGGTCAACAGCGCGCTGCTGACTGCGACCGGCAACCCTCGGGTGAAGTTCATGCACTGTCTGCCGGCCCTGCACAACAGCGAGACCACGGTGGGGGCACGCATCGCTGCGCAGTACCCCGAACTGGCAACGGGTGTGGAGGTCACCGAGGAGGTGTTCGAGGG
Organism: Mycolicibacterium tokaiense; assembly: GCF_010725885.1. Lineage (NCBI taxonomy): Bacteria > Bacillati > Actinomycetota > Actinomycetes > Mycobacteriales > Mycobacteriaceae > Mycobacterium > Mycolicibacterium tokaiense. Next base: position 5,176,965 of record NZ_AP022600.1, on the reverse strand, counting down.
CCCCGCCAACATCGCCTTCGATCAGGCCGAGAACCGGATGCACAGCATCAAGGCCGTTCTCGTCGCCGCGCTCGGTTGAGGCGAGTGCAATGCGTCTCGTGATCGCGCTGGGCGGCAACGCGTTGCTGCAGCGCGGCCAGCCGATGACCGCCGACAATCAGCGGGCCAATATCCGGACGGCCGTGGAGAGCATTGTCTCCGTCGCCGGGGACAACGAGCTCGTGGTGGCGCACGGCAACGGACCTCAAGTTGGTCTGTTGGCCCTGCAGGCCGCCGCCTACCACGACGTCGTGGACGATTCGGCGCCGTTCCCGCTCGATGTGCTGGGCGCCCAGACCGATGCCATGATCGGATATGTCATCGAACAGGAACTGAGGAACCTGCTACCGCGGCAACGGTCGGTGGCGACGCTGCTCACCATGGTCGAGGTGGACCCGCACGACCCCGCATTTGCGCGACCCACCAAGTTCATCGGGCCGATCTACGATCATGCCACCGCGCAGCGGCTGGCAGCCGCAGGTGGGTGGTCGATCGCGCCGGACGGAGCGCATTACCGCCGGGTGGTGCCGAGCCCGCAGCCCAAGGTCATCGTCGAGTTGGATGTCATCGCCCAGTTGGTCGAACACGGTGTGATCGTGGTCTGCGCCGGCGGTGGCGGGATTCCCACGATCCGTGCCGCCGATGGGGTGCTCAGTGGCGTGGAAGCCGTGATCGACAAGGATTTGGCCTCGGCGCTCCTGGCCGAACAGCTGGACGCGGACCTGCTCGTCATCGCCACCGACGTCGACGGTGTGTACACCGACTGGGGCACACAGGATCAGCGCCGACTGGACCGGGTCCATCCCGACCGCCTCGCGCGGATGTCGTTTGCGGCTGGATCGATGGGACCCAAGGTGCAGGCGGCGTGCGATTTCACTCGGCGTACCGGTCATGATGCCGTGATCGGAGCGCTGAGAAACATTGCGGCGATAGTGTCCGGGCAGGCCGGTACCCGGGTGTCGCTCAGTCAGCTGTGCTGAGGTACGTTTCCCAGTTCGGCGATGCGGTGGCGGATATGCACCACCTGTGTCTCCAGCTCGTCCAGTTCGCGAAAAAGCTGGTCGACCTGCTGCCGGTCACCAAAGCTGGGGGCAGCCAGGTGCGGTGCGCAGCCGCGGGGCGGCGGCGTGCCGCGAGGGGTGTGGCGCTGCGGGAGCCGGACGCGGGGACGCTCCACGGATGATGTCATGGTGATCACTCCAGAGGTTGCGGATGGCAAAATGGTTGAGTGGCAACGAGTTTGTCGGCGGGAACAACGATGACCGGAACGGTGGCGGCACCGGCGACGGTGGCGCTGACCGACCCCAGGAGCAGGCCGGCGAAACCGCCGCGGCCGCGACTACCCACGACCAGGAGTTGGGCGCCTTGCGCTGCCTCCAGCAACCGGGGCGCGGGCTGATCGCAGACCACCCGCGGGAACACCGTCACCGTGGGGAACCGGCGCCGCCACTCTCCGAGACGCTCGGTCAGCAACTTTTCTTCCCGTTCCTTGATGTTGCGCCACTCGATCGGTGACCAGTTACTGGGCGGAAATCCGATCGGCCCCATGTCGCTCCAGGCATGGACGGCCACCAGATCCACGCCACGCAGGTGAGCTTCTTCGAAGGCCAGGGCGGTGGCCGATTCTGATGTCGGGGAGCCGTCGACACCGACGACCACGGGTCCGTCGGACGGATCCGGGCCGTCCCCGTCGTTGCTGTGGACGATCGCCACGGGGCACTGGGCGTGGTGTGTCAACCCGGTGCTCACCGAGCCCAGAAGTGCCCGGCTGACCGTACCGAGGCCGCGAGACCCCACCACCATGAGTGCCGCTTCGCGCGACAGTTCGACCAGTGTCGACAACACCGGACCGTCGAGAACCGCGACAGCTTGACGTATCGGCGCCCCATCGGGCGTGATCGACCGTGCCGCGGTTTCACATGCCTGTTCGAGAAGTTCACGCGCACGTGTGTGCTCGGCTTCGGTGAACGCCTCGATTTCGGCGGCGGTCAGCGCTGCCTCGGACTCGATCGGAAGCGTCGGGGTCACGTACACGAGCATCAGCGGCAGCCCGTGTATGTGGGCCTCCCGTGCGGCCCATATCACCGCGGCCGTCGACAACGCGGATCCGTCGACTCCCACCACAACGTGTCGTGATGCCGTCTTGGCAACCATGTCGAGGCTCCGTTCGCATTGTTGTGGCTTCACTGCTCACCGTAGGGACGCCGGGCGGGGCCTACCGGAGGCCTTGGTCCCCGGTCCGAGAGCCTTTGGGCTCGAGGACGGCGCGCGGTGACTCAAGCCCCTGTTCGCAGTTCGGTCGGGGTGTGTCGTCGCGGGAAGGCGGAACCATGTCGGTCACCACCCGAGCATCCCCGAGCGAGCCGGTGAGATGGTACAGATGTGCATCAAGCGGTCGGCCCTCGAATTCGGCATCCAGAGTTGGGAATTCCCCGGCGGAGTCCTCCGGGTCGCGGCTCTGGTCCTCGTCCTCTAGCTTCCAAGCAGTCGTATCGGCGCAGTTGACTGTTGTCCGACGCGGATCTCCGCCCGCAGTGCAGCCAGCTCGCCGGTCCGCCCGTCGTCCGGCCGGCCCAGGGACCGGGCCACCACACAATGGGATTCGGCGACGATTCCGAGGATCTCCGGATACGGCAGCTCCGGAAAGCTCCTGCCCAGGATTCCTGCCAGTTCGTCCAGCGCAGCGGACTGGGGGGAGTATCGGCGCTGTTGGCCGGTGCCGCCGCGAAAGCCGTTGTCAGGTCCTGGGTCCGGTGCACGACACCGACGGTGGCGCCGTCGATCACGAGCGGTGAATTCACGGGTGTCCGGACGCGATACCGGAAAGAGCCGGGGTGAGCCGGATCGGGAAGATCGTAGCGCTGGACACCCACCACATGCCTGACGCGGCGCCGCAGGACGGTCTCGATCGACGAGGGGATGGTGGCGGCTCCGTCGTCCTGAGGGTCCGCGGAGGTGTCCGGAAAATGTCGAACAGTGCCGCACCCACCAGTTCCGCACGGGTATGCCCGGTGATTCTCTCATAGGCCTTGTTGACCGCACGGATACGCAACTGTGTGTCCAACAGCATGGTTGGCGAATGGTCGACGTGAAACCAAGCCATGGATTCAACCGCAGACACCTGACTGTCAGACAACACCGAAACCTCCCACGCTTCGACGATCAAACAGGCGCAGTGGTCCGCGCTTCGACGCAATCCAAATGTGCTCCGGTGGGCGCCGCCGGTGCGAGAGGCTTTGGCCCTCTCCTCGAGGACGTCCTGTCGACGCCGTTCGGACCTGCGCAGCCGGGACGTTCGTCCGTAGGCCTCGCGTCCTCGTCCTCTACCGGCACATGTGTGTTCGTTGATGTCATCAGAGCAGGCGGCGACGAGACCGCTGTGACGTGGCCGTCGAAAGCCCCCGATTCTCCAGAAGGCACATCATGCGACATACACGGCAACCTTCGGACCGCACGCGGGTTTTCGCCCGTATTCTGGGTTCGTACCTGGTGGTGATGGCGATTGCCGCAGTGGCGCGCGCCAATCAGATGCAGATGCTGATGTCCGACTTCACCGCGAGTTCCGCATGGTTCTGGGTGACAGGCGCGTTCGTGGTACTCATCGGTCTCACGGTGGTGGCGACGCACACGGAGTGGCGCGGCGTGGCGGCTGGTGTGGTGTCCGCGCTCGGTTGGCTCATGACGGCCAAGGGTGTGATGCTGCTGGTGTTCCCGCAGCAGGCGGTCGCCATGGCCGAGGGCCTGTTGGGCCGGGATGGTTGGTGGCAGGCGTCGATGGTGGTGATGGCCCTGATCGGCATCTACCTGAGCTACGTCGGATGGAGTCCAGCCGCCGCCGGCACGAAACCCCTGCCGCAGCAGGGCCCGCACCGACCGGACATCCGGCACGCCGCCTGAGCGGGGGGGGCACCGGGACACCTCGGCTGCGGGATCCTCGACGTTCACGGATGGTTTGGCGTCTGACACACCACCACCGGAACCGGGCTGTGGTGCAGCAGATTGAGCGTCGTCGATCCCAGCAGGGCCGCGGCCAGGGCGTTGCTGCGATGCGTGGCCACCACCACCAGTTGAGCGTCAGCGAGTCGGTCCAGCAGCGCCCGACTCGGTTTCGCGATGTCCACCACGTACCGGACCTCGACGTCGGGGTGGCGTTCGGCCCATGGCTGTACCGCGGTGCGCAGGCCCCTGGTTTCGTTGCGCTCCACCGCATCCCAGTCGATCAGGTAGGGCACGGTGGCATGGTCGACTGACCTGGTGGTGGACCAGGCGTGCACAGCGGTCACCGGTGCAGCGAACATCTCTGCCAAGGTGAAGGCGGTGGCCAGTGCCTCTGAATCCGCGTCACCGAAAGCGACCCCCACCACCACCGCCGCCGTGGTGGGCGCAGCCGTACCGCGCCAGGCGACCACCGGGCACTCGGCGCGGGTCGCGACCGTCAGCGTCGTGGAACCAAGCAGCAAAGCCGCAGCGCGGCTGACGTCTTCGCCCGCGGTGACCACGAAGCGGGCGGTGCGGCTGCGGCGGATCAATGCGACATCGGCCGGTTCCGAGACCACCTCCGAGGTGACCTGCAGGGCGGGAAAACGCTGCCGGACCGCCGTCTGCGCCTGCGCGAGGATCTGCTGGGCGTCTGCGTGTCGGTCGGCGGTGGCCGCCGCTCTGACGGCAATCACCGCCGCGTCCGAAATGAACGAGCCGGCCGTGCTGTCGGAGTGCATCAGGTGCAACGACGTACCGAGGGCCGCGGCCAGGGCAGCTGCCCACTGCGCCGCGCTGACACCGCTGTCGGATCCATCGATCCCGACGACGACCGGACGTGCGTCTGCCGCGTCGGTCACGAGCCGGCCTCGGTCTCCGCATGCACGGGGGCGGTCAGGAGCACTTTCAGGGCGCCGGTGTCGGCGGGCTGGCTGAACACGTCGTAGGCCAGGTCGAACTCGTCGAATCCGAACCGGTGGGTGATCATGGATGAGGTGTCGATCTGATGGCCGGCCACCAGGCCCATGAGGGTCGGGGTGGAATGTGTGTCGACGAGTCCGGTGGTGATGGTCAGGTTCTTGATCCACACATCTTCCAGGTGCAGGGTGGCCGGGGCGCCGTGCACGCCGATGTTGGCCACATGCCCGCCGGGCCGGGTCAGGCGAACGGCTTGTTCGAAGGTGTCGGGCAGTCCCACGGCTTCCATGGCGACATCGGCACCCAATCCGGCGGTGAGCTGGTCGATGACCGCACGGGGGTCCTGGGCCGACGCGTCCACCACGACGTCGGCGCCGAGCTTGCGGGCCGCTTCCAGCCGCGCTGCGGCGACATCGATCACCACCACGTGTGCGGGACTGTACAACCGCGACGTCAGGACGGCTGCCAGACCGATGGGACCGGCGCCGACAATTGCCACCACGTCACCGGGCCGCACGCGGCCGTTGAGCACCCCCACCTCGTAGGAGGTGGGCAGTATGTCGGCGAGCATCACCATCTGCTCGTCACTGACCCCCGGCGGGATCGTGTGAGTGCTGTTGTCGGCGAACGGCACCCGGACGTACTCCGCCTGAGTGCCGTCGATCAGGTGACCGAGGATCCAACCGCCGCCCCCGAGGCACTGGCCGTACTGGCCGTCACGGCAGTACCGGCAGCTGCCGCACGCGCTGATGCACGAGATCAGCACTCGGTCACCGACCGCTACCTTCTCCACGGCGGTACCGACCTCGGTCACGGTGCCCACGGCCTCGTGGCCGAGAATCCGGCCCGGTTGGACCTCGGGTACGTCGCCTTTGAGGATGTGGAGGTCGGTTCCGCAGATGGTCACCGCGTCCACTTTGACGATGGCATCGGTCGCGCGCTGGAGCGCAGGGTTCGGCACCTGCTCCCATGACCGACGGCCCGGACCGTGATACACCAAGGCGTGCATGATGTTTTCCCTTCGTTGAGCAGAATCAGAACGCCAGACAGCAGATGCGCTGAGCGTCGGCAACGGATTCGGCCAGCGGCCGGCTGGTGTCGACGGTGTGTGCGCCGGGCCACGGCGCCGAGGTGATCTCGGCCGCGATCGCGGCGGTGGCATCGGAGCTGGTGGGGCCACGCGTCCCGATCCGGTGCTGGGACAGCGAAAGATTCGCCTGACAGGCGATTTCCACCATCGTGGCCGATGACCGCTGCGCCACCTCCATGGCCCTCTGGCGCTGGCGGGGGTCACGCCAGGTACCGTCCAGGATCACCGAACGTCCCCGAGCCAGTACACCCGCGGCTCGTTCAAGCACCGCGGCGTACACCCGTGCGACATTGCCCGGCGTGTACAGGCCACCGTCGACGTCACCTGCGGAGCCGGACAGGTCCCCGGACCGTTGCAATTCACGTCGTACCACGTCGGTCGAGATGACCTCTGCGTCCAGGGATTCATGCAGGGCCGCGGCGAGCGTGGATTTGCCGGTGCCAGGCCCCCCTCCGATCAGGATGAGCCGGGCGGTGGCGGCCCGGAGATGATCGAGCGCCAACTCGAGGTGCTGACGGGCATCCTCGTCGGCGCCAACTCGGCCCTGGGACATCCTGATGCAGTCGACCTTGGCGCGGACCACCGCGCGGTAGGCGATGTAGAAATGTGCCAGCGATTGCGGTGCGCCGTCTTCGGCGGCGTGTCGGTAGCTGTCCAAGAACAGCGCCGAGAGATCGGGGCGGCCCAGGAATTCGAGATCCATGGCGAGGAAGGCGGCATCGTCGAGACCGTCGACGTACCGTAGCTGGTCGTCGAACTCGAGGCAGTCCAGGGGGACCGGGCCGCTGCTCGTGCAGAAGATGTCGTCGGCCAGTAAGTCGCCATGGCCGTCGACGATCCGCCGCTCACCGGTCCGGGCGTCGAACAGCAGCTTGCGGCCCGCGATGTAGCTCATGGCGAGGCGCCGCGCTTCGCAGATCTGGCCGGGGGAGAATCCTGATCCGGCACCGAGGCGGTCCAGTTCGGACAGATTCTCCTGCCAGCGTTCGGCGATCCTGGACACCGTTGCGGCGTCATCGATGTCGGGTGAACGTTCCGCGCGGGCGTGGAAGGCCGCGAGACGTCCGGCCAGATCGGTGAGATGAGGCTCGACCGGCTCACCTTGTTCGACCATGGATCGCAACCGAATACGGTCCTGATAGCGGTGCATGACGATAACCGGCTCGGGTGCCGTCCCGTCCGGAGGTATGAAGTGGCCGACCCCTAGATAACTCTCCGGTGCGAGACGGCGATTGAGCAGAACCTCGCGTTCGCAGACGCGTTCGCGTTCGTCGACGGAACGGAAGTCGAGAAAATCGGTGGCAATCGGTTTCTTCGCCTTGTACGCGTAGCTGCCCACAAGAAGGACCAGACCCGTGTGTGTCTCTCGCACTTCACAGGAGGTGGGGGCCGGCCCCTCCTCGCTGGGGGTCACGGTCCGCGGTGCCGGCATGGGAAGATTCTGACTCGCGGCGCAGGTGTCACGCAGTGGCCCTGTGTCCCCCTCAACTGCGCCGAAAGGTCACGATTGGCCAAGGCAGAAAGTCACCATCACCCGCCGAGGTGACCAAAGACTCTTGCCGAAGCGGGCTTCCCGCGACAGGGTGGCCGGTGAACCGGGGAGAGGTCAACCATGGCGGTGCACCGACCGACGATCGAGATACTCAGGGAATGGGTCGAATTGGCCTGCCACGCGCCGTCGGTGCACAACAGCCAACCGTGGCGCTGGGTGTTCAGCGGCGGTGATCTGCACCTGGAACTCGACACGGACCGCTTGGTGGCGACCGATCCGTCGCGCCGGCAGGCGTTGATCAGCTGCGGGGCGGTCTTGGACCATCTCGGTGTCGCTGCGGCAGCAACCGGATGGCGAATCCTCGTGGACTATCTCCCCAACCCGAACGATCCGCTGTTCGTCGCCTCGGTGGGTTTTACACCGATGACGTACGTGACCGTCGCGCACCGGCGTCGCGCGGCTGCGATACTGACTCGACGCAGTGACCGTCTGCCCTTCCGTTCACCACAGAACTGGCCGGCCGCAGAGCTTCTGCTCAGCCGGGCCGCTGAGGGCAGGCCCGACGAAGACAGTGCCGCCATCTTCGACGTGCTCAGCCACGACGACCGCACGACGTTGGCCGAGGCGTCGCGTCTCTCGGAAGCTCTGCGCCAGTACGACTCGGACTATCACGCCGAACTGGACTGGTGGACCGGCCCGTTCGGAGACAGTGATGGAATCCCGCACGCCTCGCTGGTATCGGCCACCGAAGGCCAACGCGTGGATGTCGGGCGGTCTTTTCCCGTCACTCATCACAGCCGGGACCGCAGGACGGAGATTGCGCAGGACCGTTCTGAGATTGTGGTCCTGTCGACCTACAGCAACACTCGTCGGGACGTGGTGTGCTGCGGCCAGGCTCTGTCCCGGGTTCTGCTGGAAGCAGAGATGAGCCAGCTGTCCACCTGCCCATTGACCCATGTCCTGGAGGTCGACGTCAGCCGTGACATGGTCCGCTCTCTTGTGCATCGCGACCATCCACAGGTTCTGGTGCGGGTGGGGCAGCGCACAGCCGACGACGATCAACCGGCTCCGACCCCCCGCCGGCCCATCGACGATGTATTCACAGTGCGTGTGTAGCGATCGCTGGAAACCGGGTTGAGGACCTTTGCCTCTACGGGTCCGACCTACGTCACCCTTAGCGTTGCGACCAGACAGTCGGGAAAGGACCGCCATGAAGGATCGTCCACCGCCTTCGCCCGCCATCGTTGTCGGTGTCGATGGATCACGTGCGGCATTGACAGCGGCCCTGTGGGCGGTCGCCGAGGCAGAGGAGCGCGACCTTCCGCTACGCCTCCTCTACGCCATCGAGCCACGGCCCGTGCCGAGCGCCGACCAGGCAGCACGAGACCTGGCTGCTGCGGAGATCTCGATCCGCGAGGCTTTCATGGCGATCGAGGCCCTGAACCTGCCGCTGAAGATCGAGGTCGAGATCGTGCAGGACAGTGCCCGGCGCGCGCTGATCAATGCCTCCTACTCGGCGCTCATGCTGTGTCTCGGCAGCCGGGGGATCGGACAGTCCACCGGACGTCACTACGGGTCGGTGGCCGCGGTGGTGTCCCGGACCGCGAGATGCCCGGTGGCGATCATTGCTCACTCGCACCCGCCGAAGTCTGGATTCATCCTTGCCGAACTCGACGATTCCCCGGACCGCGCGAACGTTCTGGAGATCTCGGTAGCCGAGGCGTTGCTCCGGCACCGCCCCCTGCGAGTTCTGGCCAGCTGGCGTCCGCGATTCTCCGACGTCGCCGACGCCTCCAACACCACCGCGATCAATCGCCAGGCTCGAGGGCAATTGGACAAGCAACTCGAATGGTGGCGAAGGCGGCACCCGTCGTTGGACATCGCTGCCGTGATCACTCCTGGCAACATGGTCAATTATGTTGCCCAACATCGGGACTTGATCGAGCTTCTGGTGGTCGGTCAGCGGCAGGCCGGGGGTAACTCACGAGGTCCGAACACCAGTGCGCATCCCGCGCTCAGTGAGACCACCTGTTCGCTGCTGATCTGCGGCAGCAACCGGGTGCTGTGAGCGATACTCGCATCAGGCCGGTGCTTTCGGCGCCCGCACAACCCCTCGAGAGGCCGACGATGGTGACGGTGTTCCTGGTCGATGATCACGAGGTGGTGCGACGCGGCCTGATCGACCTGCTCAGCGCAGACCCCGACTTGGAGATCGTCGGGGAGGCGGGCTCGGTGTCAGAGGCGCTGGGCCGCATTCCGGCCCTGCGCCCTGACGTCGCGGTCCTCGATGTGCGGCTGCCGGACGGCAACGGTATCGAGCTCTGCCGTGAGCTCCTGTCACGCATGCCAGATCTGCACTGTCTGATGTTGACTTCGTTCACCTCGGATGAGGCGATGCTCGACGCGATCCTCGCGGGTGCCAGCGGCTACGTGGTCAAGGACATCAAAGGGATGGAACTGGCCCATGCCGTCAAGGAAGTCGGCGCGGGACGCTCGTTGTTGGACACGCGCGCCGCTTCGGCGTTGATGGCGAAGCTGCGGGGGGCCGCCGAGCACACTGATCCGTTGTCGGCTCTCAGCGAGCAGGAACGCATCTTGCTGGACCTGCTGGGGGAGGGACTGACTAACAAACAGATCGCAGACCGGATGTTCCTGGCTGAGAAAACAGTGAAGAATTACGTTTCGCGGCTGCTGACCAAGCTAGGCATGCAGCGCCGCACCCAGGCAGCGGTGTTCGTCTCCAAACTGCACACCCATGAACGGCCGGGATATGGCTGAGAAGATAGTCGGTTAGAGCTGAGAATCGGTCATAGAGATGTCATAAAGCCGGTCCAGGGTGCAGACTTGGAGTCATGACCGGGATGGGGACCGGTGGCAGGGACCGGCCAATCTCGGAAACCCTCTCGCAGTTGCGGCTACGCGAACTGCTGGGTGAAGTTCGCGACCGTATCGACCAGATCGTCGAGAGTCGCGATCGTCTGGACGGGTTGGTGGACGCCATGCTCACCGTGACGTCGGGGCTGGATCTGGACTCGACGCTGCGCACCATCGTGCACACCGCGATCGAGCTGATCGATGCACGCTACGGTGCCCTCGGCGTCCGGGGCGAGGGCCACGAACTGGTTGAATTCATCTACGAGGGAATCGATCCCGTCACGCGCGAGAAGATCGGACCGCTGCCCCAGGGCCGAGGTGTTCTCGGTGCGCTGATCGATGACCCCCATCCGATCCGACTCACCAACATTCATGAACACAGCGCGTCGGTCGGTTTCCCGCACCACCATCCGCCGATGAAGACGTTCCTCGGTGTGCCGATCCGGATTCGTGACGAGGTGTTCGGCAATCTGTATCTGACCGAGAAAATGTCCGGGCAGCCGTTCGACGAGGACGACGAAGTACTCACCCAGGCACTGGCCGCCGCAGCCGGCATCGCGATCGACAATGCCCGGCTCTTCGAAGGAGCCCGGATGCGCCAGGCGTGGATAGAGGCCACCCGCGACATCGGCACGGAACTGCTCCGTGGCGGAGATCCCGGGGGGATCTTCCGCTCCATCGCGGACGAAGCGTTGAAGCTCACCAACGCCGATGCGGTGCTGGTGGCTGTTCCGGCAGATCCCGAAATTCCACCTGCCGAACTAGGGGAGTTGGCCGTCATCGAGGCTGTCGGCAATGTCCGTCGTGACGCCATCAGCGTGATGGCCACCATGTCGCTGAGCGGGACTGCCCTCGGAGAGGTGTTTCACCACCGACGTCCCGGGATGGTCGATGCTGCGGAGGTGCCCACCGAGATCTTCGAGGCGTCCGGTCCGGTACTACTGCTGCCGATGCAGACCACCGACATGGTGGCCGGCGTGCTGGTGATCATGCGCGGCAACGACACTCGCCCTTTCGCCGCTGACCAGTTGTCGATCATGGCCGCATTCGTCGATCAGGCCACGCTGGCCTGGCAGCTGGCCAACACCCAACGCAGGCTCCGTGAACTCGACGTGCTGGCCGACCGCGACCGCATCGCCCGCGACCTGCACGACCACGTGATCCAGCGATTGTTCGCGATCGGTCTGGCGCTGCAGGGCACCATCCCGCGCACGCGGGCCCCCGAGGCGCAACGGCGCCTCACCGAATGCATCGACGACCTGCAGAGTGTCATCCAGGAGATTCGCACCACGATCTTCGATCTGCACGGCGGAGCGTCGGAGGTCACCCGATTGCGACAGCGTCTCGACGAGGCAGTCGCCCAGTTCGCCGGGAGTGACGTGCGCACCACGGTGCAATACAAGGGTCCGCTGTCCGTCGTGGACGCCGATCTTGCCGAGCACGCCGAAGCCGTCTTGCGGGAGGCGGTCAGCAATGCGGTACGGCACTCCGGGGCCACGGAGCTGTCGGTGCTGATCGACGTCGGTGACGATCTGAGCATCACGGTCACTGACAACGGAGTCGGCATCCCCGACACCGCGACACTCACCACAAGTGGTCTGAGCAATCTCCGGCAACGCGCGGAGGAGATGCGGGGGACATTCTCTGTTGGTGCCGGGGCGACCGGTGGAACCGTGCTGCGCTGGGCGGCCCCCCTGTCGTAACGAAGGGGAAATGTCACTCGTTCTCATGACTTTCGTCCCTGTGCGGTGACGCGGGCCGCGCGCCAAGATCGGGGGATGCAGAGCTCACGGCCTTCGCACGAGACACGGGAAGCCTTGTGGCTCGAACAGCGGGCATTACGCCAGGCCATCCCCGAGGTGTACCAGAGCTTCGAAAACTTGAGTGCCGAGGCAGTGGACGACGGCGCGCTGACCACCAAGTGCAAATCGCTCATAGCGTTGGCCATCGCGGTGGTGCAGGCCCAGGACGGGGCCGTCGCGGCCAGTTCGAAGGCGGCGGTGCAGGCCGGCGTCACAGCGCAGGAGGCAGCTGAGGCGGTAGCTGTGGCCATCATGATGCACGGCGAACCGGCCACCGTCTCCGGAGCACGAGCCTATGCGGCATTCTGCGAGTTCGAGGCCGCGGTGATCCGTCCGTGAATCGGCGACCTGGTCGACCCTACCCAATGAGCGAGGCGTCACTATGAGCGTCCAGCACCCCGACCATCACATCGTGGCTACCGCGCTGGAGATGGCCAATCGGGCTCCCTCCCTGCATAATTCGCAACCCTGGCTGTGGAAGGTCGGTAGCCAGACAGTACATCTGTATGCGCAACCCGGTCATCACCTGCCGCACACCGACCCTGACGGCCGGGACATGATGGTCAGTTGTGGTGCCGCGCTGCATCATTGTGTTGTCGCCTTTGCCGCGTTGTGCTGGCGCGCAGTGGTGCACCGCATTCCGAATCCTGCGGAGCCGGACCACCTGGCCTCGTTGGAACTCCACAGAGCATCACCGTCAGACGCCGAGGTCTCGTTGGCATCTGCCATCCCGTGGCGGCGCACAGATCGTCGGCCCTACACCGGAGCGGAGGTGGGGCTCGGTGACATCGCACTGATGGGAGCCAGGGCCGCCCGTTACGGGGTGACCATGAGGCACGTCAACCCCACTCCCGGCTTCCGGGCGCTGCTCTCCTCAGCGGCGCAGGAACACAGCCGGGATCCGCTGTATCAGCAGGAACTGGCCGGCTGGAGTGGCAAGCACGCCGCTGACGACGGTGTACCCGCTCGAAACGTTCCCAGGCCCGATCCGGACGCCGTTATTCCAGGTCGACTTTTCGCTGATGCGCAACTTGCCGTGGCCCACGGTTCGGCCAGAGTGGCCGACCACGCGAAACTGCTGGCCCTTGGCACCACCACCGACGACACGGCGGCGCGCTTGCGGGCGGGCGAGGCAACCAGTGCGGTTCTGCTCACAGCGACCACGCGAGGTTTGGCGACCTGCCTGTTCTCCGAGCCGCTGGAAGTGGGCGAGACCCGGGATGAGCTGGCGGAGAGCATCTTCGATGGTCGTAGCTTCCCGCAGATGCTGATCCGTGTCGGACGACCTGCGGCGGGAGCGCAGCCCCCGCCGCTCACACCGCGCCGCCCTGTTGCCCAAACGGTGGTACGGCTGGGTGACGAGCAAGCTGCATCCGATGCCCGCCGATGCCATCCAATGCCCCTGCGGGGAGGGGACTTTGGCCTCTGAATCAGGTTGGCCCATCCAGTCATGATCAATGGGCAGGCACAATCTGAATTTGTCTCGATTCTCCGAGGGGCTGTGATGGACACCGTTCACTTCACCATCAGAACACCGTGGTTGCTTCGCGCGCTGGGAGGCAATCCACTGGTTCGGGGCAGCGACCGGATTGAAGCCGCGATCACCGCGGTGCTGGCCGTCCTGGTGATCCTTGCCCTGCCGGTGGCAGCCGCGGTCGGGGCGGCGGTGCACGAAAGCCAAACCACCTACCTCACGGACGCACTGGCCACCCGCCATCAGATTGCAGCCGAGGCCAGCGGTGACAGCACACCCGCAACCGAGCCGGGTGGTACGGCATATCTGACGCCTGTTCGTTGGGTGGTCGGCAACCAGGTGTACGACGATGTGGTGAGTTCCCGGGACTCGCACCGGCTCGGCGACCCGGTGATGGTGTGGGTGGATGAAACCGGTTCTCGAGTCCCGGCGCCACCCACCTCGACCGACATCGCGCTCGCAACGGGCATCGCCGGCGCAGCGGTATGGGGTGCAGCCGCGCTCACGTGCGCTGCTGCGCTCGCACTTGCCCGTTCACGCCTTGATCGCAACCGGTATGCCGCGTGGGAACAGGGCTTTCGCCGCATGACCGACGGCGGCGACAAGCATCCGCGCTATCGCTGAACGATCCGGTCCCAGCCGGGAAATCAACCACATCACTGAGGGGCGACACCATGGAACCTGTACGGGACGGCGAAATAGTAGTCGGCGTGGACGGCACCGCTGCATCACGAGCGGCTGTCGAGTGGGCCGCGCGAGATGCCGCCCGGCGCCACCGCGCCCTGCGGCTGGTCCATGTGGTGCTGACCCCGGAGATGAGCGAATGGATCGATGCGCCACTAGGGGAGCGCCTGGCGGCGGAACGCAGACGCCAGGGTCGCGAACTACTGGCCGAGGCTCGCGCGCTGGTGGCCGGTCTTCTCGAGGCGCCCGATGACGTGCCGGTCGAGACCCAGCTGGCGGCCGACGCGCTGGTCCCGGCGTTGGTCGACGTGTCCAAGGACGCCGACATGATCGTGGTGGGTCGACGCGGCCTCGGCGCGCTCGCCGGTGTGCTTGTGGGCTCGGTGAGCAGGGGCTTGCTTCAGCACGCGCGGTGCCCGGTGGTAGTGGTGCATGCCGAGACGCCTGTTCCGACGGACGGGCCGGTGGTCGTCGGCCTCGATGGCTCGCCCAACTCGGTGCTGGCTGCCGGTATCGCCTTCGACCAAGCATCCTGGCGCGGCGTGGATCTGGTGGCCGTGCACGCGTGCAGCGACGACAACCTCGATCTCCCGGACGTGGGCTGGCCGGATCTGGAGACTCTGGGTGCAGAAGTGCTCTCCGAGCAGCTGGCCGGCTGGCGGGACCGGTACCCGGATGTGCAGGTGCACACCGTCGTGGCGCGTACCAGCCCTGCTCGCTGGATCGTCGAGCAGGCGGAGACGGCTCAGCTGGTGGTGCTGGGTAGCCACGGGCGTGGCGGTTTCGCTGGAATGCTGCTGGGCTCGGTGAGCAACGCGGTGGTGCAGGCGACACGTGTACCGGTGATCGTGGCCCGGCAATGCTGACCGCACCTCCCCTCCCATGACCCCTCCTCGGCGTGCTTTCGTCAGGTGCTGAGCCGTGTGGGCCGAAGGCGTCCGATCGCTTCGTGCCGGCGGGCTCGGGCGGCGGGTGGCACCAGGATGCGCCGCCCTGTCTGGTTACCACCGGGATTGGTGGCGGGGTGATCTGCTTGCGGGCGCCAGCGTCGCGGCCTATCTCATCCCGCAGACTCTGGCGTACGCGACTCTTGCCGGTCTGAGCCCGATAGCCGGATTGTGGGCGGCGTTGCCGCCGTTGATCATCTACGCCATTCTGGGCTCATCGCGACATCTCTCGGTGGGCCCAGAGTCGACGACGGCCTTGATGACCGCCGCGGTGATCGCGCCGCTGGTGGTCGGCGATCCCGCGCGGTACGCGGTCTACGCTGCTGGGATGGCTGTCCTGGTGGGCGGTTTCTGCCTGATCGCCGGCATGTTGCGGCTCGGTTTTGTGGCGAGCCTGCTGTCCGAGCCGGTTCTGGTGGGATACCTGGCTGGTGTCGCCGCCATCATGGTGGTCAGCCAGCTCGGACGAGTCACCGGCTCGGGACCACTGGACGGCGAGACACTCGCAACGCAGTTCTGGTACTTCACCACCCACCTGTCCGATATTCATTGGCCGACAACATTGCTCGGGGTCAGCGTCCTGGTGCTCATCCTGGTTCTACAGCGGTGGGCACCCGGGGTGCCCGGACCCTTGGCCGCCATTGTCTTGGCCACCATCGCGGCTGGCGTAGTTGCCTCCGACCACGGGGTTGCGACGGTCGGTGAGTTCCCGGTGGCGTGGCCCACCGCCGGGGTTCCCCGGCTGGCGCCCGACGAAGTTGTGGCGCTTGCGGTCCCAGCGCTGGGGATCGCGGTGGTGGGCTTCTGCGACAACATGCTGACCGCTCGCGCGTTTGCGGCCCGGGTGGGTGAATACGTGGACGCCAACGCGGAGCTGCGGGCACTTGGCATGTGTAACCTCGCGGTGGGACTGACGCACGGTTTCCCGGTGAGTTCAAGTGGCAGCCGCACCGCGCTGGCCGTGGCCGCCGGAGCTCGAACCCAGATGTACTCCGTGGCGGCCATGGTGATCGTGTTGGTGGTGTTGGCCGTGGGGGTCGACGTCATCTCCTCGATTCCGTCTGCCGCCCTGGGAGCGGTGGTCGTCTTCGCGGCCACGAAATTGGTCGACACGCGACAATTCGTGCGATTGGCACGATTTCGGCGCAGCGAGCTGTTGCTGGCGGTGGCCACGACACTGGCGGTCGGGGCTCTTGGCGTCCTGCCGGGGGTGCTCGCCGCGGTGACCCTGACCATTCTCGATCTGTTGCGACGGTTGGCACGTGCTCACGACAGCATTCAAGGGTTCGTGCCGGGGTTGGCCGGAATGCACGATGTCGATGATTACCCCGACGCTTTTCAGCTGCCCGGCCTGGTGGTGTACCGCTATGACGCTCCGTTGTGTTTTGCCAACGCCGAGGACTTCCACCGCAGGGCATTGCAGGCAATGGACACCTCGGGCTCTCCGGTGAGATGGTTCGTGCTGAACACCGAAGCCAACGTCGAGGTGGACCTGACGGCACTGGATGCCCTCGACCGGGTTCGAGCTGAATGCGATCGCCGAGGCGTGGTGTTTGCCCTTGCCCGAGTCAAGCAGGACCTGCGCGAAGCACTGCGAGCAGTAGGGCTGATCAACAAGATCGGCAAGGAACGCGTCTTCTTGACCCTGCCCACCGCGGTGGCTGCGTTCAAACAGGCGACGAAGTCTCCCGATCAGGAGCCGCTGTGACACCGGTTCGGGGCCGGCCAAATCCGGGTCTACGCCAAGCTCGGTGTGCGCTCACGTTCGGAGCTGGCGGCGCTGCGACGGTGACGCTCATCGGTCACCGGTGCCGCCGTGTGGGCCACCACCTCGTCGAGGCTCACCCCTGGGGCGAGTTCGACGACGGCGAAGCCGCTGCCGGTCACGTCGAAAACCCCCAGGTCGGTGATGACCCGGCTGACCACCGCCCGCCCGGTCAGCGGAAGGTCGCATTCGGCCACGAGTTTCGCGGCACCGGACTTCGCCAGGTGGTCCATCAGGACGATCACCCGGCCCGCGCCGCTGACCAGGTCCATCGCCCCACCCATGCCCTTGACCATGGATCCGGGCACCATCCAGTTGGCCAGGTCACCGGCGCCGGACACCTGCATGCCGCCCAGCACCGCCACGTCGACGTGGCCGCCGCGGATCATCGCGAAACTGGTGGCGGAGTCGAAGAAGGACGCGCCGGCCATCACCGAGACGGTCTGCTTGCCGGCGTTCACCAGATCCGGGTCGACCTCGTCGTCGTACGGGAACGGACCCACACCCAGGATCCCGTTCTCGGCGTGCAAGGTGACCCCGGATCCGTCGGGCAGGTGATCGGGAATCAGGGTCGGCAGCCCGATGCCCAGGTTGACGTAGTCGCCGTCGCGCAGCTCCAGTGCCGCGCGCCCGGCCATCTCGGCTCGGTTCCAGCTCATCGGTGTGCCTCCTGTGGCTCGGGTCGTGGCCGGGTGGTCCGTTTCTCGATCTGTTTGCGTGACGCCTGCTCCGGTGTCAGCGCGACGACGCGGGAGACGAAGATGCCGGACAGGTGGATGTCGTCGGGCGCCAATTCGCCGACCTCCACCAGCTTTTCGGCCTCGACGATGGTGGTCTTGCCGGCCATGGCGGCCGGGGGATTGAAGTTGCGGGCCGCGGCGTGGAACACGCAGTTGCCCGCCCGGTCGGCGACGGCCGCCCGCACCAGCGCGTAGTCGGTGACGATCGATTCCTCCAGCAGCATCGGGCGGCCGCCGAAAGTGCGGACCTCCTTGGGCGGTGAGGCCTGCGCCACGGTGCCGTCGGGGTGGTAGCGCCAGGGCAGCCCGCCGTCGGCGACCAGGGTGCCGACGCCGGTGGGGGTGAAGAATGCCCCGATGCCGCTTCCCCCGGCGCGCAGGCGTTCGGCGAGGGTGCCCTGAGGTGTCAGTTCGACGGTCAGCTCCCCGGACAGGTATTGGCGGGCGAATTCCTTGTTCTCACCGACATAGGAAGCGATGACCCGGCTGATCCGCCCACCCTCCAGCAGCAGCCCCAGGCCGCCGCCGTCCACCCCGCAGTTGTTGCTGACGATGGTCAGATCAGAGGCGCCCTGGTCGAGCAACGCATCGATGAGGAACCAGGGGATGCCGGAGAGACCGAACCCGCCGACGGCCAGGCTGGCGCCGTCGGGGATGTCGGCCACTGCCTCTGCGGATGAGGACACCACTTTGTCGACTGTCATGACTGCTCCAGGTGATTGATGAGAGCGGGGGTGATGAGGTCCGGTTGTTCGGCGTTGGCCAGGTGCGCCGCATGGTCCACGGTGAGCAGCTGCGCGCCGGGGATCCGGGACGTGATCGCCTCGAGGGTGGCCGGAGGGGTGGCGGGGTCATCGGCACCGGCGATCGCCAGGGTGGGCGCGGTGATGCGGGGGAGCTCGTCGCGCAGATCCATGTCGGCGATGGCCTCGCAGCACGCCGCGTATCCTTCGGCCGGGGTGGCGGCGACCATCTGCCGGAAGGTGTCGCGCTGTTCGGGGTGAGCATCGAGGAACGCTGGGGTGAACCACCGTTGCACCACCGGGTCGGCCACCGCTGCGCTGCCCTGGGTACGTACCAGCGCCGCGCGCTCGGCCCACGCCTGCGCCGGCGGCAGCTGCGCGCCGGTGCACAGCAGCGCCAGGCGCGCCACCCGGTCCGGGTGACGGCCGGCCACCCGCATCGCGGTCATACCACCGAGGGACAGCCCGACCAGATGCGCCCGCGGCACGTCGAGCCGATCCAGCAGTGCCACCAGATCGTCGGCCAGGTCGTCGATTGAGTACGGTCCGGCCGGAACGGGCGAGCGGCCGTGTCCCCGGGTGTCGTAGCGCACCACCCGGAAGCGCTGCTCGAGTGCGGTCAGCTGCGGGTCCCACATCCGGTGGGTGGATCCCAGAGAATTGGACAGCACCACCGTCGGGGCGTCGTGCGGTCCGGTCACCACCGAATACACGTCGACCGCGCTCATCGGACCACCTCGAACACCGCAGCCAGCCCCTGTCCGCCGCCGATGCACATCGTCTCCAGCACCGTCTCGGCTCCGCGCCGGCGGGCTTCGTGCGCGGCGGTGGCGAGGATGCGCGCGCCGGTTGCTCCGATCGGATGACCCAGCGAGATCCCGGATCCGTTGGGATTCAGGCGATCATCGAGAGGATCGACCTTCCACTCGGCCAGCACTGCGAGCACCTGGGCGGCGAAGGCCTCGTTCAGCTCGATCAGATCGATGTCGTCGAGGGTGAGGCCGGCGCGCTGCAAGGCCGCCTCGGTCGCGCTCACCGGGCCGATGCCCATCACCTCCGGCCGGCACCCGGTCACGGCCCAGGACCGCAGCGCGAGCATCGGCTGCAGGCCACGCCGGGCGGCCTCGGCGGCGGTGGTCACCACACACATCGCCGCGCCGTCGTTCTGGCCGGAGGCATTGCCGGCGGTCACCGTGGATTCGGCGTCGATGGGGCTCCGGATGGGGCGCAGGGCGGCCAGCTTCTCGACGGTGATGTCGCCACGGGGATGCTCGTCGCAGTCCACCACGGTGTCGGGCGCTCCGCGCCGGCCGGCGACGGCGACCGGCACCAGCTCATCGGCGAAGCGGCCCTCCCGGTGCGCGGCCACCGCGCGGTGGTGTGAGCGGACTGCCAGCTCGTCCTGCTCCTGGCGGGTGATGCCGTAGACGCGCCGCAGGTTCTCCGCGGTCTCGATCATGCCTCCGGCGATGGGATGGTGTGCGCCTCCGGCCGTTTCACGAGCGCGGTCCAGGCGGTCCAGCAGCGTGACAGCGCCCTGCCGCACGCCGGTGCGCAGACCGAGTGCATAGTGCTCGACGTTGGACATCGACTCCGCGCCGCCGGCGATCACCACGTGCGCGGCGCCGGTGGCGATCTGGCCGGCGGCGTACAGGACCGCTTGCAGACCGGACCCGCACCGCCGGTCGATCTGCAGACCCGGCACCGCGGTGCCCAGCCCGGCGTTCAGTGCGGCGATACGCCCCAATGCGGGTGCTTCACCACTGGCGTAGCCGTGGCCCAACACGACGTCATCAACATCCCCTTCGCCCAGGCCGGTGCGCTCGATGAGAGACCGCAGCGCGGTGGTGGCGAGGTCGGCGGCGGTGAGCGCGGCCAGGGCCCCGCCCATCCGGCCGACCGGGGTCCGGACGGGATTGCAGATCACGACATCCATGCCTCGACGGTAGGCCGGCCTGGAGATATTCTGAAATACTCAAATCGGCATCATTGATAGCTGGGAAGTCCTAATGGAATTGCGCCATCTGCGGTACTTCCGCGCCGTCGCCGAGGAGTTGCACTTCGGCCGCGCCGCCCAGCGGCTGCTCATCGCCCAGCCCCCGTTGTCACAACAGATCCGGCAACTCGAGCGCGAACTGGGGGTTGACCTGCTGACTCGCTCCACCCGCAGTGTGGAACTGACCGCGGCCGGAGCGGCGTTCCTGGAGCGTACGGTGACCATCCTGGCGGCCGTCGACGATGCCGCCGACCTGGCCCGCCGGGTCGCCGACGGCACCACCGGCCGCATCACCATCGGATGCGTCGGATCGGCCACCTATTCCGTTCTGCCGCGCCTTGTCCGCACCCTTGCCGATCTGCTGCCCGACGTGGACGTCCGCGTCCGCGGTGAGATGCTGGCCCCCGCGCAGCAGGCTGCACTGGGATCGGGGGAGATCGACCTGGGACTGCTGCGGCCACCGGTGACCGACCCCGGCCTGTCGACGGCGGTGATCCGCCGTGACGCGCTCCTGGTTGCGTTGCCGGAGCGGCATCGGCTGAGCCGGCGCAAAACGGTACGGCCGGCCGACCTGGGCGACGAGGACTTCGTGGGCCATGTCGGTGGTGGCCGCTCGGTGATGGGTTCGCTGGTGGCAGGGGTGTGCGACGACGCCGGTTTCATCCCCCGGGTCCGCCACGAAGTGGAGGAGACCTCGACGCTGGTGACGCTGGTGGCGGCGGGGCTGGGGGTGGCGATCGTGCCGGCGCCGACCGCGACGCTCGACATCGGGGGTGTGGTTTATCGTCCGTTGCTGCCGCGCCGCCTGGGCGTCGATCTGGTGGCCGCCTGGCCGCACTCTGCTCACGACCAGCTGATCACCCGGATCGTGGGAATTCTGCACGACATCGCAGGCTGCACGTCACCCAGTCGAAGTCTGCGGTGAAAGTGGTTGAGAGGGGCGCGCTCTCGCGCGGTCCGTTGCCGATCACCAGCGCCATCGCAGGTCGGGCCAACCCGGTGGTGAACGCCTGGCTCACCCGGAGGATTTTGCGCCGTGACGTTTGAACCCAATCCTCGCGGGCACTACTGCCGGGCCGACGCTTCCAGATCCGGAGTTCGTCAACCTGATGACACAGGTCGGCCCCGAACCTCGATCCCGAGGAGAGCCGTGTACCTGCACACAGAACAACTGATCAACGAAATCGCCATCGACGAGCCCGACCCTGCTGCGGCCAATGCGCTGCAAGAAGGCCTGGGCGGACAGTTCGGTGAGATGCGCACGATGATGCAGTACCTCTTCCAGTCCATCAACTTTCGCGGCGACCCGATGGCCAAGCCGTACAAGGACCTGCTGCAAGGGGTGGGCACCGAAGAGATCAGCCACGTGGAGCTGATCGGCACCACCATCTCCCGACTCCTCGACGGCTCGCCCGATTACAAGGGCAAGAAGACCGATCCGGTGGACGAGCCGGGAGCCAAAGGTGCCACACCGCTGAAGATCGCCCTGGATCACAGCAACATCCACCATTACCTGGTGGGAGCGCAGGGGGCGCTGCCCGTGGACTCCGCGGGCAACCCCTGGATGGGGTCGTACGTCTACAACAGCGGCAACCTGGTGCTGGACCTGCTGTACAACCTCATGCTGGAGTCCACCGGCCGGCTGCAGAAGTGCCGGATCTACGAGATGACGGCGAACAAGGCAGCGCGCTCCACCATCGCCTACCTCATCGTGCGTGACCAGGCCCACGAGAATGCGTTCGCCAAGGCGCTGGAGAGCCTCGGGGTCAACTGGGGTTCGGTGTTGCCCATCCCCAAGACCAACGCCGAACAGTTCCCCGAGGTCAAGAAGCTGGTGGATCAGGGGCTGCAGAGCGTGCAGTTCACCTTCAGCGCCGATGACCAGAGCCAGGCCGCCAAGCTCTACCGCGGCGCTTCGCCGTCGAACGACGGCACCGAACTCAGCACCGCCGTGATGCCCGAGGGCTTCCCGATGACGATCGCACCCGAACGTCGCGAAGAGTTCGCTCCGGGCCTCGACAAGGAGTTGCTGGCGTTGATCCAGGCGACCGCCGAGGTGGAGATCAAGGCTGCCGAGGGTCTCGGCAAGTAGCGAAGGCGTCGATGCCCGGGGCGGCCAGTCGAGGCTGCCCGGGCATCGTGCGGGCAGGCGGGCTCAGCCTGCGGCCCACTGCTTGGCCTGCTCCAATTCGTCCAAGCCGAAGAGTTTGAGCTCGCCCGGAACCATCCAGCCCAGCGCGTGCAGGGTGTGTGCGATCCACTCCTTGTCCGTCACCACCGCCACCCTGGTGAACGCCGAATGATGCTGCAGCACAGCGGCAAAACCCTGTTTGGCATCTTGAGCGAGCCCGCCGGGGCCGAAGCCCTGGTAGTCGGGCTCGATCACCTCGACGAACCGGATCTCGCCGGCGTCGAGGAGCTTCTGCATGGTCGGCTCGAACGCCTTCATGTCTGCCCCGGTGAGTCTGCCGGAGACGCGGATGCCGGTGACGCCCGAGGGGGTGTCCGAAAGTGCCTCGATCATGATGCGGTTTCCCTTCCGACCTGTTCAGGATAGGCCGGGTGAACCGGATGTGGCCTGGTCGTCACGATTTGGTCCGAGTCCGCGCGGTTCGCGGGCGCCGTGCCACCAGGTGCGGTAGAAAGCTCCCGGTGAGCACTCACCACGTGAACCTGACCCCGCAGGAAAACTCGCTGATCGCCGAGAGCCATCCCGATGCGCTGGCCCGGATGGACGAGAAATTACTCAAGGATCTACAGACCCGTCTGCGGCAGGCCCGGGAGAAGAACTTCAGCCTGCTGCGTCGCCAAGGCGCCGCGCGGGTGGAGACAGAAGGTGCGCGCGGCGCAGCGGCACCGGCCAACGAGAAGCGCGGTGAGAAAGTCGAGGTCTTCGACGACGCCCTCGCGCGGGTGGCTCAGCGGCTCGACGAGGTGAGCGCGGACACCGATCGAACATAGTCATCGAGCGCCGCCGTCGCATCGGCCGGCAGGAAGCCGGTGGCGGTGACCTTGGCCAGATCCAGTGTGCTGTTGGCAGGTCGTGGTGCCACCGGAGTTGTTGCCGTGCTGAAGTATTCGGCGCTGGACACCCCGCGAACCCGGTCGGGGTCATGGCCGGCCGAGGTAAAGGTCCGTCGCGCGATGTCTGCCCAGGAGCAGACCGGTCCTGACCCGGTGACGTTGTAGGTGCCGAATGGCGCGCCGGTCTCGGTCAGGTGGCGGATGGCCCGGGCCAGTTCCGGGGTGAACGTCAGGCGCCCGTGCTGATCGTCGACGACGGCCGGGTCGACGCCGCGGTCGGCCAGCGACACCATGGTCTGAACGAAGTTGCGCCCGGTGCCGACCACCCAGGAGGTACGCACGATGTAGTGCCGGGCCACGGTGGCGACGAGCTGATCTCCGGCAGCTTTGGTCTGCCCGTAAACCCCCAGTGGCGACGGCCCGTCGTCTTCCCGGTAGGGGCGTGGTGCGCCGCCGTCGAACACGTAGTCGCTGGAGATGTGAACCAGGGTGAGGTCGTAGGCGGAAGCGATGCGGGCCAGCGCGCCGACCCCCGTGACATTGACCGCCCATGCGGCGGCGCGTCCGGTGGGAGTTTCGGCGGCGTCCACTGCGGTGTATGCCGCGGCGTTGATGATGGTGTCGTAATCTCGCCACGATCGGGCGGACTCCAAGCTGCCCGACGTCAGGTCGAAGGCGGTGCGGTCGGCGAACTCGACGTGTGAGGCATCTGCATAGCTCTCCCGCAAGGCACGGCCCAGTTGTCCGGATGCGCCCAGCACCAACGTCTTTCGGGGCTCCACCGGGGTGATGTCGGCCAGCGGCGCCGCTGTGCGGTCTTTGGCGGACAGTTCAGCGCGATCCAGTGGGACCGGCCAATCGATGGCCAGGGCCGGATCGCCGGGATGCACGCTCGGATAGCTGATGTCGGGGCTGTAGTGATCGTTGACCAGATAGGTGAAGACGGTGCCCGGTTCCAGCGTCTGGAAGGAGTTGCCCACACCGCGAGGAACGAAGACAGCCCGCGACGGATCGAGTTCGGCGGTGAACACGGTGCCGAATGTCGACCCGCGCCGTAGATCCACCCAGGCGCCGTGTACCCGTCCGGCGGCCACCGAGACGAACTTGTCCCACGGCTCGGCGTGGATGCCGCGGGTGGTGCCGACGGCGTCGTTGAAGGAAACATTGTGTTGCACAGGCCCGAAGTCCGGCATGCCGGCTGCCATCATCTTGCTGCGCTGCCAGTTCTCCTTGAACCACCCCCGGTTGTCGCCATGCACCGGGAGCTCCCACACCGTCAACCCCGGAATCGGGGTCTCCGTGCCGCTCAGGATCTTTCCATAGCCAGTCAACGTTGTTCCGCCACTTCGTCATCGGCCGAGGCGGGCATAAAACGCCTCGGTGCTGTCCTTGGCCGGCGCCCACCACTGTTCGTGTTCGCGATACCAGTCGATGGTCGCGGCGAGGCCGCGCTCGAAGTCACCATAGCGTGGCATCCAGCCCAACTCGGTGCGCAGCTTGGTGGGATCGATCGCATATCTCAGGTCGTGCCCGGTGCGATCGGGCACGCGGTCGTAGGCGGACACGTCCTGACCCATCAACGTCAGGATCATCTCGATGACGCTCCTGTTGTCGCGCTCGCCGTCCGCGCCGATGAGATAGGTGTCACCGATGCGGCCCTGCTCCAGGATGAGCAGCACCGCGCTGGAGTGGTCATCGGCGTGAATCCAGTCGCGCACATTGCGGCCCTCGCCGTACAGTTTGGGCCGGATACCGCGCACCACGTTGGTGATCTGGCGCGGGATGAACTTTTCCACGTGCTGGTAGGGGCCGTAATTGTTGGAACAGTTGGAAATGGTCGCCCGCACCCCGAACGACCGGGTCCAGGCCCGCACCAGCAGATCGCTGCCGGCTTTGGTCGACGAGTACGGTGACGAGGGATTATAGGGGCTCGACTCGGTGAACCGGTCCGGGTCGTCGAGGGCCAGGTCACCGTAGACCTCGTCGGTGGATACGTGGTGAAAACGCTTGTCGTGCCGCCGTACTGCCTCCAGTAGCGTGAACGTCCCGACCACGTTGGAGTGCAGAAACGGATCCGGGAACGCCAGCGAATTGTCGTTGTGGGATTCGGCGGCATAGTGCACCACGGCATCGGCGCGGCCGACCAGGACATCGACCAGATCGGCGTCGGCGATGTCTCCGTGGACAAAATCGAGCCGGTCAACGGGCAACCCGGCCAGCGAGTCCCGGTTGCCCGCATACGTCAACCGGTCCAGCACGGTGACGTGATGGTCGGTGCGGGCCAGGACGTGGTGGACAAAATTGGAACCGATGAACCCTGCGCCGCCGGTGACGAGCAATCGCTGCACTAGCGGCCCATCTCGAGCAGGTCCAGCAGGTAGGTCCCATATCCGGACTTCACCAACCGCGTTGCACGATCGCACAGCTCATCGTCGGTGAGAAAACCCTGCCGCCATCCGATTTCTTCGGGGACGCCGATCTTGAGTCCGGTTCGGCGTTCCATGGTGCGGACAAAGTCGGCCGCATCGGTCATCTGGTCGAAGGTGCCGGTGTCCAGCCAAGCGGTTCCGCGGGGCAGCACCTCGACCCGCAGACGGCCCTGCTCCAGATAAACGCCGTTGATGTCGGTGATCTCGTACTCGCCACGCGCGCTGGGGGACAGATCGTGTGCGATGGCCACCACGTCGTTGTCATAGAAATACAGTCCGGGAACCGCGAAGTTGCTCTTGGGCCGCTTCGGTTTCTCCTCCAAAGACACCACTGTGCCCGCGGAGTCGAACTCCACCACGCCGTAGGCGGTTGGATCGGCCACCCAGTACGCGAAGATCGTGCCGCCGTCGACATCGGTGAAGCGTCCGAGTTGCGTTCCCAAACCGGGCCCGTAGAGCAGGTTGTCACCGAGGACGAGCGCCACGTTGTCAGAGCCGATGAAATCCGAACCGATGGTGAAGGCCTGCGCCAGTCCGTCCGGTGATGGCTGTACGGCGAAGGTGATGGCCACGCCGAACCGCGATCCGTCGCCGAGCAGGCGTTCGAAACTCTCGGCGTCATGGGGCGTGGTGATCACCAGGACGTCCCGAATACCGGCCAGCATCAGCGTCGAGAGGGGGTAGTAGATCATCGGCTTGTCGTAGACCGGGATCAGTTGCTTGGACACCCCGAGGGTGATCGGATGCAGCCGGGTGCCTGATCCGCCGGCGAGGATGATTCCCTTGACGGCGCGATTGCTCACTGCGCGCTGTCCTCGGTGTCGGTGTCGGTGTCGGTGCCGGCGGTCGGCTCCGATGGCGGTTCCGCTGAGGGCTCTACAGACGTGTCGGTGGCCTGGTCGTCGTTTGTGTTGTCCCCGTCGGTGAAGCTGTCGTCGATGGTCTCATCATCATCTTCGGCGGCCGGATCCACCGTGGGCGCAGTGTCGTCACCGAATGCTTCTTCGCTGACGACTTCATTGGAAGTGTTTGCTTCGGTGTCGATTTCGGTCTCGTCATCGACTGGCGCCGCGAGCTGGTCGTCATCGGTCGCCGGGGATTCATCGTGGCCAGTGGGCGCGGCGTCCGATTCCCCGGGCTCCGCGGCAGCGGGTGGCGTGGTGTCGACGGTGTCGACGGATGCCTCGTCCGGTTCGTTTGACGCGATGGTCCCGGTGCTACCGGTAGGGATGCCGAACGCGTCCGAGATGGCACGGGGGACGGCGACGAGCAGCTGGTGCAATGGGTGGTCGGCGGAGAGCAGACCTGGCCAGGCCGCCCCGGGTCCGTCCGCGCCGTCGGGATCATGGCCGTACAGGAAGGCGTTCACCACATCTGCAGGGGCTCGGGACAGCGCGCGCAGCGCGGTCTCGCCATCTCCGGTGGAGGCCGCCGACGACGCGGTGTCGAGGGCCCGCGACGCCGCGCCCGCGGCGCTGCTCACCGGGGAGAAGATCAGCCCGAGCGCGATGCCCGGACCGGACTGCAGCAGCGAGGCGCCGTTCTGCAGAACCGAGGCCGCCACGGCCAGCGGCCCTACGGCCCTGACGATGTTGTTGCTGCCGAAGAAGTTGAACGCCGCTGCCAACAGCGAGGTCCCGGCCTCCACAACCACTCTGTTGCTGCTGCCCAGGAAGTTCGCCGCGGTGGCCAGGATGCCGGCCACTTCCACCGCGCTGTCGCTGAGGAGGTTCAGCGCCCCTCCGAAGAAGTTCTGCACCAGCACGGTGCCGTTGCCGAACAGGTTGAGGGCCAGGCTGCTCAGCAGGCCGGCCGTGGTGGATTGCGCCCCGGTGCCACCGGGGGAAACTCCGAGAGCAAGATTGAGCAGTCCGATGGCCGATGCGATGCCCGGGCCCAGCTGCACGACGAGGTTGGCGACGCCGCTGGTTCCGGTGGGCTCGGGGTAGAGCGACCCGGTGCCGTTGCCGACACCGAGAACGAGGTTCAGGCCACCGAGTGCGGCCGAGCTACCCGGGCCGAGCTGTACTGCGAGGTTTCCGGCACCGATGACGCTGGAAGTCTGTGGTCCGGTCCCGGGAGACAAGCCGAGGGCCATGCTGAGTGTGCCGATCATCGACGCGGTACCCGGACCGAACTGTCCCGCCAGGCTGAAGAACGACGTGAGCGCGTTCGCCGCCGCGCTGTTTCCCACCGCGGTGGTGAAGGAGAACAGGCTCGCCGACACCGCGGCGCTGGCGGCGTCGCCGATCGCAAGGGCCCCGCCGAAGAAGCCGGTGCCCGCATCTGCCTGCGCCCCTTCACCGATGGCGATGGCGTAACTGGTGAGATTGCTGGTACAGCCGTTCCCGTTGCCGATCCCGAAGATCGAAAAACAGGTGGCGCCCGCCACCGGCGCTGTGTGCAGCGGGGCGGCCACGAGTGCACTCGTGGCCAACGCTGCAGCAATGGCGCGACTTCTGGCCCGAACCGGATTCATCGACATCCTTGTTCCCCCGCGGGTGATCCCGAAAGGCGCATGCTACGCCGAAGTGACACTGGCGCCGATGAGTTTTCCGCAAACACGCGACTTCGCTTATCGCGCTGCAAAGTTCGATGACACGCTCGGCAAACTCTGATCGTGATGGGGCGCGCGTCTGCGCGTGGATGCTGAGGTGGGTTGATGGCGTCACCTTCGCGGCAGGTCCGGTTCGATGAGTCGGGACGGTCGGCGACGGCTGCTCTGTGTGGTTGCGCTGCTGGCAGGCGCCAGTTTCAGGACGGTCCTGCGGCAGGTGCGGCCACGTGGCGGAAAGACGGCCGCGTCACCACCGGGGCAAGTCGCTAAGTAAACGGCTTCGTGACGCATGCATCTATTTTGGACAGCTGTCTGATCAGGGCTTTTGTCATGTGACAGGTCTCCGCGCCCAACTCAAGCCAGCGTTTGCGAGAACACGTACCTCACGGTGTCAATGCACTTGGGCAGCAAACTTGTGCTCTAGCGCGGTGTTGCCGCAATGCGACTGAGTCGCACAAAACCAACCCTGCCGTAAATTTTGCGGTTAGAGTGCCGACCGTGCGGGGAGCGCTGACTACGTCTGATTATGTGAATGAGGCCTCAGCGGCATCGCGTGATCGAACGGACGTCACCGAGGCGCTCACGGCGATCCGCAGGCCGGTGGCTGTGGTGAGTTCCAGCCATGGGCCGCGAGCCGTGCTGCTCGATGACGCGGGTCTGCTGACGCCGGAGATCATGCGCCACGAGGTGCTGGCGGTCCTGCCTGCTCTGTATCCCGAATGGCTGGGAGGAAGGGCTTTCACCACCGCCCACCGGGTGCGGTTCCCCTACGTCATCGGAGAGATGGCGCGCGGTATCGCCACCGCGGGGATGACCATCGAAGGGGTTCGCGCCGGGGTCATGGCCTTCTTCGGAAGCGCAGGACTGGATCTCGGCGCCATCGAGGTGGGGGTCAATGAGATCACCGCCGCCCTCGGACCCGGTGTAGGCGGATGGGGTGCCAACCTGATCCACAACATCCACGATGACCGGCTCGAACTCGCCACCGTCGACCTCTTTCACCGCCTCGGGGTGCGGTACGTCTCGGCGTCGGCGTTCATGCGCCTCACCCCGGCCATCGTGCTCTATGCCGCGAAAGGGTTGCGACGCAACTCAAACGGTCAGATCGAGCGCGCAGGACGCATATTCGCCAAAGTCTCCAGGGACGAGGTGGCGCGCCACTTCCTCTCACCCGCGCCCGAGCCGATACTGCGGGCGCTGGTCGCCGAGGGCCGGCTCACCGACGATGAAGCCCACTTGGCTGCCGGGATCCCGATCGCCGAGGACATCACCGCCGAGGCGGACTCGGGTGGGCATACCGACAACCGCGCGTTGACCGTTCTCCTGCCTCGGCTGATCGGCTTGCGCGACGAGATCGCCGCCCAGCACGGGTATGCGGTGCTGCCCAGGGTTGGCGCTGCCGGCGGGATCGGCACACCCGCGGCGGTGGCGGCGGCGTTCGCCTGCGGCGCCGACTACGTGCTGACCGGCTCGGTGAACCAGTCCGCTGTGGAAAGCGGACTGTCCGTTGACGCGCGGGCCCTGCTGGCCCTGGCCCAGTCCACCGACGTGGCAATGGCGCCCGCCTCGGACATGTTCGAGATGGGGGTGACGGTGCAGGTACTCAAGCGCGGCACCATGTTCGCCCAGCGCGGACAACGCCTGGGTGAATTCTACCGGCGTTACACGTCGTTCGACGACGCCCCGATCGATGAGCTGAGGACTCTGGAAAAGACAGTGCTGGGCCGCGACGTGGACGACATCTGGGCCGAGACCGAGGCGTTTTTCACCCGTGCCGACCCCCGGGAAGTGGAGCGCGCCCGGGCCGATCCCAAACATCTGATGGCGCTGGTGTTTCGGTGGTACCTGTTCATGGGGTCGCAGTGGGCCCGCGACGGCCACGCCGACCGGCGTGCTGATTATCAGATCTGGTGCGGTCCGGCGATGGGGGCGTTCAACGACTGGGTGCGCGGTTCTTTTCTCGAGCCCGTCGAGACGCGCTCGGTCCGCCAGATTGCGCTCAACCTGCTCGAAGGCGCCGCGACCGTGACACGCGCCGGGCAGCTACGTGCCGCCGGTGTCGCGATGCCGGCTCACACCTTCGACTTCCGACCGCGTCCCCTCGGATGATGTTGTCGTCCGGCCTATGAGAGGTGTCATGACCGAACCCGAAAAGCACGCATCAGCCACCCCGGTCGCCGTGATCGGGATGACGGCCATTTATCCGGGCGAGCCCGGGCTGGACGGCTATTGGCGCACCGTGATCGGTGGCCGGGATGCCATCGGTGATGTACCTCCCTCCCACTGGCTGATCGAGGATTACTTCGATCCGGACCCCAAAGTTCCTGATCGGACCTATTGCAAGCGTGGTGGTTTCATCGACCCGGTGCTGTTCGATCCGGTCCGGTTCGGCCTGCCCCCCAATGCGCTGCCCTCGACTGATTCAGCGCAGATCCTGGCGCTCATCGCCGCCAGGAAGGTTCTCGACGAGGCGATGCGCGGGGGAGCCGACGTGGACCTCGACCGCGTGGACGTGGTGCTGGGGGTGGCATCCACCACCGAACTCGTGGTCCAGATGGGCTCACGAATGCAGCGCCCGGTCTGGCGTAAAGCACTGCTGGAGAACGGGTTGGCTGAAGACGAGGCCGACACCATCTGCCAGGACATCGCCGACAACTACCCGGCGTGGCAGGAGAGCACCTTCCCGGGGCTGCTGGGCAATGTCGTCGCCGGCCGGGTG
The DNA here is from genome assembly GCF_010725885.1 of Mycolicibacterium tokaiense. Classification (NCBI taxonomy): domain Bacteria; kingdom Bacillati; phylum Actinomycetota; class Actinomycetes; order Mycobacteriales; family Mycobacteriaceae; genus Mycobacterium; species Mycolicibacterium tokaiense. Next base: position 5,145,694 of record NZ_AP022600.1, on the reverse strand, counting down.
GCCAACCGGCTGGACCTCGGCGGAAGCAACTTCGTGGTGGACGCGGCGTGCGCCAGCTCGCTGTCGGCGCTGCAGACCGCCCTGCACCGCTTGTATCTGCACGAGTCCGATCTGGTGCTGACCGGCGGTGTTGATGCCCTCAACGACGTCATGATGTACATGTGCTTCTCCAAGACCCCGGCCTTCTCGCCGACTGGCGACTGCAGACCGTTCTCCGACGGCGCTGATGGCACCATCATCGGCGAAGGCGTGGGCATGCTGGCGCTCAAGAGACTCGACGATGCCGAGCGTGACGGTGACGTGATCCACGCCGTGATCCGGGGTCTGGGGTCGTCGTCGGACGGCCGGGCGTCCAGCGTGTACGCCCCCCGCTCAGAGGGACAGGCCAAGGCACTGCGGCGGGCCTACGAGCGCGCCGGGTACGCACCCAGCACCGTCGAACTCGTCGAAGCGCACGGCACCGCCACCAAGGCGGGCGACGTCGCAGAGTTCGCCGGCTTGAAGTCCGTGTTCACCGACCCGGCGGGGCGGTGCGCGTTGGGTTCGGTCAAGTCCCAGATCGGCCACACCAAGGCTGCAGCGGGCGCTGCCGGGTTGATCAAAGCGATACTGGCGCTGCAGCATTCCACACTGCCCGGAACTCTCAAGGTGGACCGGCCCAACCCGGCACTGGAGCTGGACGACACGCCGTTCTACCTCAACGCCCAGACACGCCCCTGGATTCGCTCCGGCAATCAGCCCCGGCGTGCCGGTGTCAGCTCATTCGGCTTTGGCGGCAGCAACTTCCACGTGACGCTCGAGGAGTACCGCGGCGCGCAACGGGCCAAGCGGCTTCGCACGCTGCCGAGTGAACTCGTGCTGATCAGCGCCGGCACCGAAGCCGAGCTGGGGCCGCGACTCGACACCGTGGCGGCAGCGCTCGATGCCGGGGAGAGCCTGGCCCGGATTGCCTACGACTGTGCCCGCGAGTTCGACTCCACCCACCCGGCTCGCGCAGGGCTGGTCGCCGCGGACACCGCGAGTCTGCGTAGGCTCATCGAGCGACTGAGCAGTGCGCTGGCGCAGGGAACGGCGACGCAGCTGAAAGACCCCGATATCGCGGTCGGTGTGGGGCAGCCGCGAGCAGGCCGTACCGCGTTCCTGTTTCCCGGGCAGGGCAGTCAGTACGTCGGCATGGGCGCCGATCTGGCGCTGGCCTTCCCGGCAGCACTGCGGGTATGGGACGACCTGGCCGGTGACCTGGCCGATCTGCATCGCGTGGTGTTCCCCGAACCCGCCTTTGACGCCAGCGTGTCTGAGGCCAACACTGCAGCGTTGACTGCCATGGAGAATGCGCAACCGGCGATCGCGACCACGAGCCGGGCGCAGCTGGCGTTGCTGGATCTGTTGGGTGTCACCGCCGAGGCTGCGGCCGGACACAGTTTCGGCGAGGTGACGGCGCTGGCCGCCGCGGGCGTTCTGCCGGTGCACCGGCTGGCCGAGACAGCACGCACGCGTGGACTTTTGATGGCAGAGGCCGGCAGCGGGCAGGACGGCGCGATGCTCGCCGTCACCGCCGGCGCCGACACCGTTCGCGCACTGCTGGATTCGGCCCCGGCGGACATCGGAACGCTCGTCATCGCCAACGACAACGCCCCCACCCAGGTGGTGGTGGCCGGACATCGCACAGACATCAGCTGGGTCGAGACCGCGGCCGGAGCGGCGGGGTTGACCACCGTGCGCCTGCCGGTGGCCTCGGCGTTCCACTCGCCCATCGTGGCGTCGAGCTCGGCACCGCTGACGGAGTACCTCACGACGCTGGAACTGGGTGCGGCCGCATTCCCGGTCTACGCGAACGCGACAGCGCAACCCTACGGGCAGTCGGTGGCCGACCAACTCGGAGATCAGGTCCGTCAGCCCGTGCGGTTCCGGGAGATGATCGAGGCGATGTCCCGCGACGGCATCACGCGGTTCATCGAGGTGGGCCCGGGCCGCGTGCTGACCCGGCTGGTCGACCAGATCCTGGATGGCACGCCACACAAAGCTGTGGCGCTCGACGATCCGAAGGTCGACGGACTGCGCGGCTGGCACCGTGGCCTGGCGGCTCTGGCTGCTGACGGCGTGGCGTTGGACCTGGCAGCGCTGTTCGAGTCCTACGAGATCCCCGACAAGCACAATCCACCGCCGGCACATGCCGTCAGGGTGGGAGGAGCGAACCTTGGCAAACCGTATCCGCCGGCGGACGGCGCAGCGGTGATCACTCCCAAGCGTGACGTTGTGAAAGCCCGGTCGGCGCCGGCTGCCGCCGCAGTGGCGCCGATCGCGGAGGTGCAGCCGATGGCGGCGGCTCCGCTGACCCACACCCAGGTGTCCCAGCCCCCCGTGCCAAAGCCCGTTGCTCCAGCCGCGGTGACCGTCCCGACAGCGGCGCACGCACCGCTGTCCCAGGATGCCTGGAGCGTGATCGATCGCCTGCAGAAGGAAACTGCCGACCAGCACGAGCGGTACCTCGACGCGGTGGCCGAGAGCCATCAGGCCTTCCTGGGGATGGCGACGCAGATGATGGCGCAGATCGTCGGCAACGGGGCTCCGGAAGGTACTGCCGCGCCGGCGCTCGCGCCCGTCACCGCACCGATGGACGCCGTTCCGGTCGCCATGCCCTCTTTCGCGGCGCCTCCTGTTCTGGCGCCGCAGCCGCCCGCGCCGCCGGTGAGCACACCCCCCACGCCGCAACCTGCGACCGCGGCACCGGTGCAGGTGGTGGGTGAGCCGGTGGGGGATGTGGTGCTGTCGGTGGTGTCGGAGAAGACGGGTTATCCGGTGGCGATGCTGGGCCTGGAGATGGAGATGGAGGCCGAGCTGGGGATCGATTCGATCAAGCAGGTCGAGATCTTGGCGGCGTTGCAGTCGCGGTTCCCGGGTGCTCCGCAGGTGCCTGCGTCGGAGTTGGCGCGGTTGCGCACGCTGCAGGACGTGGTGGATTCGCTGGCGGATTTCGGTTCTGGCGCTGCGGTTGTGGTGCCGGCGGGGACCCCGGTGGTGGGTGAGCCGGTGGTGGGTGAGCCGGTGGGGGATGTGGTGCTGTCGGTGGTGTCGGAGAAGACGGGTTATCCGGTGGCGATGCTGGGCCTGGAGATGGAGATGGAGGCCGAGCTGGGGATCGATTCGATCAAGCAGGTCGAGATCTTGGCGGCGTTGCAGTCGCGGTTCCCGGGTGCTCCGCAGGTGCCTGCGTCGGAGTTGGCGCGGTTGCGCACGCTGCAGGACGTGGTCGACACCCTGGGTGGCTTCGGAACAGACGAGGAATCCACCGAAGAACAAGAAAAACAGCATGATTCGGGGGAACCCACCCCGTCGGGCGGGTTGCGCACCACCGAGGTGGAGTTCCGCAGCGCCCCGCCGAGCGGGCTCGCCATGGCGGGCCTGCGCGACGGTGAGGTGTTCATCACCGATGAGGACCCGGAGTTCGCCGCCGAACTCGAACAGGTGATGACGTCCCATGAGATCAAGGCACGGGTGGTCGACACAGTGCCGGAGCAGGCGAGCGCCGTCATCAGCCTCGCCGCGCTGGGGCCGGTGAACAGCGCCCAGGACGGCGTCGACATGCACCTGCGCGCGTTCCGCGCCGCCCGTAGCGTCGCCACCAGCAACGGGCATTCACGATTGTTCGTCACCGTGCAGTCCACCGGCGGCCGCTTCCGCGAATCCGACGTTGCCCTCGGGGTGGCCAGCCTGGCCAAGACCGCGGCATGGGAATGGCCCAACGGATCGGTCCGGGCCGTCGACATGGAAACCCTGGACGCACAACGACTCACCGCCGAACTGTTGGCCGGGGGCAGCGGCGTGGAGGTGGCGCTGCGTGATGACGGCAGCCGGTTGGTCGCCGTGGATGACGCCGAGATGTCGCCCATGGGGGAGAACATCAGCGTCGACGAGGGCGGCGTCGTCGTGGTGACCGGCGGCGCGCGGGGCGTGACCGCCCGTTCGGCGCTGGCCCTGGCACAACGCCACGGCCTGCAACTGGCGCTCCTGGGCCGCACCGCCCTGCGCGAGCAGCCCGCCGGTCTACGCACCCAGGGCACTACTCTGACCGAGATCGCCACGGCCCTGGTGGCGTCCGCCCGGGAGCGGGGTCAGCAGATGGGTCTGCCGGAAGCTCGCTCCCAGGCGGCGGCCCTGCTGGCCGAGCAGGAGGTACGCGACACGCTCGCCGGCGCGGAGCAGCAGGGCACCACGGCGCGTTACTTCGCCGTCGACATCGCCGACCGGGCTGAGCTCGGGCGGGTACTGGACCAAGTCCGGCAGGACCTTGGTCCCATCGTGGGAGTGGTGCACGGTGCGGGAGTGCTGGCAGACCGCCGCCTGGAGGACCTGGATGAGGCCCAGTTCACCCGGGTGTTCGCCACCAAGGTGATGGGTGCCGAGGCGCTGCTCTCCGCAACAGCCACCGACCATCTGCGCTTCATCTCGTTGTTCTCCTCGATCGCTGCGCGGGCAGGCAACCCCGGGCAGTCGGCCTACGCCGCCGCCAACGCCGCCCTGGAGACCATCGCTGCGCGCGAGTCGGTCAGCCGGGGCTGCGACTGCGTGGTCCGTGCCTTCGGGTGGGGACCCTGGGACGGCGGAATGGTGGACGCAACGCTCAAGAGTCGATTCCTGAGCTCGGGCGTCGATGTCATTCCCCTCGAGGAGGGCGCTCAGTTCTTCGCCGACCATGCACTGCGCCGATCACCGGCCACCGCGATCGTGGTGGCCGCACCCGCGCAGCCACGGCTGCGGACCGCCCGCCTGGACTGGGACGTCTCGACCGAGATCCTGCCGATGCTGGTGGATCACCAGGTCCGTGGCCGCGTGGTGGTGCCCGTGGTGATGGTGGTGGATGCCATGCTGCGCGCAGCCGAAGGCCTGCTCGCCGGTGAGCGGTGTGTGGTGCAGGACTTCCAGGTGCTCTCGGGGGTGACCTTCGCCGATCGCGAGAAGCAGGAACTGACATTGGATTTCGAACCCGCCGGGCCGGCCTACACCGTCACCGTCACCGACGGCGAGGGACGCAAGCGCTATCGTGCCGCGGTGGTTCCCGAGGACAGCGCGGTGCCCAGGTTGTTCGTGCCCGAGACGTCCGGGGCCGACTGGCCGATGAGCGTGGCGCAGGCCTACACCGACCGGTTGTTCCACGGACCGCGTTTCGCCGCCCTCGACCAACTCGGCACCGTTGGGCCCGGTGGCGGGACCGCCACGGTCAAGGGACTGCACGAACTGGGCTGGCCACAGCACAATTGGGCGATCGACGCAGCTGCGGTGGACGGTGGGCTGCAGCTGGGCATCCTCTGGTCAGGTGTGCACGGACGGCCACTGGTGTTGCCGGTGCGCATCGGGCGCGCGGTCCTGCACCGGCCGGTCGATGCGGCTTCCGCACTGCGGTGTCGCCTCGCCGCGTACCCGGTCAGCGACAAGCAGGTCGACTTCGACATCGTGCTGGAGTCCGGCGACGGACAGTTGGTGGCCGAACTCGCCGCGGTGGAGTTCTACGTCGCCGGCAGCGGGGCGGACAGCTCGGCGTGAGCGATTTCGAACCCGTCGCCATCGTCGGGCGCAGCTGCGTCCTGCCCGGAGCCACCTCACCCGAGGCGCTGTTCCGTGCCACACTCGCCGGTCAGAGCCTGCTGTCACCAACGCCGCGGGACCACTGGCGGGGGGTGGATCCCGCTGCGTTGCAGGCCAGTCGCACCGCCGGACTGCGTGTCGCCTCGGCCACCGGCGGGTACATCGCTGCTGATGCTGACCTGGCCGGGATCACCTTGCCCATACCGGGCTTCGCGCAGCTGGATCCTCTGGTGCACTGGCTGGCCTATTGCGCCCAGCGGGCGCTCGACAGCCCGGTGGCCGAGCCCGGTACCGGGCTGATCGTGGGCAACCTGTCCTACCCGAGCGCATCGGCCACGGCGTTCGTCGAAAGCGTGTGGTCCGGCGAAGGTGACGTCGATCCACGCAACCGATTCAACTCCGGCCTGCCGGTGCAGCTGGTGGCCGGCGCGATGCAGATGACCGGTCCGGCGTTCGCACTGGACGCGGCGTGCGCGTCGTCGCTGTACGCGATCAAGCTCGCGTGCGACGCGCTGCATGACGGCGCCGCCGACCTGATGTTGGCCGGCGGGATCAACGGTGCCGACGACCTGTTCCTGCATCTCGGCTTCACGTCTCTGCAGGCGCTGAGCCCATCCGGTCGCTCCCGTCCGTTCCACGCCGCGGCCGACGGCCTGGTGCCCTCCGCGGGTGCCGCCCTGGTGGCTCTGCGCACGGTGGTCGACGCCCAGCGGCGCGGTGACCAGATCCTCGGCGTCATCACCGGAATCGGGCTGTCCAATGACGGCAGGCAGAGCGGATTCCTGGCCCCCGCCGTGTCCGGGCAGGCGCGTGCAATGTCTGCTGCGCTGGAGCAGGCGGGTCTGGGACCGTCGGACATCGACTATGTCGACTGCCACGCCACCGGTACCCCTCTCGGGGATGCGACCGAACTCGAGAGCATCATGTCGACCTACGGTGAGGTGCCGCTGAGGCTGGGCGCGCTCAAGGGCAATCTCGGCCACACCATCACCGTCTCCGGCGCCGCCAGCCTCATCAACGTGCTGTCGGCCATGCAGGCCGGTACCACGCCACCTGTGCTGTGCGACAACCCGATCCGCGCGCTGGGCGATACGCCCTACCAGCTGTCGACCACCGCCGCGGCCTGGGACGGCCCCCTCACCCGGGCGGCGGTCAGCAATTTCGGATTCGGTGGCAACAACGCCCACCTGATCGTGGAAAGCCATGCACCCACTCGGCGTGCGTGCGCACCCACGCGCCTGTTTCGCGGCGACATCGTGGTCTGCGGTCTGGGCGTGCTGACCGGAGACGCGGCCGACGCCGAATCCTTCCGGCGGCGCGCGCTGGGCACCCCGGCGGCAGCCACACCGATGCAGTCGGTATCCCTCGACCTCGCCGGGCTGGGCTTTCCGCCCGTGGAACTGCATGCCAGCCTCAGCCAACAGACCGCCATGCTGGCTGCAGCGGCTCAGGCCCTTTCACAGGTGACGACGGATCCGGAGCGCACCGGGGTGATCGTCGGGATGGGCTGTGATGCCACCATCGCCCGACAGCGTCTGCGTGTGGTGCACGCCGACGATGACGGCTGGCTGCTCGCCAACACCGATTCCGCGCCGCAGCTGACCGCGGACGCCGTGGTGGGCACCATGCCGAACATCCCGGCCAACCGCATCCACGCACAGCGCGATTTCCGCGGATTCGGCTTCACCGTGTCCAGCGAGGAGTTGTCCGCGGTCACCGCCTTGCGTATCGCAGCGCGGGCACTGCACAGCGGGGAACTCGACGCCGTGGTTGCGGGCGCCGTCGACATGTGTTGCGAGCGTGCGCATCAGAGCGCTGCCGAGGCGGTGCAGACCGGTGCCGGTGCGGAGCCGGGGGACGCCGCGGTGGCGTTCGTCCTGAAACGGCGAGCCGATGCGGAGGCGGCCGGCGACCCCATCATCGCGGTCCTGGACACCGCGGGTGACTCCGCCGGCGCCGAGACCAACACCGCTGCCGAGCGCTTCGGTCGCACGCACGCCGCCGGCGCGGCCGTGGAGGTCGCCGCCAGGGCGGTGGCCCTGCGATCGCGGGTTCGGGTGGACAGCGCGGGAGCGCAACCGGCGCCCGGTGGCGTCCGCTCACACGTCTCCATCGAGTCGATCGGCGGTCGCACCGATGGCGTCACCCTGACCGCGGTGGACGCGCCGCAACCCTGGACGGTCGCGGCGGTGCCGATGATCGAGCGCTACGCCGCAGCCGACCGTCGGGAATTGCGCGGGCGGCTTGTTGCCGGGAACCCCGGTGGGACCGGTCCCGTGCGATGTTCGCTGGTCGCAGAACGGACTTCGACGCTGGACACCCAGCGGCAGATGGTGGTGCACCAACTCGATGCCGGGCAGGTTCCGAGCGGACCCGGCGTGGCATTCGCCGATGGGCCCATCGCCGGTGAGCTGGCCTTCAGCTTCACCGGCGCGGCTGCGGCCTACCCGGGTGCCGGACGCGATCTGCTGCTGGCGTGGCCCGAGATCGGCGACGCGCTGGCCGCCCGCCTCCCCGGGGTCGGTGACCTTGCGGCCGCGATGTACGGCGCCGACGTCACGACTCTGGACCCGCGCGCACAACTGACCGGATGCGCCGTGGTCTGCCAGTCGCACGCGGAGTTCTCCCGTGCCGTGCTCGGCCTCAACCCGACCGCGGCGATCGGGCTCTCGTCGGGGGAGACCAACGCCATGCTGGCTTTCGGGGTTTGGCGGGATCTCGAGGAGATGCTGGCCGAGATCGAGGCCTCCGGGATGTACGGCGACCAGTTGACCGGCAGATGCGCGGTGGCGGCTGCGGATTGGGGCCTGGGTGACCGACCGGCACCCTGGGAGTGCTGGCGGATCACCGCTCCCAAGGCGCAGGTCGAGGCGGCGCTGTCCACCGAGGACCGCGCCTACATGACCATCGTGCAGGCACCCGACGACTGCGTGATCGGCGGGGACCCGGCGGCTTGCCGCCGCGTCATCGAGGCGACCGAGGGTGCGGTGGCCATCCCGCTGGGACTGGACATGGTGATCCACTGCAGCGCGATGGCCCCGTTTGCGGACACCTGGCGGCGCATCCACCGGCGCCGGACCCACGAGGCACCCGGAGTGCGGTTCTACAGTAATGCGCACAACCGGGCGTACGCGCCCACCGCGGACACTGCAGCCGACGCCATCACGCGGCAGGCGTTGGAACCCATCGATTTTCCCGCCACTGTGCTGCAGGCGTGGCACGACGGTGTGCGGGTGTTCGTCGAGCACGGCCCGCGCGGCATCCTGACCGCCGCGGTCGGAAAGATCCTCGGCGACCGTCCCCACGTCGCCGTCGCACTGGATTCGCAGGAGCGCCGCGGTCTGCGCGCGCTGGCCGAGAGTGTGTCCACGTTGTGGGTGCACGGCGTCGAGGTCGATGTGGATGCCGTGGACGCTCGGATGGCGCGGTTGCGTGAGCTCTCCGCCTCCACATCACAACCGGGCCGCGCCATCACAGTGCCCGCACACTGGCCGGACATCGTCTCCGTGCCCGAGACATCCCAGAAGGACACGATGCCGGCACCGGACCCCGCCCTCATCCAAGCCATGCCGCCTGCCCCGGCCCAGCCGACCCCCGTGGCGCTGCCCACCGCTGAGGTGGTGGTCCACCAACGCCCCGCCGCGCCCGCCGCACTCGGTGACCGGATGGCTGCTGCGTTGAACCTGGTGACCGCCGCCGGCGCGGCACAGGCTCACTTCGTCGAACGGCAGGCCCGGGCGCACCAGGATTTCCTGGCCATGCGCGCCGAGATGGTGGCCATGGCGACGGGGCGCAGTGCGCCACCGCCCGATGTCCCGGCACCGCCCGTGGTGCCGCCGGTAGCCGCGGCGCCCATTGCCTCGCCGCCAGCGGCCCACCCGGTCCCGCCGGCGCCGCTGTGGAACAGGGCTCAACTGGAAACGCTGGCCAGTGGCGCGATTTCGGAGGTGTTCGGGCCGGGCTTCGCCGAACTCGATCGGTATCCCCGCCTGGTCCGGATGCCCGAACCGCCGCTGTTGCTGGCCGACCGGGTGATGAGCATCGAGGGTGAGCCGGGCACGATGGGTACCGGCCGGATCGTCACCGAGACCGACGTGGATCCTGCGGCGTGGTACATGCACAACGGGCGGATGTCGCCGGGCGTGGTCATCGAATCCGGTCAGGCCGATCTGCTGTTGGCATCCTGGCTGGGCGCCGACTTCTCCAACCGCAGCGAGCGTGTCTACCGCCTGCTCGGGTGTGATCTGACGTTCATGGGGGAGCTGCCACGTGCCGGTGACACCCTGCGGTACGACATCCACATCGACGGTCACGCCACAACCGGTGACACCCGGTTGTTCTTCTTCCACTACGACTGCTACATCGGTGACCGGCTGATGATCTCCGTCCGCAACGGCCAGGCCGGCTTCTTCTCCGATGACGAACTGGCCCAGTCCGACGGCGTGTTGTGGAATGCCGACACCGACGCCCCGCGGGAGGGGTCGCGGCGCGACGAGCCGCCGTGTGTCACCACCAAGACCTCGTTCGGCCGCGCCGACCTCGACGCGTTTGTCGACGGGCGCGCGTATGCCTGTTTCGGTGCCGGATTCGAGCGAGCCGCGGCCCACACCCGGACGCCGGCCACCCCCGGGGGACGCCTGCGCCTGTTCGACGAGATTGCCGAGTTCGACCCCCACGGCGGCCCGTGGGGGCGCGGTTACCTGCGCGCCACTTCCGAAGTGCCCACGGATGCCTGGTTCTACGACGGCCACTTCAAGAACGATCCGTGTATGCCGGGCACCCTGATGGCCGACGCCGCCACGCAGGCACTGTCGTTCGCCATGGCCGCCTACGGGTTCACCGTCGAGCGTGACGGTTGGCGCTTCGAGCCGGTCCCGGACGAACTGGCACGCTTCGTGTGCCGTGGGCAGGTGATCCCGGACTGGGACCATCACCTGGACTACGAGGTGTTCATCGAGGAGATCATCGACGGTCCGACACCCACGGTGTACGCCGCCCTGTTGTGCCGCAGCGACGGGTTCAAGGTGTTCCACTGCCGGCGGTTCGGGATGCGGTTGGTCCCGGACTGGCCGATGCCGCAGGCCCCCGGGCCGGCGCACATCCTGGCCAACGGCAAGGATGTGCGCGGCGATCACGGCGCGCTGCTCGCCTGTGCGCGCGGCAAGCCATCGGATGCCTTCGGTGCGTTGTACGCACCGTTCGACGGCACCCGCCGCGCACCACGCCTGCCCGACGAGCCGTACCACTTCGTGTCGCGCATCAGCAGCATCGACTGCCCGCCCGGCATCCCCACTCCCGGCGGTACCGTGGTCGCGGAATATGATGTGCCGGAGGCCGAATGGTATTTTGCCGACGGTCGCTGTGGCGCCGTGCCGCTGTCGGTCCTGATCGAGATCCTGCTGCAGCCCTGTGGCTGGTTGTCGTCCTACATGGGATTCGCCGCCAACCGCTCCGACGACGTGGTGTTCCGCAACCTCGACGGCAACGATGTGGTCCTGCACAAAGCCGCCGGTGTGGGCACCCTGAAGGTCACATCGACTCTGACCCGCTTTGCCGAGGGCGGAGGATCGACGATCGTCTTCTTCGATGTGGTGTGCACGCAGGGCGTCGACGTGGTGATGACGATGAAGACGGCCTTCGGTTTCTTCAGCCCCGAGGCGCTGAAGAACCAGGTGGGTCTGCGGGTGGCACCCGGCGCGCTGCAGGCGTTGTCGGTCACCGCTCCGGTGACGATGGGCTATGGCGAACTCGGCGGATCTCCGGAGTTGGCGCAGAATCGACTTCAGGTGATCGACCGGCTGAAATTCTGGCCGGGCGGGGGCGAGGCCGGCTTGGGGCGGCTGGTTGCCGAGTACGACGTACATCCCGAGGCCTGGTTCTTCAAGGCGCACTTCTTCCAGGACCCGGTCCAGCCGGGTTCTCTGGGGCTCGAGGCCATGCAACAGGCCGCCCGGGCCACGGCGCGCCTGGCAGGCCTCGCCGGCGAGGGGTCGGTGTTCGAGCCGGTGGCTGTGGGGCAGTCGTTCAACTGGAGGTTCCGCGGGCAGGTGGTCCCCACCAACAAGCGAACCCGGTCGGAGATCGAGATCCTCGCCACCGCAAGCGATGACGCCGGCACACTGATCGTCTTCAAGGGTGCATTCTGGGTCGACGACCTGTGTATCTACGACACCACCGGGATGGGCGTGCGCATCATCGTCTGAATCAGACTCGCGGCCCGGCCATCTCGATGGTGTCCGGGTCGCGGTTGTCGGGCAGCAACAACTCTCGCACCAGCGGACGCGGACCGACCGCGCGCAGCATCTGGCTGGCCGGCCGGGGCCGCACCAGTTGCGGCCACCAGAACCACCGGCCCAGCAGCGCTGCGATCGACGGGGTGAGAAACGCCCGCACCACCAGAGTGTCGAACAGGAGCCCGATGCCGATGGTGGTGCCCACCTGACCGATGATCCGCAGGTCACTGAACACCATGGCCGCCATGGTGAAAGCGAATACCAGCCCGGCATTCGTCACAACCTTGCCGGTGCCGCCCATGGCGCGGATGATGCCGGTGTTGATGCCTGCCGCGATCTCTTCCTTCATCCGCGAGACCAGCAGCAGGTTGTAATCGGATCCCACTCCGAGCAGGACGATCACCGCCATCGGCAGCACCATCCAGTGCAGGTTGATGCCCAGAATGTGTTGCCAGATCAGCACAGCCAGCCCGAACGAGGAGCCCAGGGACAGGGCCACCGTTCCCACGATCACCAGAGCCGCGATGAAGCTCCTGGTCAGGAACAGCATGATCAGGAAGATCAGGCAGAGCGCGCTGACGGCGGCGATCCACAGGTCCCATTGGGAGCCTTCCTGCAGATCCTTGAAAGTCGATGCGCTGCCGGCGATGTAGATGTCGGCGTCCCGCAGCGGCGTGGTCTTGAGCGCCTCCTCGGCGGCGGCCGTGATCTCATCGATTCGCGCCAACGCCTCCGGCGCACCGGGATCACCTTTGTGGGAGATGATGAAGCGCGCCGCCTTGCCGTCCGGGGACAGGAAGGACGCCATGGCCTTCTGGAAGTCGGGATTCTGGAACACCTCAGGCGGTAGGTAGAACGAATCGTCGTTCTTGGCCTCGTCGAACGCCATGCCCATCGCGGTGGTGTCCTGGGTGGAATCGTTCATCACCTCGAAGATGCCGGACATGGTGCTGTGCATGGTCAGCATCATGCGGTGCATGGATTCCATGTTGGCGATCAGACGCGGCATCACATCGAGCAGTTGGGGAAGCAACTGGTCCATCGCATCGAGTTCGACCACCAACTCGTCCATCTTGGATGTCAGGACATCGACACCGTCGATCGAATCGAAAATGCTTCGTAGGGACCAGCAGATCGGGATGTTGACGCAGTGCGGCTCCCAATAGAGGTAGTTGCGCAGAGGCCGGAAGAAATCGTCGAAGTTCGCGATGCTGTCGCGTAGCTCACCCATGATTGCGGTCATGTCCTTGGTGCCCACGATCGAATTGTGCGTCAGCTCCGTGACCTGACGTTGGATGTCGTACATCCGCTTGGTGATCGCGACCTGCCGGCCGATGAGATCGGCCTGCGCAAGCAGGTCGTCGACCCGCTTTTTCATGTGCTCCATCATCTGCTGCTGGCCGGCGTTCTGCATGCTGATCATGAACGGGATCGAGGTGTGCTCGATCGGTGTCCCCTCGGGGCGGGTGATGCCCTGCACCCGCGACACCCCAGGTACCTGGAAAACAGCCTTGGCGAGTTTGTGCAACACGATGAAGTCTTCGGGATTGCGCATGTCGTGCCCGCTCTCGATCATCAGGATGTCGGGCATCATCCGGGCTTGCGAGAAGTGCCGGTCAGCAGCGGCGTAGCCCTGATTGGCCGGGACGTCGGCCGGGATGTAGCGACGGTCGTCGAAGCTGGTCCGGTAACCGGGCAGCGCCACCAGGCCGAGCAGGGTCACGGCCATGGTGGCCGCGAATATCGGTGCCGGCCAACGAACTATGGCGGTGCCGATGCGTCGCCACCGGCGCATGCCGATCCGCCGGGTGGGGTCGAACAGTCCGAACCGGCCTCCGACCGCCAGTACGGCAGGCAACAGGGTGAGTGCCACCACGACGGCCACCAGCATGCCCACCGCACACGGCACGCCGATGGTCGAGAAAATGGGCATGCGGGTGAAGCTCAGACACAGCAGTGCGCCGGCAATGGTCAGCCCCGAGCCGAGCACCACCGGCGCCACGCCCCGGAACGTGGTGGACAGCGCCGTCTCAGGATCTTGTCCGGATTGGCGGGCCTCCTGGTATCTGCCGAAGAAGAAGATGCCGTAGTCGGTTCCCGCTGCCATGGCCAGCGCGACAAGGAGATTGACTGCGAACGTGGACAGCAGCACCAGATCGTGGTGACCGAGGTAGGCGACCAGGCCGCGAGCGGCGAACAATTCGATGCCGACGGTGATCAAGAGCACCACCACGGTGATCACCGAGCGATACACCACCATCAGCACCGCGAAGATGATGACTGCGCCGATCAGCGTCATCTTCAGGATGGAACGCTCGCCGGCATGCTGCATGTCGCCCACCAACGCGCCGGGTCCGGTGACGAAGGTCTGCACCCCGGGTGGCGCCGGCGTTCGGTCGACGATGTCCCGGATCGCGGCGGCGGATTCCTGGCCGATGGTGGTGCCGTTGTCGCCGACCAGGTTGACCTGCACATAGACCGCCTTGCCGTCCGGGCTCTGTGCGCCCGCGGCGGTCAGTCGGTCGCTCCAGAGATCCTGCACGTGTTCGACGTGCCGGGGGTCGTTGCGCAGGTCGCGGATCAGCTGGTCGTAGTACGGACGCGTGGCGTCACCGAGGGGTTGTTCTCCCTCCAGGACGATCATCGCCGTACTGTCAGAGCTGGATTCGCCGAAGACGGCGCCCATCCGCGTCATGGCCTGCACCGACGGCGCGTCCTTCGGGCTCATCGGGACGGACTGCTCGCGACTGACCTGCTCGAGGGACGGGATCGCGAACGTCAGGAGCAGGGTCACTGCGGTCCACCCGAGTATCACCAGGACCGACAGCCCACGGACGTACCCGCCCGCCCGCGGGCGCTGGTGTCCCCCGTTCCCGACAGCCACCGGTCAGGGCCGCTGGCTCTGCAACAGCGCGCGCACCAAGGGGCGAGGCCCGGTGGGCCGCAGCAGCGCACTGGCCGGGCGTGGGCGGACCTGTTGGGGCCACCAGAACCAGCGGCCCAGCAGCGCCGCAATCGACGGGGTCATCAGTGCCCGCACGACCAAGGTGTCGAACAACAGACCGAGCCCGATGGTGGTACCCAGCTGGCCGATGCTGGTGAGATCACTGACCATCATCGAGGCCATGGTGGCCGCGAACACCAGCCCGGCGGTGGTGACCACCTTCCCGGTACCGCCCATGGCACGGATGATCGCGGTGTTGATCCCCGCGTGCAGTTCGTCTTTGATCCGGGCGACCAGCAACAGGTTGTAGTCGGAACCGACAGCCAGCAGGATGATCACGGCCATCACCAGCACGGCCCAATGTATGTCGATGCCCAGGACGTACTGCCATACGAACACCGACACCCCGAACGCCGCACCGAGCGACGTCAGCACGGTGCCGACGATGATCACCGCGGCGACAAAGCTCTTGGTCATGATCAGCATCACGATGAAAATCAGACAGATGGCCGAGACCACGGCGATCAGCAGGTCGTACTTGGCGCCCATCACGATGTCTTCGGTGATGGCCGCCGTACCGGTCAGATAGATCGCGGAGCCTTCGAGAGGGGTGCCCTTGAGCGCCTCCTCGGCAGCGCTCTTGATGGCCGGCACCCGCGCGATTCCCTCGGCTGAGGCGGGGTCACCTTTCTGCGAGATCAGCATGCGCATGGCCGTGCCGTCGGGGGACAGGAAGACGTTCATCACCCGCTTGAAGTCCTCGTTCTGGAAAACCTGCGGCGGAACGTAAAACGAATCGTCGTTCTCCGCGGCGTCGAAGGCCTTGGCCATGGCCGTCGGGCTCTCGTTGGATTCGTCCATCTGCCCGAAGATGCCGGTCATGGTGCTGTGCATCGTCAGCATCATGGTCCGCATGCTCTCCATGATCGCGATCATCTCCGGGAACTGAACCAGCAGTTGCGGCATCAACACGTCGAGCCGGTCCAGGTTGTCGATCAGCTCATCGAGTTTGCCGCTGACCCGGTCGATGCCGTCGATGGTGTCGAAGATGCTGCGCAGCGACCAGCACAGCGGGATGTCGTAACAGTGTGGTTCCCAGTAGAAGTAGTTGCGGATCGGCCGCCAGAAGTCCTCGAAATCGGCGACGTTGTCGCGCAGTTCGTTCGTGATCTCCTGCATCTCTTTGGCTTTGGCCACCATGTCGTGGGTGGTCCCGATCAGTTGCTGCATCAGGCCGTACATGTGCTTCATGATCCCGATCATCTCGGTCATCATCTCGGCCTGCTGCTGCATGTCGTCCATGCGCTTCTTCTGGAACTGCGAATACTGTTGCAGGCCAGCCTGTTGCATGCTCAGCATGTAGGGGATGGTGGACTGGGCGATCGGGGTGCCCTCCGGTCTGGTCACCGCCTGGACACCCGAGATGCCCGGCACCGCCAGCACCGCCTTCGCCAGTTTGTTGAGCACCAGGAAGTCGGCGGGATTGCGCAGATCATGGTCGGTCTCGATCAGCAGGATCTCCGGCGCCATCATGGCCGACCGCGGGAAGTGCCGGGCGGCGGCCTCCATGCCCTGGTTGGCGGGGATGTCGGTGGGCAGGTATTGCTGGTCGTTGTAGCTGGGTGTGAACCCCGGCAGTGCCAGCAGTCCCAGCAGGGTGATGGCGACGGTCGCCGCCAGGATGGGCGCCGGCCAGCGGACCGTGGCGGTACCCACCCGGCGCCAACCGCGTGCTTTGACCTTGCGTTTGGGTTCGAACAATCCGAACCGGCCGCCCACCGCGAGGACCGCGGGGAAGAGCGTGATCGCGACGGCAACGGAGACCACCACGCTGACGGCGCACGGAATTCCCAGCGTCTGGGACATGGGCAACCGGGTGAAGCTCAAGCAGGCAATGGCGCCTGCGATGGTCAGCCCAGATGCCAGTACCACCTTCGCGACGCCGCCGAAGGTCGTGTAGAAAGCGGACTCCCGATCCTCGCCGGCCTCGCGGGCTTCCTGGTACCTGCCGAAGAAGAAGATCCCGTAATCCGTACCCGCCGCGATACACAGGGACACCAGCAGGTTGACGGCAAAGGTGGTGAGCCCGATGACATCGTGGTACCCGAGCAGAGCGACGACGCCCCGGGCGGCCTGCAGCTGGATGCCCACCACGAACAGCAGAACCACCACCGTGACCACTGACCGGTACACCAACAGCAGCATCACGAAGATCACCGCGATGCTGACGACGGTCATCAGGATGACCGTCCGATTGCCGCTGGCGGCGATGTCCGCCCCGATTGCCGACGGACCGGTGACGAAGGCCCGGACGCCCTCCGGTGCCGGGGTCTGGTCGACGATCTGGCGGACCGCGGCCACCGACTCGTTGGCGCTCGCTTCACCGGTGTCGGCGAGACTCACCTGGACGTAGGCCGCCTTACCGTCGGCACTCTGTGCCGCTCCCCGAGTGAGCTCGTCTCCCCAGAAATCCTGGATGTGGGCGACGTGCTCGGTGTCGGCGTGCAGTTGTCGAATGAGGTTGTCGTAGAACTGGTGAGCGTCCTGGCCCAGCGCTTGCTGTCCCTCCAGCACGATCATCACGGTGCCGCCGGCGGCCGATTCGTCAAAATGCTCGGTGATGCGGGCAAACGCCTCGAAGGACGGGGCGTCAGTGGGATTGAGTGCCACCGAATGCTGTTGCTCAACCTGCTCGAGGGTGGGCACCAGCACACTCAAGGCGGTGACGGCAATCAACCAACCCAGGATGATCGGCACCGCGAAGCGGCGGATGGCCCCGGCGACCGCGGGCCGCTGCCGGGCACGACGACGATCGGTCATGCGGCCTTCAGCAGGCACGATGTGAAGGCGCTGACTGCGTACTCGACCTTCTCGGCCTTCACGGTGTCGTCCACCCAGAGGCGGCACCCGATGCTGTCGCTGTCACCCTGTGCGGCAACACTTCCCACGCCGGTCGCCGACGTGATGGGGAAGTCGAGCGACCAGGGCAAAACCACCCCCTCGAGGAATCGGGGATCACCGTCGGCGTCGAAGAAGCTGATGTCGGCGGTGGCACCCGCAGGCCCGAAGACCTCGTAGCGCAGATGTTTCGGCATCACCGGCTGAGCGGCGTCGGTTCTGGTGTCTCCGTAGGGAACCGAGTTGTCGGACCCGAAGATGCCGTGGAGCTGCGACACCGCCCACCCGCCGGCAGCAATGACCGCCGCCGTGACCAGCGGAATCCACAGTCGCTTCGCGACGCTGAACATCAGTGCGCCCGGTGAGCGCCGCCGGGGGCGCGCCCGTGGGGCCACATGGTCGCTGCGCTGATGGTCCGAGGTGCGCGCGACGGCCACGTCGGCCCGGGTCGGCTCCACGTGGGGTGGGCCGGCGCCATCAGGCGCCGGCGCAGCAGAGGGTGCGAACGTCATTGACGCCAGAGTCAATCATGTACTCCACCGCCGTATGGTGTTTTTCGCAAACACCGCGTGGTTTGGGATCAGCGGTTCTCGGGCTGGTGGGGCAGTCTTCGGAGAGGCACCGACAAGTGACTACTGCTTTCACCCGCCGATCAGGCAGTGAAGTGGGCCGTCAATGCTCGAAGTAAAGCCGCGTGGTTATCGTTGACGGCCCGGTACGGGTGCGCCGCGAACTGGCACATCGGCTTTCGGTCGGCACCAGCAAGCAAAGACGGCAATGTTGCTGGGCGTGGTGCAGTGCACTGCTCCCATTACGCACACGGATGCAGACGTAACGGTCACACGGAGCGGCGAACGCTGACACGCCGGCCGGAGTGGCTGCTAGGGTGATCGCGCACAGCGCCCTTCGATGCCCCGGCGGCAGGCGCTGACCGGAGCGGCAGTGCTCACAACGCGCGGAGAAGAGTGACCCCATGGCGGCCGAATCGACCACTCTGGACGGGTCGGCACGTGTCCTCCCGGCGTGGCTGCGGTCTCGCGGGTTCATCGGCCCGGTGCTGGCGATCGGCGTCGTCCAACTCGTGGCCGCCATGGACGGGCCCATCGTGGTGTTCGCGCTCCCGCGGATCCAAAGCGAGCTGGGGCTTTCGGACGCGACCCGGGCCTGGGTGGTCAGTGCCTACATGCTCACCTTCGGCGGCCTGATCCTGTTGGGCGGGCGCCTCGGTGACACCATCGGCCGCAAGCGCACCTTCATCATCGGGGTGGGGTTGTTCACGGCGGCTTCGGCGCTGTGCAGTGTCGCGTGGAACGGTGAGGTCCTGGTGGCCGCCCGATTGCTGCACGGTGTGGCCGCCGCGATCGTTGCGCCGACGTGTACTGCCTTGTTGGCCACAGCTTTTCCCAAGGGGCCGGCGCGCAATGCGGCCACAGCGGTGTTCGGCGCGATGGCGAGCATCGGTGCGGTGCTGGGCCTGGTTCTCGGCGGCATTCTCACGGAGGTGTCGTGGCGGCTGGTGTTCGTCCTCAACGTGCCCATCGGTGTTCTGGTGATCTGTCTGGCCTACACGATGCTCGACGAGACGCAGCGCGAGCGGATGCGTCTTGATGCAGCCGGGGCGGTGTTGGCCACCCTGACGTTCACCGCGGCGGTGTTCGGTTTCTCGATGGGCCCGGAGGCCGGGTGGCGTTCTGCGCCCACCCTCGTTCTCGGCATCGTCGCGCTGATCGGGTTCATCGCGTTCGTGGTGGTGGAACTGCGCGCCGACAACCCGATCGTGCCGTTCAGCCTGTTCGTCGACCGCGACCGGGTGGCCACCTTCATCGCGATGTTCTTGGTCAGCGGTGTGGCATTCACGCTGACCGTTCTCATTGCGCTGTACCTGCAGAACATCATGGGTTACCCCCCACTGCGGGCGGGGCTGGCCTTCATCCCCATCGCGATCGCGATGGCGGTCGGAACGGTGCTGTCCTCACGGCTGGTCACGCGGATGTCGCCAAGGGCGCTGGTGGTCACCGGAGCCGCCATGGTCCTCGGAGGCACACTGTGCGGAGGCCTCAATCTCAGCAGTGACGGGCCGTATTTCCCGAACCTCCTGCTACCCATCATCATCGGGGCCATCGGCATCGGCCTGATCAACGTTCCGCTCGGTCTGTCGCTCATCGGCAGCGTCGGTGCAGATCGGATCGGGCCCGCATCTGCGATCGTGGTGATGCTGCAAAGCCTCGGAGGACCGCTGGTGCTGGTGGTTGTCCAGGTGGTGATGACGCTGCACACCCGAGGCTCCGGCGCCGCTGCCGGTTCCGTCGACGCTGACAACGTCGCCTTGCTGGACCAGGGCTACACCTATGGAGTGCTGTGGCTGGCCGCAGTTGCCGCTCTGCTGGCAGGGGTGGCGATGTTCATCCGCTACACCGCGCGGGACGTGGCATTCGCCCAGCAGTCGCTCAAGGACGCGGAATCCGGAGTTGTTTGACGTACCACACCGCGGCCGGTATCACTCGATCGTTGCGGTGAGGCCGAAGTCGGCGATCGCTTTGGCCGCCAGTTCCCGCAGGAGAGCGCGCGAGGTCACCGATCCAGGGTGATAGGCGCACACGTAGATACCGACCTGGTTGATCTCCGCGGCAGTGCCGTAGTAGACGTGCAGTTGGCTACCGATCCGCTCCAACCAGCGTCGGGTGAGGTGTTGACTGGCTCCACGGGCGAAAGCGGCGTCACACAGCGTGCCATCCGGGCGGATGGCGGCAGGCCCGGTGTCACCGAGGCTGGAGCACAACGCGGGCGATTCGGGATCGGTGAGCGCGTAGTCGATGAGCTGCTGCCAACCGCGTTTCGGCGTGAAGGGCGTCAGGGCAATGAGGTCCGCGGTCTCATCACGATGGTCCTTGAAGTGGGCCAGTGCGTCTCGCACCGCGGACCGTGCTTCGGCGAGGCCGGTGGTGACCCCGGCAGGGTCGACAGCCGCCCGGGTGAAGGACACGGCCACCGCGCGGGCGTCATCGGCGGTGCTGCGATCGTTGACCGTGAGCAATATCGGCACACCCCGTGCGGGCCCGTGATCGCGGCCCATGCGGCGGTCGATCCACGCGGTCAGTGCGGCCGCCAAGGTGCTGCCGGTGCCGGACAGCTCGGCAGCACGGGCATTCCAGTGATCAAGGGGTAGCCGGATCCACACACTGGGCGCAGTGACCCGGGTGTCGTCGCCCGGGTGTCCCGTATCGGGTCGGCGCGAGGCCGGCGATCGGTCCTTGTCACGCTGTCGTCGCCGGGCCTCCTTCACCGCAGCGAGGAAGGCGCGTCCCACAGCGGGTGCCTCCCTGATGGTTTCGTGTACATCCTGGAGCAGCGCGCGGGGCAGGGAGCGGGTGCCGGGACGGGGATAGCCGAGGTCTCGAGACATCCCCAGGACGGCCTCGGTGACGGCCACGGCGCCGCCGATCCCGTCGATCACATAGTGCGACAACACCAAACTGACCGCGGTGGCACCATCGCTGAGGGGAACGGCACTCAGTCGCCAGCCTGGGCCCGACTCCGGGTCGATCGGCAGCTGCGTTCGTTCGTCGAACCAGTCGCACAACTCTGCCCGCGGCCGGGGACGGGTAGCGAGGTCCAGAGCAGGCGGCCTACGGTCGCACACCCATCGATGTCGGCCGAACGGCAGTGGGGAGCGCTCGATCTGGCGGCCGAGCAGCCCACCGGCCAGATTGGCGTGGAACTTCTTCAAGCCTGCGATGTCCACCGAGCGCTCGTACAGCCAGCCGACCTGCATGACCTCGCGCTGCCCGACCGCCCGGTGCCCCTCATAGAACGCCTGGTCCAACAGTGCCAGCCGATTGTCGGTGGATGGGCGGCCCGTTTCAGTACGAGCATCGAGAACTGGCAACTCTGATTCTCCGACCGTGATATGAGCTCGGGCGACGCAGCCGAGGTGTGGCGTCAGGATAACCGACCCTCGTACGGGCCGGCCGTGTTTGGCCTGTTGGCCGGTCACCGGGAGCGCCCCATGCGGTGAATAGTGCTGCTGCTCTGCTGATTCACCGGCAACCCGTTGTCCAGGTCGTACCCAGGAGCGGCGAGGGGGACGCGGGCTCGGCTCGGGCGGCGCATTTTCCCCGGGAGCTCGACAGTATCCACCAAATGCACCAATATGCAGATCAAGCTAATGGTTGAATGACCCGGGAGTGCTGCGAAAGGTGTCCTGACACATGGCTCTGGGGCAACCTGGTGAGCGAACCGGGGTCGGCGACCGCCCAACCGTCCTGTTCGTGATTGGTTTCGGCAGGTCGGGTACGTCGGCGCTGACCCGGGTGTTGTCGTTGTGCGGCACCACACTTCCGGCAGATCTGCTGGGGGCCACATCGAGCAATCCGCGCGGCTATTGGGAACCGCGCGCGGTCATCGCACTGAACGAGGCGATCCTGCGCCGGTCCGGGAACTCCGGGTACGACCTGTCCCTCGAACGGGGCACGAAGCGCCACGACGCCGCCGACATCGCCGCCATCCGCTCGTTCCTGTCGACCTTGCCTGCCGCGCCGGTGGTGGTCATCAAGGAGCCGAAGCTGACGGCGGTGTCCGATCTGTGGTTCGAGGCAGCCCGTGGTGCGGGCTATGACGTGGCAGCAGTCATCGCGGTACGTCACCCGGGGGAGTGCATCGGGTCGGTCCACAAGCGTTCCCGTCGACAGCTTTACGTCGGCTCCTCCCCGGAGCTGGTCAGCGCCTGGTGGTTGAAGTACTCCTTGCTGGCCGAACGCCACACCCGTGGCGTGCCCCGCGTCTTCGTCGGCTATTCGAGCCTGCTCCAGGACTGGCGTGCCGAGATCAAGCGGGTCTCAGCGACCCTGGAGATCGACCTCGACCGCCAGGACGTCGAGGCCATCGAGGAGTTTCTCAAACCGGACCTACGTCATCACCGGGCCAGCGGACCGGTGTTCGAACCGTTCGGGACGGACTGGCTGGGTGTCACGTACGCAGCGCTGAGCGCCGCCGCGCGCGACGAGCCCTGCGACCACGACGTTCTGGACACGGTCTACGACGCGTACCGCGCGGGCGAGCGGGGTTTCGGTGCTGCGTTCGACGGCGCCCGGCGCTACCGGGCGCTGAACCGACTGCTCCCGCCCGCCGTGGTGACCCTGTCGCTCGGCCTGCTGGCAGCAGTGCACAGGCGCACCGGCACCTGGGCCTGACGATCGTTGTGAGCACGTGAAAGGCGCATCCGGATAATGAAATTCATCCTGGCGTTCTACGGCACCCGCGGCGATGTGGAACCAGGCATCGCCGTCGGTCGCGAGCTGACCCGACGCGGTCATGATGTCTGCCTGGCGGTGCCACCCGACCTGATCGCCTCGGCGCAGGACGGGGGCGTGGCGGCCGTCGCCTATGGTCCCGGCACCCAGGCCTGGCTGGAGGACACCCGTGACTTCTGGGCCTACCTCTTCCGCAATTTCTGGAAGGTCCGCGACGTCGCGGCGTACCTGAGGAGATCACGGGAGCCGGGCATGCAGGCCTGGGCAGAGATGAGCGAATGTCTGCAGATGTTCACCCAGGGAGCCGATCTCCTGGTCACCGGCGTGAGTTACCAGGAGTTGGCCGCGAATGTCGCCGAGTACCGGGACATCCCGCTGGCCACCGTGCTGTGGTTCCCGATCCGGGTCAACGGCCACCTCGTACCGACTCTGCCTGCGCCGGTGATCCGGGCGTTGATGAGGGCCTATGAGTGGCTCGTGTGGCGGGGAGTGCGCGCCGTGGAGAACGTTCAGCGACGAGAACTCGGCCTGGCCCCTGCCTCGGGTCCGGCGCCCGGCCGGATCGCTGCCCGCGACTCCCTGGAGATCCAGGCTTACGACCATCTGTGCTTCCCCGGGCTCGCGAAGGAATGGGCCGCCCAGCCCGGGGTGCGCCGGCCGTTCGTCGGCACTCTGACGCTCGGTTCCGTGACCGATGCCGACGAGGACGTGATGACGTGGATCGACACGGGCACGCCGCCGATCTGCTTCGGATTCGGCAGTATTCCGGTGGCCTCGCCGGCAGACATGCTCGAGATGATCGCCGCGGCCACCCGGAGGCTCGGGCAGCGGGCCCTGGTGTGTGCCGGGTGGACCGATTTCAGCGGCGGTCCGGAGCACGGGCATGTCAAGGTCGTCGAGGCGATGAACTACGCGCAGATCTTCCCGGCGTGCCGGGCGGTGGTCCACCACGGTGGTGCGGGAACCACCGCGGCGAGCCTGCGTGCGGGTGTTCCGACACTGATCCTGTGGATGGCTGATGTTCAGGTGATCTGGGGAGCGGCCATCAAAGGCCTGAAGGTGGGCGCCACCCGGAGATTCTCGGCCACCACCGAAGAGACGCTGGTGAAGGACCTGCGAGTGATCCTTCGTCCGGAGTACACCATGAGAGCCCGCGCGGTGGCCGCCGAGATGACCGACGCCGCCGACAGTGTCGCCACCGCGGCCGATCTCGCCGAGGACTTCGCCCGCACATCCCAGCGTCACCCCCCTGGCACCGAGGTTGCCCAGCAACGGTTCCCGGCAGAGTAGGACCCCAGCGCCGGGGCGCGCGGTCCCGTCGAAGACTCGCTACTCCCGCAAACATCAAACATCGAGTGAGACAGATGAATTCGAGTCCGATCCCGCCATGATCTGACCAAACACATCAAACCGCGGCACCGAGCTGTCTAGACTCAGCGCCGCTGCGGCCACCGGGGACCGCACGAGTCGAACACAGAGGTGAAGGTGACGATTACCGATCACGACGTCAGGTCGCTCTATCTGGATCTGCTTCGGCGCAACCTCACCCGGTACGGTATGCACGAGCGGGTTCCCTCGGAGTGGCCGCTGCGCCGCCGCCTTCTGCTCAAGACCGTGAACACGTTGACTCCGCTGTTGCGGGGTGCCACCACATCGGACCGCAGCGCTCGGGACCTCGGCCTCGACTGGCCGGCAGAAGCCGAGACCATGATCGGGATGGAGAGGTTGACCAGCCTGCAGCACTGTGTGGAGACGGTGCTCGAGGACGATGTTCCCGGTGATCTCATCGAGTGTGGAGTGTGGCGCGGGGGTGCGTGCATCCTGATGCGTGCGGTGCTGGCCGCCTACGGTGATCACAGCCGCACTGTGTGGGTGGCCGACTCGTTCCAGGGAGTTCCCCGGTCTGACCCGGCAAATTACAAGGCAGACAAAGGGATCAGAGCCGACTTCGCGGCCGGCATCCTCGGCGTCTCGCAAGAGCAGGTGAAGGCCAACTTCGAACGATACGGACTGCTCGATGAGCGGGTCCAATTTCTGCCCGGGTGGTTCAAGGACACCCTGCACAGTGCACCCGTCGAACGGATCTCGGTGCTCCGGCTCGACGGTGACCTGTACGAATCGACCATCCAGGCCCTCGAAGCGCTGTACCCCAGGCTCTCGACCGGCGGATTCTGCATCGTCGACGACTTTCTGGCCGTGAAAGCCTGCCAGCAGGCTGTTCTCGATTACCGGGCCAAGCACGGCATCGCGGCCGAGATCGTCGACATCGACGGGACCGGTGTGTTGTGGCGCAAATAGGCCTGCGTCAGCTCAGATGACAGCTCCGATCCGCATCGGCGTGCTGGGCGCAGCGCGGATAGCCCCGACGGCGCTCGTCAAACCGGCCCGCGGTACCACCGACGTGGTGGTCGAGGCCGTGGCTGCACGAGACGTCGCACGCGCGCGGACGTTCGCCGACCGTCACGGCGTTCCGCGGGCACTTGCCGATTACCAGGCCCTGATCGACGACCCGGACATCGACGCGGTGTACAACCCGTTGCCGAATGGATTGCACGGGAGATGGACCCGCGCGGCACTGGAAGCGGGCAAGCACGTGCTCTGCGAGAAGCCCTTCACTGCAAATGCTGTCGAGGCGCGCGACATCTCGGCGTTGGCGTCGGCTACCGGGCTGGTGGTGATGGAAGCATTCCACTACCGGTACCACCCCTTGATGCGCAGGATGGAACACATCGTCGCGTCGGGGGAACTGGGCACCTTGGTCCGGGTCCAGGCCGCGATGTGTTTTCCGCTGCCGATGTTCTCGGATATTCGCTACAACTACGACCTGGCGGGCGGCGCGGCGATGGACGCGGGGTGCTACGCGGTACACCTGGTGCGCACCCTCGGCGGGTCGACTCCGCGGGTGGTCTCCGCTGAGGCGATCATGCACGATGCGCGCGTGGACCGTGCAATGAGCGCCGACCTGGCGTTCGACGGCGGTCACACCGGACGGGTGCAGTGTTCGATGTGGTCGTCGACGCTGTTGCGGCTGAGCGCCCGGGTGACCGGCGACCGCGGTGACATG
This sequence comes from Mycolicibacterium tokaiense, assembly GCF_010725885.1. NCBI lineage: Bacteria > Bacillati > Actinomycetota > Actinomycetes > Mycobacteriales > Mycobacteriaceae > Mycobacterium > Mycolicibacterium tokaiense. Next base: position 5,119,723 of record NZ_AP022600.1, on the reverse strand, counting down.
GCCGTGCTCAATCCGGTGACACCCCAGCTATTCCATCGCCTCTCGGTCCGGACTGCTGCCGGTCGCCGGGTGGAGCGTTTTCCGCGGCGACCCAGCTACCGTTATCAGCTCGATGCCTTCGCTGCGGCGGTGGCGGGCGCGACCCCGACGTTGACCCCACCCGAAGATTCCGTCGAGAACATGTCCGTGATCGATGCCATGTACCGGGCGGCGGGCCTGCCCGTCCGCGTTCCGGCCTGACCGCACGACATCCGTCCACGTCAGCGACGACGGGACGACCCCAGGCCGAATTCCTCGGTGTGATTTGCTAGAAATTCATGCTCGCGGATGATAATAACGTTACGGACAGTTATGGAATCCGTGTGCACGCACCCGGCACCGGCGGGGTGGGCCAAACGCTGTCCGTGAAAGGGCATGGTTGATGGTCATCGCCACAACATCGGCATCAGCGTCACCCGTCGTGACCCGTCTGCTGATCGTGACCGGCCTGTCGGGGGCTGCAGTGGGCGCGGGGGTGCTGTTCGCCACGACGGCCTTGGCGGCCCCGCCGCGCGACTGCTCACCGGCCGCCGACTCCGATTGTGTTGCCGGTGGCCTGACCTATGGGGATCACGCCCCATCGCGGACCACCGTGGTCAGCAGCGGAGCTCCGGCGGGCCCGTTCCTGGGACTGTTCGGCGATGGGCTGGACGCCGCCGCGGACTGCGTTGGGCGGGCCTGCAACGGCGGAAACGGCGGATTGCTCTGGGGTAACGGAGGCAACGGCGCCAACGGCGGAAGCGGGGGCCACGCCGGACTCATCGGTAACGGTGGAAACGGCAGTGATGCAGTGGCCCTGGGCCAAGCCGGTGGCAACGGCGGCGACGGGGGTGTGATCTTCGGCAACGGCGGTAACGGCGGCAGGGGGCAGACGGGCCTGGCGGGCCAGAACGCCGTCAACCCCGAACCCCCCAACACCACCCGGGCCCAGACCGGAAGCAACGGCACGTCCGTCGCCGATTACGGTAACCAGTCCGGTGATCCCGGTGGCACGGGTCAGGCCGGCGGGGCCTACCCGTTCGGCACCATCTGTTGTATCGAGATTCCCGGCGGAGGCACGGGGGGCACCGGCGCGTGGGTCACGAGTTTCGACGGCAACGCGACAGGCGGTCGTGGCGGTGACGGCGGCGCAGGTGGACTGGGAGGTCCCGGCGGCAACGGTGGGGCCGGCGGATCTGCGTTCACCTTCTCCAGGACCGACGGGGTTGCCACCGGAGGGGCCGGCGGCGACGGCGGAACCGGCAGTACGGGCGCAACCGGCGGCCGGGGCGGCAACGGCGGGATCGCCTGGGGCGCCAACTCGGTCGGGGGCAGCGGCGGCAACGGCGGCGATGGCGGCGTGGGCGCCAACGGGGGCACCGGTGGTGACGGCGGCAGTGGTGGACGTGGCGGCCGGGCCGGCCTGTTCGGCGGGCAGGGCGGCAACGGCGGTGACGGCGGCACTGGTGGCAACGGCGGATCGGGTGCCATCGGCGGCACCGGGGGTGGCGGTGGCACCGGTGGAGCGGGCACCGGCAAGGGCGCAGTGGCGGCATCCGGCGGAGATGGTGGCGACGGCGGCCGGGGCGGGGACGGCGGCAACGGCGGAAACGGTGGAAAGGCCGGTGCCGCAGGCAGCGGCGGGCTGTTCGGATCCTCCGGTGTCCGGGGAACCACCGGTGGTGCCGGCCAGGGCGGGGGTGGTGGAACCGGCGCCGCCGGTGGCAGTGGCGGAGAGAGCAGCGCCGGGACGGCCGGCGGCGGGGGCCAGTCCGGGCAGGCCGGAAAGGCAGGGTCGGGCCAGTTCGGCGGTAGCGGCGGTAGCGGCGGTTCCGGCGGCGATGGCGGGCCCGGCGCCTGACCGCTCTCGACCGGGTGCCGTGGTCAGGTGGGGAAGAAGGCCTCGTTGACGTGGTCGGCCACCCGCAGGGCGTTGGCCGCCACCGTGAGACTCGGATTCAGACCGGCGCTGGACGGAAAGAACGACGAGTCCACAACATAGAGATTGTCGAGTTCATGGGTGCGGTTGAACGGATCCAACACGCTGGTCTTCGGGTCGCTGCCGAATCGGCAGGTTCCACAGACGTGACCGAGATTGGAGTTGTCCTTCCCGGTGCCCAACCGCAGGGTCCGAAACGGTCGAAGCATGTCCTTGAACCGGCGAAGGAACAGACGGTGACGTTCGATGTCATTGCTGTGCAGGTGATATCGGATCCTCATGCGTTGCCGGCCGTCGACACCGGAGGCCTCTGGAGCCAGCACCCGATTGTCCAGGTACGGCAGATCCTCCATCATCGCCGCCAGCACCAGCCCGCCGGTGAAGACTCGATCGTAGACCCGACGGACCGCCGGACTCAGCGAACGCAGCGCCCGGCCCTGCCAACCGGGACGGTTGGTCAGCCACTCCATCGGCGGCAACGCCCCGAAAGACTGCACGGTGCCCAGCTTCTGGCCGTCGGTGAAATACAGGTCGTTGAGACCGATCTCCTTGTTGGCGGCCGTGATAACACGGTCCGGGCTGGGCCAGACCTCGATGGGATCCAGCAGATGGCGCATCAGGTTGCGTCCCACCCAGTCCGAACCGTTCGCGAGCCCGTTCGGCCAGTCACCCGACCGCGAATTCAGCAGCAGCGCCGGTGTCGCCAATGCACCTGCCGCCAACACCACCACCGTGGCGGTGAGTTCCAATCTGCCGAAGCGGGTTTCGCAGACCAACCGCCGTACCCGTCTGCCGTCGGCTTCGAGACCCACGACGCGGCATTCGGTGAGCACCCGGGCCCCATGTTCAGCCATCGCCGGCTCCAGGAAGATGCGTCCGGCATCGTTCTTGCAGGCCCGGTCGCACAGGTACGTCTGACAGGTGGCGCAATCGGGGGTGTAGTCGCAGGCCATCGGCAGATGGTAGGGGTGCAGGCCGCGCTCGGTGAGATGGTCGACCAGCGGCTGATTGTCCGCCGAAAATGCCGGTGCTGCAGGAAGGTCGAGACCGGCGATCTCCGGCCGCAAGGGGTCGCGTTGTCCGCGCACTCGCAGCAGCTTCTCCGCCGCGCTGTACCAGGGTGCCATCTCGTCGTAGCTGACCGGCCACGCCTCAGGCACCGTGGACGCACCGGCGTCGTCGAAATTCTGCCGCGGTGTGAAGTCACGGGCGAAGAACCTTTCGCACACCATCCCGTAGAGTGCCGTGGAACCGCCTGTGCCACTGCCGATGAACGGCACGAATGTCTTGGCGAACCGGCCAGAGATGTCCTGCACCTCGTCGGTGCACCGGCCGCCCCGGGCGAGCGCCTCGAGGTAGGCCTGTGCTGAACGCGCAGCGGCCGGCTCCGCGACCTCGGGTATGCGCGCCCGGATGGTTCCCGGCGAGCCGGGCAGCGCCGAGCGGCCCTTCTCGACGAACAACACCTTCTTGCCCCTGCGCGCCAGCTGATGGCCCAGGGCCGAACCGCCCATCCCGGTGCCCACCACGATGACGTCCCACTCGATGCGTCGGGCGTCGTCGTGTGCGCGTGCTTCGCCGTCGGCCACAGTCGAGCTCCTCAGCGGATGATGACCCAAAGCTCGAGGCGGCCTGGGCAATTCGAAATATATCATTGCGCCGCTGCAGTCGCGGCACGGGTGAACGGCGGGAAAGCCTGGCCGGCAACGGCGTTTTCGGCCTCCGGGATCACGTGCCGTGCCATTCTGTCTCCTGGTGCAGTTCTGCGGGGAGAAGGCAGGTGAGGCGATGCGATTCGTGCTGGTGAGTTACGGCAGTCGCGGTGACGTGGAGCCCGCTGTGGTGCTGGCGCGTGAGCTGAAGGGACGCGGGCACGACGTGCTGGTCGCGGTGCCGCCGAATCTCGTCGAGTTCGCCGAGAATGCGGGTCTGACCGCGGTGGCGTGTGGTCTTGATTCACGAGTGAGCATGGACGCGCAGCGAGAATATTGGACGATGTATTTCCGCACCCCGTGGAAATTCCGGCAATTGTCTCGAATGGCGCGTGAGACCGCAGAATTTGCCTCGCGGTGCTGGAGCGATATGACCGACACGCTGTCGTCCTTGGTCGATGGTGCCGACGTTCTGATCACCGGGCTCATTTTCGAACAGCCCGCCGCCAATGTCGCCGAAGCCCACGAAATTCCGCTGGTGACGCTGCACTACTTCCCGGCCCGGGCGCATGGGCGGCTGCTGCCTCCGCTTCCTGCGGCGCTGAGCCGGCTGGCGATGCAGCTCAACGACTGGGCGGCCTGGCGGGGTACGCGTGCCGCCGAGGACGCTCAGCGCCGCACGTTGGGTCTGGCCGCCGCCACCTGTCCCGCATCGCAGCGGATTGCGCGACGCGGGTCGCTGGAGATCCAGGCGTACGACGCGTTCTGCTTCCCTGGCCTGACAGCAGAGTGGGCGCCGCACAACAGTCGAAGGCCGGCCCGCAGGCCGTTCGTCGGCGCGTTGGCGCTGGCCACGCCCACCGGTGCCGACGAGCGGGTGTCCGCCTGGATCGCCCAGGGGAGCGCGCCGGTGTTCTTCGGATTCGGGAGCGTGCCCCTACAGTCGCCGCAGCAGACGATCGCCATGATCGCGCGGGTCTGTGCCCGACTCGGCCTGCGGGCCGTGGTCGGCGCGGGCGGCTCCGATTTCGGTGACGTCGCACCCGATGAGCATGTCCTGGTGGTGGGTCCGGTGAACTACGCGACGATCTTCCCACTGTGCCGCGCGGTGGTGCACCACGGCGGTGCGGGCACCGCCGCAGCATGCCTGCGGGCGGGCGTGCCGCAGGTGGTCCTCTGGACGCTGCCGGACCAACCGAGCTTCGCCGCCAACCTCAGGCGGCTCAAGGCAGGTGTGGGAAGGCGCTTCTCGGCCACCACGGAGAAGACTCTGACCGCAGACCTGCACAAGGCCCTGGACCCCGGATACGTCACCCGGGCCGGTGCGGTGGCGCGGCAGATGTCGACCGTGTCAGGGAGTGCGGTGGCGGCCGCCGATCGCGTCGAGGAGTACGCGCACGTCAGTTGCGGCGCCCTGGATCGCTAGGTGCGGATCAGGAATCCGTTGGGCGCGAACGTCCAACCGAACTTCTCCTCCCGCCCCACGTCGTGGATGTAGTCACCGGGGAACTCGTCTTCGTAAGCTTCGATCGCCTCGTACGGGCCGGGCCCCCAACCCGGCAGGATCGGGTGTCCGTTCACACACGAGTCTTCGACCAGCAGATAGTCGCCGCGTGTCAGCAGCGGGCGCAACATGGTCATCTCCGCCAAGACGTGCTCTTTGCTGTGATCGCTGTCGAGAATGGCGAAGATGGGGCCGGGGAACTCGGCTTTGAGCCGTTGGATGTGGTCGACGACGCCCGCGTCCACCGACGAGGACTCGACGAACACGATATTGGGGTCGTCGAGCACGGCGGGGTCGAGCGCACGGTGATTGATGTCGACGGACAAGACGGTGAACGGGTGACCCATCCGCTGCACCACATGGGCGAAGAACAGCGCCGACCCGCCGCGGTTGGAACCGAATTCGATGATCAGCGAGGGCTTCAGTTCCCAGAGGATCTCCTGGTAATTCCACATGTCGGCCACCGATTTCCAGCAGTCGACGCCCAGCCAGCTGGTTTTGTTCCAGACAAAGGTGTTGTAGTACCACTTGTGATATTCCTCGGCCTCGTTCCCGGTGGGCTGGTAGAGGAAAATGGCGAGACCGGAATTCACCAATCTCTTCACCGACATGAATGTGGTGGACGCCATGTGGCGAATGGTCGCGACGTCTCTCGGGGCGCGCGAGGCGGGGCCTTCACGTCGCAGCGCCAGGGGCGTGCGCCCCGAGGTGCGGGAGGTGTGTTTCTCACGGTGCCATAACACTGCCGCAGGCTAGCAGCGGACGCGGCGGCAGCGGACGCGGTTGGCGATATCGGACGTGAACCGTCCGTTTGTCCCGCCCGAGCGGCCGTGCCGAAAACGACTGCACGCGCTGGCGAATCGAGGTGAGTCCATTCCGGGCAACCTCGCCGATTCCGGGTTGTGGAGCTGCGAGGTGTCCTAGACTCGCGACGGGCCAGGTCGGGGGACCCGGGGCTCGGGTGTCGTCAAGCGTATGGCTGAAGGGGCTGGTCCGTGGTGGCTGATGGTGTGTTCGGGCGCAGCGACGCCGAAGTCGATCTCCTGGTTCGCGGAATGCGGTCGGGTATCGCGGTGGTCGGATTCGGCTACATCGGCACCGTCATCGGGGCGGTGCTCGCGGAGCGCGGCTGGCCGGTGACCGGAATCGACGTGCGGCGCCATGTCGTGGATCAGATCAACGAGGGCCGCAGTACCGTCCCGGAGCCCGGCCTCGGCGACCTGGTGGCCGACAGCGTCCGCGTCGGACGGCTCAGCGCTACCGATGATTTCAGTGTGATCGCGGACAACGACTTCGTGATCGTCACCGTCGGCACGCCGTTGGGGCCCGACTACGAACCGATCGTCGACGACATCACCTCGGCGGCCCGAGCCGTGGCCCAGCACGTCCGTACCGGGCACCTGATCATCCTCAAGAGCACGGTTCCGCCGGACACGACGGAGAAGCTGTTCCTGCCGATCCTCGAAGAGGTCTCCGGGCTGCGGGCGGGCATCGACTTCGGGCTGGCATTCTGCCCCGAGCGACTGGCCGAAGGGCAAGCGATACAGGAGCTCACGTCGATCCCGGTGGTGGTCGGCGCCGTCGATGAACGCAGTGCGCGCGCCTGCGCGACGCTGTGGCGGCATGCGCTGGGCGTCGAATCCGTCATCGTCGATGATCCGCGCACCGCCGAGATGGTGAAGCTGGCCGACAACCTCTGGGTGGACCTCAATGTCGCGCTCGCCAACGAACTGGCCAAGGTGTGTGATCGCTTGGGCATGGACGCCCTGCAGGTGATCGAGGCGGCCAACACCATGCCCAAGGGTGGGCGGGAAGCCAACATCCTGCGGCCCAGTATGGGCGTGGGCGGCTACTGCCTGACCAAGGATCCGTGGTTCGTCAACCACCTCGGCGCCTCGGTGGGTCTCGACCTGGCGATCCCGCGGACGTCGCGGACCGTCAACGACACCATGCCGGCCTATACATTCGGGCTGCTGACCGAGCTGCTCGCAGACCAGGGCAAAACACTGCAGCACAGCAAGATCGCGGTACTGGGAATTGCATTCAAGAACAACACCGGCGACTGCAGGCTGACACCCACGAGGTTCGTGCTGGAACTGCTCGAGCAGTCCGGGTGCCAGTTGACGGTGCACGATCCCTGGGTTCCCGAGCAGGAGGCTCACAGCGTCACGACCATCCCGCTGACGGTGGACATCGAGTCGGCAGTCAAGGATGCCGACGCCGTCGTGGTGCTGGCTGGACATCGGCAGTTCCACCAGATTCCACTGGTGCGGATGGCAGATCTTGCAGCACCGGGCAGCGTGTTCCTGGACGGGCGGAACAGTTTCGACCCGGCGGCCGTGCGGGCGGCCGGATTCGTCTACAAGGGGATCGGCCGCTAGTCGGCAGAATCCTTACCCGCCACCACCACCCACCATCCTCACCCAACAGTGGAAGAGCTCATATGGCCAAAGTTGTCGTAACCGGTGGTTACGGATTCGTCGGTTCACATCTGGTTGCCGCGCTGCTGAAGCGCGGGGATACCGTGACGGTGTTCGACTACGCGAAGAACACCCGGGACAGCAGCATCGACTTCGACCGGTATCCGGCATTCCGGTTCATCCAGGGTGATGTCACTGACAGTAATGCGCTTGCGGCGGCCGTGTCCGACGATGTGGACACGATCTACCACCTGGCCTCGGTGGTAGGGGTCAACCGCTACGTCGAGGATCCGCTGCGCGTGGTCGACGTCAGCGTGACCGGGACCCGAAATGTCCTGGAGGCAGCGCACCGACATGGTGCGCGGGTGGTGTTCACCAGTACCTCAGAGGTCTACGGCAAGAACCCCGCGACCCCGTGGGGTGAGGACGACGACCGCGTACTGGGCTCGACCAGGACGGCCCGTTGGAGTTACAGCACCAGCAAGGCGATGGCCGAGCACATGGTGTTCGCCATGCACGACACCTGTGGGTTGCCGGTCACCGTGGTGCGTTTCTTCAATGTCTACGGTCCGCGTCAGAATCCGATCTTCGTCATCTCCAAGAGCATTCACCGCATCCTCAACGGCAGGCAGCCGTTCCTCTACGACTCCGGTGATCAGACCCGCTGCTTCACCTACGTCGACGATGCGGTGGCGGGCACGTTGATGGCGGCCGACAGCGACATCGGGATCGGTCAGGTGTTCAACATCGGGAGCATGGTGGAGACCACCATGCGCGACGCTGTGGAGCTGGCCATCAAGATCGCCGATGTGGACACCGTCTCTGCTGCGGTGGCGTTCGACACCGCAGAGCGTTACGGCGCGCGCTACGAGGACATTCCGCGTCGGGTACCGGATTCCGCCAAGGCACAATCAGAACTGGGCTGGCGGCTCGAGGTGGACCTCGAGGAGGGGCTGCGCCGCACCATCGAATGGGCTCGGCAGAACCCGTGGTACCTCGAGGGCGGCGACACGTCCTAGGTTCGCTGCGGCGCCGGGCGTTCGTCGATCCAGCGCAGCAGAGCGGCCAGCCCGTCATCCAGGGTCCACTTGGGCGACCAGTCGAGCTGGTCCATGGCGGAACCGATGTCGCACCGGGCTGCCCGGACGTCGCCGTCGCGGAACCTGCCCACCACAACGGGCTCGGGTGCCGCGCAGAGCCCGGCGATCTTGCGCGCCACCTGGTCGATGGTGGTCGGGGTGCCGGACCCGATGTCGACGCATCGGTCCTGGCCTGTCGGTGGACGCTGTACTGCTGCGAACAACGCGTCCGCCACATCCTCGATGTAGACGAAATCCCTGACGATGCAGCCGTCTTCGTAGACCTCCACGGTGTGCTGTTCGCGCGCCAGCCGCGCGAACAGCGCGATGATCCCGGTGTAGGAGTTGGTCAACGACTGCCCGGGCCCGTAGACGTTCTGCAGTCGCAGGATGCTGAAGGCGGTGTCATGGGCGGCTGCCCAGGCTGCCATGATGTGCTCCTGGGCGAGCTTGGTGGCGGCGTAGATGCTGGTGGGGCGGGGCTCGGTGTGGCCTGCGCGGCTCGCACGGGGGTGAGCCGGCCTGCCGTTGGGGCTCACCGGATCCCACTGACCTGCCACCAGTTGCGCGTGGGTGCGGGGCCGGGGGTAGAACACCTCGCCGTCGGCTATCCAGGTGCCCTCCCCGTACACCGCCCGCGACGACGCGAGCACCAGGTGCCGGGGGACATGAGCGGTGCGGCCCAGCGCATCCAGCAGCTGCGTGGTGCCCACCACATTGACCGCACCGTGGCGGCTTGCCTGCGACAGCGACTGGGCGGTGCCGGTCTCGGCTGCCAGATGCACCACCTGATCGGGTTTGACCAACCGCAGGATGGCGTCAAGGTCGGGTGCGTGCGTGACGTCGCCGGTGAGCAACCGCGCCGAGGGCGGCAACGTCAGCGCGAGTTCCGCACCGTGCACCTGGGGGTGCAGAACATCGAGGACGGTCACGTCGTAGCCTGCCTGCACCAGTCGGTGGGCCAGCGCGGAGCCGATGAATCCTGCTCCGCCGGTGATCAGTACGGATATCGGCACAGTGCGACTCTCCTCAGGTGTGTGCGAGTGTGCGGTCGGTCAGTGCGCCCAGGGCAGGCGCCAGCAACCGGGCGTATTCGACCGTCAGGTGTGAGCGGTCCCGGTAGACGAGGGTGTTGCCGATGATGGTGGGGCAGATGTCGGCGGTGCAGAAGAGGTCGGTGAGGTCGGCGTAGTGGCCGCCGCCGTGTTCGGTGGCGAGGGTTTCTGCGGTGATGCCGGTGTGGTTGACGGCGGTGGTTCGGGTGGGGGCGCAGGCTCGGGCGTCGTCGAGGTGGCCGGAAAGGCAGACGGGGACGATGGATTGGGGGTCGGGGATGGGGCCGAGGACCAGGACCTGTGTGCCGGTGTCGCGGAGTTGGCGGACCAGCTCGGTCAGGCTCGCCAGCCACGCCGCGTCATACGACTGCACTCCTGCGGGGTAGCCGTCCGAGCCGTAACCCCGCCACATGCTCACCACCACCAGGTCGGGCGGCTCGGCCTGCAGACGGGCCAGCACACCGCTGCGCCAGCGGGCGCATTCGGTGTACTCCCGATGCAGCTGCGGGCTGCGGATCGGCAGGTCCATCATCGGGCACCCGGCCTTGCCCATCATCTGCAGGCGCCAGCCGCGTGCCGGCGCCAATGCGCGAAACGCGGGGTTCCACATCGCGGAGTTGGAGTCGCCGAGCACGACTATGGAGGTGTCGGAGTCGAGATCACCACTGGCGCAGTCGGGTTGTTCGACCTGCCAGGCACTGCGCAGACACCCGTTACGGAAGACGTCATCGAGTTGGTCCTCGGCCCCGGCGAGCGGCGGCTGCAGGTTGGACGGCACCGCGGTGAGGTCCGCGGCAGCCCGCACGGCGGTCTGCACCGCGGCGAAGGTCTGTTCCACGGCGCGGTCATACACGTCGGGGGCAGACCCGGCCGGCACCGGGGCAGCGGCGAGGGTGATCGGTGTGATGGGTGCGCCCCGGCCGGCCGGCGCCGGAACAGCGATCAGCAGCCCTGCGCCGACGGCCACCACCGACGCGGTGGACACCATCCCGAGGCTCACACTGCGCCAGGAGGACGTGCGCACCGAGGTCGCGAACCTCAGCGGATTCTCGACGTAGCGCAGCGTCAGGGCGGCCAGCAGCGCGGACAGCAGTGCGGCGGCGAGCCGGGCGCCCAGATCCAGGGCGTGCCCCAGGACCAGGGGGGCGAAGACCAGGATGGGCCAGTGCCAGAGGTACCAGGAATAGGAGAGGCGGCCGATGGCCCGCATGCCGGCCGCTCCCAGCAGGCGGCCCGCGCCCCGACCCGGTTGGGCGCACCCGGCGGCGATGACCGCGGCGGTACCGAGGGTGGGTACCAGCGCTGCCGCACCGGGGTAGAGCGTGGTCTCATCGAACAACGTACAGGCCAGTCCGATCAACAACAGTCCACCGCAACCGATCACGGTGGCCGCACCGCTCGGCAGGCGGCGCCACTGCAGCGCCGTCAGGGCGATCATGCCGCCGATGGCCAGCTGCCAGGCGCGCGTGGGCAACGAGAAGAACGCCACGAACGGCGCCCAGTGGGAGGCCAGCAGGGCCAATGCACAGGAGGCCACCGCGATCACGGCCAGGGTCACCAGGTAGGGACGTGCGGAGCGGCTCGGTCCGAGGGGGCCGCGGCGCCGCCGGACCCACCAGGCGACGGCGATCATCAGCACCGGCCACACCGCGTAGAACTGTTCCTCCACGCCGAGGGACCAATAGTGTTGAAACGCCGAGGGTGTCACGGTGGGGGCGGAGTAATCGACCCCCTGCAGGATGAACCGGTAATTGCTGACGTAGAGCGCGCTGGCGATCCCGTCGCCGATGGTGGTACGTGCCGGTAGCGGGGGCAGCAGGGCGGCGGCGGTGATGAGGGTGATGATGCCGACGAGGGCTGCTGCGGGCAGGAGGCGGCGGGCGCGGGCGCCGTAGAAGGTGCGTAGTCGGACGGTGCCGGTGGTGGAGGTCTCGCGCCAGAGTAGGCCGGTGATGAGGAATCCGGAGATGACGAAGAAGACGTCGACGCCGATGAATCCGCCGTCGAGGCCGGGGATCTGGGCGTGGAAGAGTACGACGGCGAGCACGGCGACGGCACGCAGCCCCTCGATGTCCGGACGAAACCCGCCGGTGTCAGCCATCGACGAGAGCGCGGTCGGTCAGCGCACCGAGTGCAGGTGCGATCAATCCGGCGAACTCCAGCGTGAGGTGGCTCCAATCGAGGTAGACGAGGGTGTTGCCGATGATGGTGGGGCAGATGTCGGCGGTGCAGAAGAGGTCGGTGAGGTCGGCGTAGTGGCCGCCGCCGTGTTCGGTGGCGAGGGTTTCTGCGGTGATGCCGGTGTGGTTGACGGCGGTGGTTCGGGTGGGGGCGCAGGCTCGGGCGTCGTCGAGGTGGCCGGAAAGGCAGACGGGGACGATGGATTGGGGGTCGGGGATGGGGCCGAGGACCAGGACTTGTGTGCCGGTGTCGCGGAGTTGGTGGACCAGGTCGGTCAGGCCGGCCAGCCACGCCGGGTCGTAGGGGACGAAACCGGGGGTCCAGTTGCTGGCGCTACCGGTGCTGTACTGCCGCCACAGACTCACCACCACCAGGTCGGGCGGATCGGCGCGCAGCCGGGCGATCGCCTGTTCGCGCCAGCGGCCACAGCCCTGGAGTTGTTCGGCCAGCCGGGCGAACACATTGTCGATGGGCACGTCGATGGGTGGGCAGCCCGCTTTGGACAGAGTTTCCAGGCGCCAGTGGCGCTCTCCGGTGATCTGCCGGAAAGCCGGCACCAGCATGGCCGCATGGGAATCGCCGAACAACGCCACGGTGGTCGTCGAACCGTCCTCGCCCGTGGCGCATTCGGGTAACGCGTCCGCGAAGAAGCTCACCACGCACCCGTTGAACGCCATCGCCTGCTTCTGTTCCGGGGCGTCGGCCAGTGACGGTTGCAGGTTGGCCGGAACAGCGCGCACTTCGGCAGACGCGGCCACCGCACCCTGCATCTGAGCGAACGCCCGGGTGACCGCGGCGTCGTAGGCAGCGAGATCCGAGCCGGCCGGAGCCGGCGCAGCGGCGAGCACTACGGGCGTGGCAGGCGCACCGCGGCCCACCGGCGTGGGTATGACGGCCAGCAGGCCGACGCCCACGCACACCGTGGCCGCGGTGGCGGCCGCGCCCAAACCCAGGCTGCGCCCACTGGAGTCGCGGATACCAGGGGCGTACCGCACGGGGTTCTCCACATACCGCAGGGTGAGGGCGGCCAAGCCCAGGGACAGCAGCGCCGCAGTCGAGCTCTCCACAATGCCGAGCGGATGGCCCATCAGCAGCGGTGCGAAAATGAGCACCGGCCAATGCCAGAGGTACCAGGAGTAGGAGACCCGGCCCAGGGCCCGCATCGGTGCCAGCCCCAACAGGCGTCCGCACCCCTGCTCGGGGAGGGCGCACCCGGCGGCGATCACCAGCGCGGCGCCCAGGGTGGGCAACAGTGCCGCAACACCGGGGTAGAGCGTCGCTTCGCTGAGCAGCGTGCAGGCCAGCAGGATGAGCACGAGGCCGAACCAGCCGAGCGTCACCGCACCCCGGTGTGGCAGACCACGCCACCGGGTGGCGGTCAGGGCCAGTATCCCGCCGACCGCCAGCTGCCACGCCCGGGTGGGCAGGGAGAAGAACGCAACAGCGGGCATGACGTAGGTGATCAGCAGCGACAGCCCGAAGGACACCGAGGCGATCACCACGAGAACCACGAAATAGGGCCGCGGCGAGGGACTGAGATCCGCGCGCAGCCGTCGGGACCGGTTCCGGCGGCGGATCACCCACGCAATGACCAAGAAGATCGGTGCCCACACCAGATAGAACTGTTCTTCCACGCCGAGGGACCAGTAGTGCTGGAACGGTGACGGGGGCAGATGGCCTGCGGCATCGAAGTAACTGACATCGGCGAGGATGAACCAGAGGTTGCTGACGTAGAGCGCGCTGGCGATGCCGTCGCCCATGACCGCCCTGGCCTGGCCGAGTGGCAGCAGGGCGGCGGCGGTGATGAGGGTGATGATGCCGACGAGGGCTGCTGCGGGCAGGAGGCGGCGGGCGCGGGCGCCGTAGAAGGTGCGTAGTCGGACGGTGCCGGTGGTGGATGTCTCGCGCCAGAGTAGGCCGGTGATGAGGAATCCGGAGATGACGAAGAAGACGTCGACGCCGATGAATCCGCCGTCGAGGCCGGGGATCTGGGCGTGGAAGAGTACGACGGCGAGCACGGCGACGGCACGCAGCCCCTCGATGTCCGGACGAAACCGCGCCCTCTGCGCGTCACTCGTGTGCCGTTCCACGGTGCGGTTGGCGCTGTCAGCGTGGGACACGATCACCTTCTCGATCCAGGGTGCGGTCCGCCAAGGCGCCGATGACGGGTGCGAGCCACCGGGAGTACTCCAGCGTCTGATGGCTGACATCGAGGTAGACCAGGGTGTTGCCGACGATCCCGGGGC